>USNR01000013.1 GCA_900556135.1 uncultured Clostridium sp. | reverse complement strand
TATGGCTTCCAACCGTCTTATGAATCCTATGGGTGTTGTTAGTCTGAGTGGTGAGTTGAAGGAAGCACTTACTAATACCGATCAGATGTATTTCGAGGTAAACAAGGCGGCTTATCGTGAGTCCATTAATGACGCTAAGAAACTGGCTGACGGCAAGACTCTTCTCAGTTTGCTTACTCCGGCTCAGCAGACAAAACTTAATGCTTTCCTCAAGAAATACATGGAGGTGGATTTCCGTAGTTCCTACGTGCAGAAAAAGTATGGTAACCTGACTCCTGCAGCTTTGATGGAAGACATGGAGCAGTTGCTTTTTGTGGCCAATCACATGGGTATGTATGATCCTACTCATACTTTCGACCAGTATTTTGAAGCACAGGCAAAGGCAAACAATGAGACTGTAGGCGGTTTAAGTGATGTGGATGCTTATATCAACGATACTTATAAGAGTGACCTGAAGCAGCAAGTGGCTCGCTTGGTAGAGTTTCTTGAGAATGAGCCTACAGAGTTGGCCAAGTTGAATAAAGCTGTAGGTGCTTTCAAGGCACAGGATGTAGATGCTGCAGCCAAGGCTACTGGCGCTCATGTTTCTCAGGCAACTCTTGAGGCTTGGGCTGCAAAGGTGCAGACTGTGATGGCAGAGAAGCCTACATTCTTTGTTGTTGATGCCGCCAATTTAGGTGGTGAGAATGGTCTTCTCCAGTTGCTCCGCAATGCCGGCTGCAAAGTAGAGAAATAATCAATAGTATAATCCAAAAATAAATAGGGTAAACCAAAAAAGTCCCGCTGTCAGGATGAAATTCCTTACAGCGGGACTTTTTTCGTGATGTCCTCGACTCTCTATCGAGCGGGGGATAAAGATCATAATCTTACAGCATAACCTTCTTCCAGATCAATGGAATTTACCACATACGAGTGCCTTCCCTCTGGAAGAAAAACAAAGCTGCACACGAGAATCTCTCTTAAAAGATAATCTCTTTAATTTCTGCTTTTAGCCTTAGAGGCAAGAGCCTCGCGGCGATCACGAAGAATGCTCTGGCATCTGCTGATAGCCTGATTCTGATTCTCTTCGTTAACCTTTATTAGACAATCATTCATAACCTATTGTGTTTTGATAAACCTATTGTGATTTGAATACGTTGCAAAGATAGGGCATTCTGATAAAAGATGAAAGGAAATTCTATTAAAATGCATTACTTTTAGTCGATTTTTTGATTTACGTCAATTTTAAAGCCTTTTGTATCCCAATTTTCATGTTATATTCATACGATTCGTAGTATTTATAGGGATATTACTATGAGAAAATGGGGAAATCCTTCTGAAATTTCATTTTTTTTTGCGAACTTTGCAACCGAAAATGGATTCTTCTTCTAAAAGAGATTGTTTTCTTCCAGAGATAATTCCATACATGAATAGAGAGAAGGGAATGAAGAATTCCATAGGAATATTGGTATATATAAAATAATAAAGGTATGAAAAAAGTAATTCTATTGACTGCTATGGTGCTGGCTTGTACTACTGGCAGTATGGCAAATGAACTCAGCGAGTGCTCTCTTTCGGAGTTGATCAGTACTCCTGTCAAGAAGACAACAAAGAAAACAACAAAAACTGCTACAACAAAAAAATCAGAAGCAAAAACTGAAAAGAAAGAAGTAGCAAAGAAATAAAAATTAAAACCTACAGCTCATGAGAGCATGTGGGTTTTTTGTTGCACCGATTTCAAAAGTGTTGCAAAATACAATAAAATCTTATATAATATATACATGTTTTAGGAAAGTTAAAAAAGGAAAGAAATATGAAATTTGGTTTAAGTATACAAAGTTACGAAAAAATAAAAAAAGTTATAGATAAATATAATCAATATGTCTTTATATGGTGGATTTAGTTTTTATACAAGATGTTACTAAAGAGGATTTTTTGAAATCGATAAAAAGGGATGGAGTGAAATTTTATGAGTAGATTTGATGAAAGAAAAAAAAGATAAGTATATAGTTGAGTTCGAGAAAATTGAAGAAAAGTTTGAAAATATTTTATAATAAAAAATGGAGGAAAGTAAAATGTTAAAAAGAATTTTAACAGGTGATAGACCAACTGGAAGATTACATATAGGACATTATTTGGGGTCTTTGAAAAAGAGAGTTGAGATGCAAGAGTCTGGTTTGTATGATCCATATATATTAATTGCAGATGTTCAAGCATTAACAGATAATTTTAATAATCCAGAAAAAGTTAGAAAGAATGTAAGAGAAGTTGCAATGGATTATTTATCTTGTGGAATAGATCCAGAGAAGACTACAATATATATTCAGTCTATGATACCAGAGACTGCTGAGCTTACAGTGTTTTATTCTAACTTAGTTACAATAGCAAGATTAGAGAGAAATCCTACTGTTAAAACTGAAATAGCTCAAAAAAGAAATATATTTGGAGAAAGTGTAACATATGGGTTCTTAGGTTACCCAGTTAGTCAAGCAGCTGATATAACATGTTTTAGTGGAGAGTTGGTTCCTGTTGGCGAAGACCAACTTCCTCTAATTGAACAATGTAGAGAGATAGTAAGAAAGTTTAATTCTATTTATGGAGATGTTTTGATTGAGCCACAAGCTGTATTGTCTTCTGGAAAAAGAATTAAAGGATTAGATGGAAATGAAAAAATGGGTAAGTCGTTAGGCAATGCGATTTATTTGTCTGATTCAGAAGAGGAAATTACAAAAAAGGTAATGGGAGCTATAACTGATCCGGGAAGAATAAAAAAAGATGACCCAGGAAATCCTGATATTTGCATGATTGCGTATTATTTCAATTTATTTGCTGAAAAGGAAGAATATGAAACAGTATGTAAAGAATGTAGAGCAGGTTGCCGTGGATGCGTGGCATGTAAAAAACAATTAGCTGGAAAGATAATTGAAACATTAAGACCAATAAGAGAGAAAAGAAAATACTATGAAGAGCATCCAGAAATAATAGATAAGATATTAATGGAAGGAACAGCAAAGGCAAAAAAAGAAGCTGAGAAAACGATGAAAAAAGTAAAGAAGGCAATGAGATTAGATTATTTTGCTGAATAAATATAGATAAAGAAAATAAAATAATGATTAATAAGATTTTTAGGAACTGCTACAGATTGTGTTAAAAGCAGTTTTCTATTATTGAAAGGAAGATAAGATGTTTACAGATTATGTTAAAATTTATGCAAAAGCAGGAAATGGTGGTAATGGTGCGGTTTCTTTTAGAAGAGAAAAGTATGTTGCATCAGGTGGACCTGATGGTGGAGACGGAGGAAAAGGCGGAGATATTTATTTCGAAGTTAATCCTGATAGCAATACACTTGTAGATTTCAGATACAAGAAAAAATTTAAGGCTGATAATGGTAATAATGGAGAAGGTTCACACAAGTATGGAAGAGGTGGCCAAGATTTGATAATAAAAGTTCCAAGAGGAACTATTATTAAAGATGCCCAAACAGGAGAGGTTTTAGCAGATTTATCAGAAGAAAAACAAAAAGAATTGATATTAAAAGGTGGCAAAGGAGGAAAAGGAAATTCTCATTTTGCTACATCTACAAGACAAGCTCCTAGATTTTCAGAAGCTGGTCAAGAAGGAGAAGAGAAAGAATTAATATTAGAACTAAAATTATTAGCTGATGTGGGATTAATAGGATTTCCGAGTGTTGGCAAGTCTACAATCTTAGCAGTTGTAACTTCGGCTACCCCAAAAATTGCAGATTATCATTTTACGACTTTGGAGCCAAACTTAGGAGTTGTAAAAGCTGAATATGGAGATAGTTTTGTAATTGCAGATATTCCGGGACTTATAGAAGGTGCTAGCGAAGGAACAGGATTAGGGATTCAGTTTTTAAGACATATTGAAAGAACTAGATTACTATTACATGTTGTTGATGTTTCAGGTTCTGAGGGAAGAAATCCAGTTCAGGATTTTTATACAATAAATAGAGAGTTAGAAAAATATAGTAAAAAATTAGCCGCAAGAAAACAAATAATTGTAGCTAACAAGGCAGATATTGCTCAAGACGAAATGTTGTACAAAGAATTAGAAAATCTTGCAAGAGAACAAAAAATGGAAATATTTAAAATATCAGCAGCAACAGGTCAAGGTCTTAAAGAATTAATGACTCATGTTTCAGAAGTATTAAAGACATTGCCAAAAGAAGAACTAGTAGAGGTTTCTAGCGCAAGAAAAGTATACAAACTTGAAGAAAAAGAAAGCTTTACAATAACAAAAGAAGATGACACTTATGTTGTAGATGGTCCAGCAATAAGAGATTTGATGAGAAGAGTTAATATGGAAGATAATGAATCTTTATATTATTTCCAAAAAAGAATTGCAGAATTGGGTGTTGATGCAAGATTGAAGAAAATGGGTGTAAAAGATGGAGACTCTGTTCGTGTTTATGATTATGAACTAGAATGGCAAGATTAAAAAATAACAAACTTATGTTTGACAAACTGATTTTTTTATGATATTATATTGTCAGATGTTTTTTTAGGAGGTTTTTTATGGGAAGAAGAAGAGATCCTTTAGAGTTAAATAAAAGGGAAAAAGCCATATTAAGATTTATTGAAAAAGAGATAGATGAGAATGGGTATCCACCATCTGTAAGAGAAATTGGTAAAGCAGTTGGGCTAAAATCTACTGCAACAGTTCACTCTTATTTAGAGAGATTGGAAGATAATGGATATATATCTAGAAAAGATAAAATGGGTAGAACATTACAATTAATTAAAGGTGGTAAACCATACAGACCAGGTCAAAAGCAAGATACAGAAAAAACAGTTTTTGCTGGCAAAGAGATGGTTGATGTCCCAGTAGTTGGAAGAATAACAGCTGGTGCACCAATTTTAGCTGTTGAAAACATAACAGATACATTTCCTATTCCATTAGATTTTATAGGAAATAGCGAATGCTTTATGCTTACAGTTAGAGGCGAAAGTATGATTGAAGCTGGAATATTGAATGGAGACTATATATTAGTAAAAAAACAAAACACAGCTGAAAATGGACAAATAGTAGTTGCTTTGATAGAAGACGAAGCAACCGTAAAAACCTTCTACAAAGAGAAAGACCATATAAGATTACAACCAGAAAATAGCACTATGGAACCAATAATAGTTCCTAATTGTGAGATTTTAGGAAAGGTAGCTGGAGTATTCAGAAGAATGTAAAAAAACACAAGAATAAGATATTTTAAGTATAAGATTAGCAAATTTTATAAAATGAAACGAGGAATTAAATATGGGCAGAATGAAAACTTTTAGAACATACCTTATTCTATTTTTACTATTTTATGTATTTGTAAGCTTTATGTCTTATGAATTTATAAAGTCAACATTGATTGATATGACGGGATATGAGATAAATGTAGAAAATCCTAAAGTTGAAATTTTAGAAGCAAAGTCATCAAGAGTAAGCGGATATGTAAAAGGAAAAGTAAAGAATACATCAAGCGAAAAAACAGGAACAGAATATTTAAAAATTGAATTAATATCAAAAACAGGAAATGCAATAACAAGTAAATATGTGGATATATCTGATATGCAACCAGGAGATGAGAGAGAGTTTAATACAAAATTTAACGCAGAAAATATAGAAAGTTTTAAGATATTGACATCTGAAACTAGTGATATAACACAAACAAATCCAAAATTCAAAGTAAAAGCTATGGAGGCTGTATCATCTTTATTTATAGTTCTTACATCAATTAAAGTTTTGAGATTTTTAATATAAATTATATAAAATATAACAATATATGTACTAAAAGAAAGGCAAATTAAATGTATTATTTTATTGCTTTTCTTTTTTTGTCACAATTAAAAAGTTAGAAGTTTTATATTACAGAGATATTGAATAACAATTTGGATAGAAATGTAAAAAAATTTAATAAAACACTTGAAAAAATTTGGATGTTAATGGATAATATATAATGTAATATATAATGTAAAGCTAAAAGTTTAAAGTATAAAATAAAAAAATGAGATAATGAACAAAATTGAAAAATAAAAAGGAAATACTAAGGAGGAAAATATGTATATTTTTAATAAAATAACTGTAACGCCACAATTACCAAAAAGAATAGAAAAGCTTTCAGTGATAGCAAATAATTTATGGTGGTCATGGAATACCGATTTTTTGAGGATGTTTAAGACAATAGACAATGATTTATGGGAGACTGTTGATAAAAATCCAGTTAAATTTCTAAAACTTGTTTCACAAGAAAAATTGGAAAAAGCATCAGTGAATCCAGAATTTTTAAAGGAATATGATAAAATATCTAAAAACTTTGAAGATTACATGAACAGTAAGAATACATGGTTTAACAAAAATTATCCTAACAATAAAAATGATTTAATAGCATATTACTCAGCAGAATATGGATTAGATAGAATTTTGTCTATTTATTCTGGTGGGCTTGGAATATTATCAGGTGACCATCTAAAAGCAGCAAGTGATTTAGGGATACCTTTAGTTGCAATAGGTATGTTATATAAAAAAGGTTTCTTCCATCAAAAAATAGATGGATATGGTGGACAACAAGAAGAATATCTTATGGCAGATATAGATAGCCTTCCAATAAAACCAGTAAAAGACGTTGAAGGTAAAGACTTATTAGTATATGTAAAAATGCCTAAGAAAAACTTGTACTTAAAAGTATGGCAAATAGATGTTGGAAGAATAAAGTTATACTTATTAGATTCAGATATTGATGCAAATATAAAAGAATATAGAGAAATTACATCAACATTATATGGAGGAAATCAAGAGACTAGAATTCAACAGGAAATCGTTTTAGGAATGGGTGGTACTAATTTATTAAGAGTATTAGGATTGAATCCAACTGTGTATCATATGAATGAGGGACACTCGGCATTTCTAATATTAGAATTAATGAAAAATATCATAAAAGAGAAAAAAGTATCTTTAGATATTGCCGAGGAAATAGTTGCTTCTAAGACTGTGTTTACAACACATACACCAGTTCCAGCAGGAAATGATGTATTTCCAACATACCTAGTAGAACAATACTTTGACGGTTATTGGAACAGATTAAGCTTAACTAAAGAGGATTTTCTAAGATTAGGAATGAAACCAGGTGCTGATGTAAATGCTACAGGATTTAATATGGGAATATTAGCCTTAAAATTTTCTGGTAAAAAGAATGGTGTAAGCAAGTTGCATGGTGCTGTTTCTAGAGAATTGTTTGCGGAAGTATGGCCTAATATTGCAGCAAATGAATCTCCAATAGATTATGTTACAAATGGTATTCACACCTGCACATGGTTAGCTCCTAATATGAAGAAATTATACAATCAATATTTAAAACCATATTGGCAAGATGATATTCAAAATGACGAAACATGGAAAAAGATAGCTGATATACCAAATAAAGAATTATGGGAAGTACATCAAGAGAGAAAAGAAAAACTACTAAAACTTGTTAAAGAAAATGTTACTAATAGACTAAGAAGATGTGGTTATAAATATGAAGAAATTGTGCAAATAACAAATGGACTTAATCCGAATGCTTTAACAATTGGATTTTCTAGAAGATTTGCAACATATAAAAGAGCAACATTAATATTCAAAGATTTAGAGAGAATTACGGAAATATTAAACAATACTGATAGACCAGTTCAAATAATATTTGCAGGTAAAGCGCATCCATCAGATGAAGCTGGAAAAGATTTAATAAAGTATGTTCATGAAATATCAATGAAACCACAGTTTAAAGGAAAAATATTCTTGCTAGAAAATTACAATATTGCTATGTCTAAATACTTAGTAAGTGGAGTTGATGTTTGGTTAAATACTCCAAGAAGACCAATGGAAGCATCTGGAACAAGTGGACAAAAAGCATCAGTAAACGGAGTTGTAAACTTTAGTGTATTAGATGGATGGTGGGCAGAAGGTTATAACCAAGAAAATGGTTGGGCAATTGGAAATAATTTAGAATATCCATCATATGAAGAACAAGACAGAGCAGATAGTGAGAGCATATATTACACATTAGAAAATAAAATAATTCCTTCTTACTATGATAAAGGAAAAGACGGAATATCAGAAAAATGGATGAAGTTAATGAAAAATTCTATAATATCAACAGGTGAAAAGTATAGTACATCAAGAATGCTTATAGATTACACTTCAAAATTCTATATACCATTATGCAACTTGTATAATAAATATTATAGTGATTTAACATCTGTTACAGAGTTTAATGATTGGAAAAATAACTTGTACAGAAATTGGAATGACATAGAGATAAAACAAGAGAAGGGCAACTCAGACAATATTACAATAGATGCAGGTAATAAGATAGAAGTAAAAGCAAAGGTTAAATTACCGGGTATTTCAGAAGATAGTGTAGAAGTTCAAGTGTATTATGGTCAAATTTTAGATAATGGAATAGTAGATAATATATCTATAATTCCAATGAAGTTAATAGGATCTGACAAAGAAAAAAGAGAATTTGAATACTCAGCCACAATAGAATTACTATCAGGTGGAAATTATGGATACACATTCAGAGTAATGCCAAAAAGTGAAAAAATATTAGACTCAGCCAATTTAGACTTGGTGAAATGGATAACTAAATAAAATATAAAATATAAAAAATAGATAATAATAACAAAATAAATTAAACCACAAAAAGCCTTGACTTTCAGGGCTTTTTGTGGTTTAATGGTTACATAATTTAATAGAAACAGGAGGAATAATTAATGGCAGATATAAATGAATTGATGAATGCTCGTAGAGAAAAAATGCAAAAGTTAATAGATGCTGGAGTAAATGTACATCCAGAAAGATATGAAAGAACACATAGTATAAAAGAAGCAAGAGAGCTAGAAGACGGAACAAAAAATGTATCAATAGCAGGAAGAATTCTATCTAAAAGAAAGTTAGGTAAAATTAGCTTTATAGATTTAAGAGACTTAGAAGGACATATTCAGTTATGTATTAAAAGAGATGATTTAGGGGAAGATGTATATAAGTTTTTACATGAAACTTTAGACATTGGAGACTTCATTGGAATAAAAGGAGATATATTCACTACACAAGCTGGAGAGAAAAGTGTACAAGTATATGAATATACTTTTTTAGGAAAAGCACTTCGTCCATTACCAGAAAAATTTCATGGACTTACAAATCAAGATGCTGTATATAGAGAAAGACATTTAGATTTGATAATGAATGAGGAAACTAAAAAAAGATTTGTGTTAAGAACAAAATTTATAAAATTGATGAGAGAATTCTTAGACAATAATGAATTTTTAGAGGTAGATACACCAGTGCTTCAAAACACAGCGTCAGGAGCAACAGCAAAACCATTTATTACACATCATAATGCTCTAGATATGGATGTATATTTAAGAATAGCACCAGAATTGACTCTAAAGAAACTAATTGTTGGTGGGTTTACTAATGTGTACGAGATTGCAAGAGACTTCAGAAATGAAGGAATGGATGCAAACCATTTACAAGATTTCACAGCAGTAGAAGGATATAGTGCTTATTGGTGCTATAAAGATAATATGAAATTCTTAAGAGAAATGATAATTTATATATTAGATAAATTGTTTGATGGCAACCTTGTATTAAAAATAGGCGACCAAGATATTGATTTTGGTATGGAATGGGAAGCTGTATCTTTTAGAGACTTAATATTAAAAGATTGTGGAATAGATATTGATAAATATCCTACTGCAGAAAGTTTACTTGCAGAAATTAAGGCACAAGGCATAAAATTAGAGGCAGATAACTTAGAACAATTAGGAAGAGGAAATTTAATAGATACTTTATACAAAAAAGTTAGTAGACCAAAGATAATAAACCCTACTTACTTAATAAAACATCCAATAGATTTATCACCTTTAGCAAGAAGCAATGATGAAAATCCAGAACTAACAGATAGATTCCAATTAGTAGTAAATGGACAAGAGATAATAAATGGATATTCAGAATTAGTTGATTCTGCTGAACAAGAACAAAGATTAATAGAACAAAGCAAATTAAAAGCACAAGGCGACGAAGAAGCAATGACTGTTGACTATGAATATATAAGAGCCATGGAATATGGTATGCCACCAATTTCTGGATGGGGACTAGGAATAGATAGATTCTTACAATTCTTGACAAATTGCGATAATATTAGAGATGTAGTGCTATATCCATTAATGAGACCAAGAGCAACAGAAGAAGAGGAATAGATTCACAAAAGGTATGCATTTTAGCTTAGCTAAGATGTATATCTTTTTTATATAATAGGAAAGTTATACTGACTTTCGAGAACAAATTTACTGAAATTTTCAATTTTATAAAGAAGCATAAATAGTAGAGTAAAGACTGAAAATTAAAAATTTTCAGATTTGTTTTATATTTAGCTATTCTTTTGAGTTATGATTTACTCTAAAGTATTGATATTTAAGATGATATAGTATAAAATAAAAGCCAGAGATTTAGAATAGAGGTATACGGATTGAATAAAAAATGGGAAATTTATAATGTAGATGAAAAATTAATAAAAGAAATAGCAAAAAAATTTAATATCAGCGAGTTGGTTGCCAGAATAATAGCACATAAAGGAATAGAAAAAGATGAAGATATAAATGAATTTTTAAAACCAACAAGAAAAGATTTTCATGATCCATTTTTGATGCCTGATATGGAAAAAGCAATAGATAGAATTGTAAAAGCAATAAAAGGCAAAGAAAAAACAATAATATATGGAGATTATGATGTCGACGGAATAACTAGTATTACAGTTTTAAAAAGATATTTAGCTGAAAGAGATTTGAATGTAGATATATATATTCCAAATAGAATAGATGAAGGATATGGATTGAATGAAAATGCAGTAAGAGAAATTGCAAGCAAGGGTTATACATTAATGATAACAGTGGATTGTGGTATAACAGGAAATAATGAAGTTGAACTTGCAAAGAAATTAGGTATTGATGTTATAATAACAGATCATCATGAACCATCAGAAAAAATTCCAGAAGCATTAGCAGTAGTTGATGCAAAAAGAAAAGATAATAAATATCCGTTTAGAGGGTTGGCAGGTGTTGGAGTAGCATTTAAAACTATACAGGCAATATCTAAAAAAATGGGATTAGCAGAAGAAACATATTTAAAATATTTAGACATTGTATGTATAGGAACAATATCAGACATTGTGCCCTTAGAAGATGAAAACAGAGTTATTTCTAAGTTAGGACTAATGCTTGTAAAGCAAACAAAAAATGTGGGATTAAAAGCATTATTAGATAGTATTGGATATAAGCAAATTGATTCAACTACAGTATCTTTTGGAGTTGCACCTAGAATTAATGCTTGCGGAAGAATGGGACATGAAAAAGTAGCTGTAGATTTGTTCTTAACAGATGACCCAGCAGAAGCAAGAAAATTAACAGAGGTATTAAATAAATACAATCAAGATAGACAAGAAATAGAAAAAAGAATATTTTGTGAAGCAGTAGATTTAGTTACAAATACGGATGAGCCCTGTATTGTAGTTGGAAAAGAAAATTGGCATCATGGTGTAATTGGTATTGTTGCATCGAAAATTACAGAAATGTACTATAAGCCTAGTATATTGCTTTGCTATGAAGATGGAATTGCGAGAGGCTCTGGAAGAAGTATAAAGGGATTTGACTTGCATGAAGCGTTAGAAAATTGTAATACATATATAGACCAATTTGGCGGACATAGCATGGCAATTGGCATTACAATAAAAGAAGAGAATATAAGCAAATTTAAACAGCAGTTTGAAGACTATGCAAGAAGTCAAAAAATAGAAGAAATTGTTCCGATTATCCAGGTTGATCAAAAAGTTGAACTTAGCAATATTTCAATAAAAGATATAAAAGATTTGAAATTGCTAGAACCATATGGGGAAGCAAATAATGTACCAATATTCCAAATAAACAACTTAAAAATCGAATCCATAAGGGCTATATCAGAAGGAAAACATTTAAAAATGTTTTTAAAAGATGAGAACAATAAGGGAATTGATGTAATAGGATTTAATATGGGATACTTATCAGAAGAGTACAAAATTGGAACAAGGGTAGATGTAGTAGGAAATTTAGAAATTAATAGTTATAAAGGAATTGAAAATATACAAATCAATTTGAAGGACATTAGACATACAGTATAGAAAGAGGTGGAAGAATGTCGGAAAACAAAAATTATGAAATTGAAGATGTAATAAATGTAGCAAAAAAGAATAATAAACATGTTGATACAAAATTGATAAAGAGAGCATATGAGTTTGCAAAGGAAAAGCATGGAGATCAACTAAGAAGATCTGGCGAGCCATATATAATTCATCCAGTTCAAGTTGCATATATATTAGCGACTTTAGGACTTGATGCAAGTACTATTGCTGCGGCTTTGTTACATGATGTTATAGAGGACACTGATGTAACTTTGCAAGTTTTATCTAAAGAGTTCTCACAAGAAATTGCAGAAATGGTAGATGGAGTAACTAAATTGGGCAAATTAAGTTATTCTAGTAAAGAAGAACAACAAGTTGAGAACTATAGAAAAATGTTTTTAGCAATGGGAAAAGACATTAGAGTAATCCTAATAAAACTTTCTGATAGATTGCATAACATGAGAACTTTAAAATTTCTAGCTAGAGATAGACAAATAGCAAATGCCAGAGAGACAATGGATTTATATGCACCTCTTGCAAATAGATTGGGCGTGTATTCTTTAAAATGGGAACTAGAAGACTTATCTTTTAAATATTTATATCCAGAAGAATATAGAGAATTGGTTGAAGGGATAAATAAAAAAAGAGAAGAACGTTTGAAGTTTATAGACCAGATAATGGACGAAATAAAGGTGCAATTGAAGAAGCAGAAGATAGAAGCGGAAATTACTGGAAGAGCAAAACATTTATATAGCATATATAGAAAAATGCAAAGAGATAATAAATCATTAGACCAAATATATGATTTATTTGCTTTAAGAATAATTGTAAATTCAGTAAAAGATTGTTATGCTGCTTTAGGAGTTGTTCATGAACTGTATAATCCTATGCCAGGCAGATTTAAAGATTATATATCAGTTCCAAAGCCAAATATGTATCAATCTTTACATACAACACTTATTGGTCCAAAGGGAACACCTTTCGAAGTACAAATTCGTACATGGGATATGCACAGAATTGCAGAATATGGAATTGCGGCACATTGGGCATATAAGGAAGCTAGCTTTTTAGGAGGAAAAAAGGCAAATGTAACGGTTGGTCAAGATAAATTGTCTTGGTTAAGAGAAACCCTAGAATGGCAAAAGGATATGCAAGACCCACAAGAGTTTTTAAATACACTAAAAACAGAGCTTTTTGAGGATGAAGTGTATGTGTTTACACCAAAGGGAAAAATACAGGTTTTACCTAGAGGGGCAACGCCAATAGACTTTGCATATAGTATTCACGAGGAAATTGGAAATCATATGACTGGATGTAAAATAAACAGTAAAATGATGCCAATTGTAACAACTTTAAAAAATGGAGATATTGTAGAGATACTAACATCAGAGAAATCTAAAGGGCCAAGCAGAGATTGGTTGAAATTTATAAAAAGTAGTGGAGCAAAAACTAAAATACAGCAATGGTTTAAAAGAAATGAAAGAGAAGAAAATATTGCTAAAGGTAAAGATTTATTAGAAAAAGAAATAAAGAAAATTGGAATAAATTATTCAGATTTATTAAAACAAGAATTTTTAAATGCTGCAATAGATAGATATAAGTTTAATGGTTTGGATGATATGTATGCAAGCATTGGGTTCGGAACAATAACTCCAAACAAAATTATATCAAAAATGCTAGAGGAGTATAGAAAGACTCATAAAGAAGAAAACCTAGAAGAAAAGATAGAACAATTAGCGAAAGAAAAGCAGAAACCAACTAAAGCATCTTCAACAGGTGTTGTTGTTAAAGGAATTGACAATTGTTTGGTTAAACTATCTAAATGTTGTAATCCTGTTCCAGGAGATGAGATAATAGGCTATATAACAAAAGGTAGAGGAGTATCAGTACATAGAAAAGATTGTAAAAATGTTAATGAGCTATTACAAGAAGAAAATAGAATTATAGATGTATCATGGTATGTAGATAAACAAACATCTTATAATGTTGAAATAGCTATATTCGCTAATGATAGAGATGGATTGTTGTCTGATATAATTCAAGCTGTTGCAGTAGAAAAAACTAAACTTATTGCAGTAAGCTCAAAAGTTACAAAAGAAAGAATTGCAATAACAGAAATTACTGTTGAAGTTGAAAATCTTAATAAGTTGAATAGTTTACTAAAAACACTTAGAAAAGTAGATAGTGTATATGAAGTACGTAGAAAGAAATAAACAAGAATATAGAAAAGAAGGAAAAAAGATGATTTTAAAACTGATTAGAGTTAAATCACATCTAAGAGAATTAACTAATTGTTATATAGTAATGGATGAAGATACTAAAGAAACTATGGTAATAGATCCAGGTGGAGAACCAGAAAAGATAATAGAAATGTTAAACATATTAGATGCAAAGGTAAAATACATATATTTAACCCATTGCCATGGTGATCATATTGGAGCTGTGAATAAAATAAAAGATGAAAAGGGTGGAAAAGTATTAATCCATAGATATGATAGTGCAGGATTAAATAATAAAGATGTAAATCTTAGTCCAATAATAGATATGGGAGACATAGAATTAGAGGCAGATTCTAGAGTTGATGACAACGACTTAATCCATTTAGGAAACTTAGAGTTTAAAGTTATTCATACACCTGGACATACAAAAGGAAGCTCTAGCCTATATTGTGAAAAGGAAGGACTGGTATTTACAGGTGACACTTTATTTAGAGGAACATGGGGAAGAACAGATTTACCAACTAGTTCATTCGTAGAAATAATGGATTCTATTACAAATAAATTATTAAAATTACCAGATGAAACAATAGTATATCCAGGGCATGGAAAGTCTACAAAAATAGGAGAAGAAAGAATTATATATGAAGAGCTAAAACCAAGAGGATTTTAGAAAAAAGAAAGGAATGTGAAAAATGAGTAAAACAGAGCCAAGAACATTATCTGGTTTTATGGAATTATTACCAAATGAACAAATTTTATTTGACCAGATAAAACAAACAATAGAAGAATCATATAAAAGATTTGGATTTTTGCCAATAGATACACCAATAATAGAATTAGCGGATGTGTTACTTGCAAAAGCTGGAGGAGAAACAGAAAAACAAATTTATAGGTTTCAAAAGGGAGATAATGATTTAGCATTAAGATTTGACTTAACAGTTCCACTTGCAAAATATGTTGCTAAAAATTATGGGGAATTGAGTTTTCCTTTTAGAAGATATCAAATTGGAAAAGTATATAGAGGCGAGAGAGCACAAAAGGGAAGATATAGAGAGTTTTATCAATGTGATATAGATATTATAGGTGATGAACAATTAGATATAATAAATGATGCAGAATTGCCTTCAGTAATTTACTATACATTTAAAAAATTAGGATTTGATGATTTTACTATTAGAATAAATAATAGAAAAATATTAAATGGATTATATGAAAGCATTGGACAAAAAGAAACTTCAGTAGAGATTATGAGAATAATAGACAAAATAGATAAAATTGGTCCTGATGCAGTTAGAGAAGAATTAGCAAAATTAAATGTTGATTCAGATAGTATAGAAAAGATAATGTCTTTTATAAAAATAGAAGGAAACAATGACGAGAAAATACAAAAGTTAGAAGAGCTTGACATAGAAAATGACACATATAAAAAAGGTGTAGAAGAGTTAAAAGAAGTTGTAAAATATATAAGAATGTTTGGAATGGCAGAAAATAATTTTAGTGTAGATTTAACTATAGCAAGGGGTCTAGACTATTACACAGGAACCGTATATGAAACATTTTTAAATAATTATAGAGAATTAGGAAGTGTTTGCTCTGGAGGAAGATATGAGAATTTAGCGGAAAATTATACAGATAAAAAGCTTCCTGGGGTTGGAGTTTCTATTGGATTAACAAGGTTATTTTACAAGCTAAATGAGTTAAATATAATAAAGGCAGAAAATAAATCTATATCAAAAGTTTTAATAGTTCCAATGACAGAGAATATGCAAGTACCAATGAAATTAGCAAGTGATCTAAGAAATCTGAATGTAAATACAGAGATATATTTAAATGATAAAAAGATGAAAGCTAAAATTAAATATGCGGACAAGTTGAATATACCTTATATAATCGTGGTAGGTGATGACGAAATTGCCAATAATTCTGTAAAAGTTAAATACATGTCAACAGGCGAAGAGAGCATGGTGAGCTTAAATGCAGAAGAGATAGTAAGTTGTTTAAAATAATTACAATGCATAAAATTTTAGTGCACAAATAATTTGTGGGTTGAACTTTAAGAAAAAGGTTCAACCCATTATTGTTAGAATATATGAGAGAAAATTTGAACATTAAAATGTTATTCTCTTAATACTTCGTCAAACACTTTTGATAAATATTTCATGCTTAACAAAGATTGATCGAGTGTATTACCAGTTGCACCAACTTCAATAATACAAGCAGCATTACCAAGTTGTTGATTATATCTGCTGTTACGAAGAACAATTGGCTTAAATAAACCTGGATATAATTCATTAGCCTTAGATTGAACTTTAATTGCAAATTTTAAATTATTCTGCCAAGTTGGATGTTCTAATCCACCTCCATCAGTACCTATTACAAACATTAATTGAGAAACAATTTCATCTCCTATTTTTACACTGGGAGCATAAGAGGTATCTCCAATTGCGTCTCTATGTAAATCAATAATAATGTCTGTATTAGGATGAGTAATTAACATATTTTCAACAGTTGCCATAGAGCGTCCATAAGAGCCAGAATAAGAAGGATAGTCATGATATGTTGTATCATGAAAAACATTGTAGCCGTATGATAACAAATAAGATGTAAGTTCATCTCCAACTTTGGCAACAGAACGTTCTAAATTAATTGTTCTGAAAGTGCCACTTGCTTCATATTGATAATTATCACTTGGGGTGTAACTTTCGCAAGTGTGTGTATGAAAAATAATTATGTCTTTTTTATTTATATTTATGAATTCAGGATTTAAAATATCATCAGTTAATGTATAATTTGTTCCGTTTTTTATTTCAACACCATTATAATCATTTGTATATTTATTTGGAACATTATTGGCAATAACTTCTGTTTGTACATTGTCAGCAGCGTATGTAAGACTAGTTGGTTCGGTGGATGACTGTGTGGGAGGAAGGCTACTGGTATTGTTGGGGATAGAGGATACTAAAAATGAACTATTTATAATTGGAATTTCAGCATATAATACACGTTCTATAATATTAGGAGAATGGTATTCCGAATCATCTCTTGTAGCGAATAATTTCAAGGTTGGAATATTTTCATTTAAAATCTTAAGTGAAACTGAATCGAGTTCAGTATCAACATTATGTGCAATATAGTCCATGTCCACATTATTTTTTGTATTATTATATATCCAATACAGGCAAGCTAAAAGGATTAAAACAAAAAATAAAAAACGTATATATTTTATAAGATTCTTAAAACTAAAAACAGTTACTTTTACCATTAGATAACCTTTCAAAATTTACTCTATATATAAATATATGCTTGTACTAAAAAAATATTCTTGCATTTTATATTTTTGTGTGATATAGTATGATACAGTTACATTGTAACTAACATTTAATTATTTAGTAGACTATATTTCCTTCACAAAGGTTTATTGTGTCAAAAAATATTAAATAGATATTTAAGAAGGAGGAAAAAGTCTATGGCAGATAAAACATTAGTATGCAAGGATTGTGGTGCTGAATTTGTATTTACAGAAGGCGAGCAAGCTTTCTATGCTGAAAAAGGATTCACAAATGAACCACAAAGATGTCCAGAATGTAGAAAAGCAAGAAAAGCTCAAAGAAGAAATAACAATCATAATGCTTAAGGTTATATAATAAAAAAGAATCCAGTTAGTAATAACTGGATTTTATCAAACCTTAATATAATAGATGGAGGAATTTATATTGAAAAAAATAAACAAAAAGACAGTACTAAAATTGTTAACAATAATAATATCATTGGCTGTATTAATATTTGTTGTATGGGAGTTTTATCCATTAATGAAAACCTTAATAACACAAGAGGGTAGAGGACAATTTAAACAAAGAATCTCGGGGATGGGATTTAAGGGACTAGTTATATTATATTTAATTGAAGCTGTACAGATGATATTTGTAGTATTGCCAGGAGAACCAATAGAAATCTTGTATGGAATGTGTTACGGAAGTATTGGAGGGGCAGTTCTTTTAACATTAGCAGTTTTTATAAATACTGTGATTGTTTATGAATTAGTAGAAAAGTTTGGAAGAAAAGTTTTAGTTTTCTTTTTTTCGGAAGAAAAAATAAAGAAGGTGGAGAATAGCAAACTTTTTAAAAACAAATCTAAAATTGAGTATATTATGGTTTTATTATTTTTCCTTCCAGGTACTCCAAAAGATTTGTTACTATATATAGGTCCGCTTTTACCAATTGAAAAGAAAAAATTTATTATGATTTCTACATTTGTAAGATTTCCGTCTGTAATAACATCAACAATAGCTGGTTCAAATATAGTTGATGGAAATTTGTGGATTACAATAGGTGTTTATGTTTTTACTGCACTTATGATTGCACTTGTAATGTTATGGCAAAATAGAAAAAAACAGAAAGATGATTATGATATAATAAAAGATGTGATGAAAATGTGAATTAATCTGGAAAAAATGCTTTGGGAACCGAATTAAAAAACAAAAAATAGGCAAAATTCAGGATAAAATATGTTTGTGTTGAAATAATAAATAGAGAATGATATAATATTTACATTGGAAATTTTACAGTGAATTAGCAATTTCCTAAAATAATGGAAGAAAGGAAGTTATAGTATGAAGAAAACAAAAATAGTATGTACAATTGGTCCTGCAACTAAGGACGTTGAGGTTTTAAAAGAAATGATGTTAGAGGGAATGAACGTTGCAAGAATTAATTTTTCTCATGGTAGTTATGAAGAACAAAAAGTATATGTTGAAGCAATTAAGAAGGCAAGAGAAGAGGTTAATTTGCCAGTAGCATTATTATTAGATACTCAGGGACCAGAAATAAGAACTGGAAAATTAGAAAATGATAGTGTTGAACTAAAAACTGGAAATAAAATTATATTAACAAACAAAGAAGTTTTAGGAAATGAAGACAAAATTTTTATGAATTTTGAAGATTTGTATAAAGATGTAAAACAAGGAACTATAATACTTGTTGATGACGGAAAAATAGAGTTGGTTGTTGATAAGATTGAAAACGAAGATATTTTCTGTACTATTACAAATGGTGGAAAATTAGGTAATAGAAAAAGCATTAATCTTCCTGGTACAGAGGTTAATTTGCCAGCTTTAAAAGAAAAAGACGTTCAAGATTTAAAAGATGGATGCAAAGCTGGATTTGATTATGTGTCAGCATCATTTGTAAGAACTGCAAATGATGTGAAAGAAATAAGAAAAGTTTTAGATGAAAATGGTGGAGAAGATATAAAAATTATATCTAAAATAGAAAATAGACAAGGTATGGATAACATAGAAGAGATTGTAAAAATATCTGATGGTATTATGGTTGCACGTGGAGATTTAGGTGTTGAAGTTCCTCTTGAAGAAGTTCCTTTAATGCAAAAGAGAATGATAAAATTGTGCAATAAATATGGTAAAATTGTTATAACTGCAACACAGATGTTAGAATCTATGACAACAAATCCAAGACCAACAAGAGCTGAAGTAAGTGATGTTGCAAATGCTATATATGATGGAACAGGTGCCATAATGCTTTCTGGTGAAAGTGCTATGGGAAAATATCCAGTTGAATGTGTAAAAACAATGTCTAAGATTGCAAATACTGTTGAGCGTGACATAGACTATTGGAAAAATTTTGATAGCAATGAGTATGATGCAGACAATCCAAATTATGAGTTCAATATAAATCATTCGATATGTTTAACGGCTAAAGAGATGAGAGCTAAAGCATTTGTTGCATACACAGAAGGTGGGGATACTCCAAGAACAATAGCAAGTTTCTTGCCTGAATGTCCAATATATGCAATAACAGCAAATGAAAGAACATATAGACAAATGGCTTTAGGCTGGGGAATAATACCAATTTTAATTCAAGCAGGTGTGAATGCAAAAGAGTTGATATCAATGGGAATTGAGCAATTAAAAGAAGATGGAATATTGATAAAAGGTGATATTATTGCAATAGCTGGTGGTAATTTAATAGTAGAAAACAGTAAAGATGTAATAAATAGAACAATAGGTGGAGTTTTAAGAATTTAAAAAAATATAAATGAATAATAAGTTTATATAGAACGGGCAGTACTTTGTCTGTTCTATTTTTATGAGAGGTAACAAATTCAATTTTTTGTCATAATATGTATTATAAACATTAGAAGGAGGAATTATAATGAATAATTGTGATAGAAATTGTTGTTGCCAAAAGAACAACGAAGAAGACAATAAAGCATTAGAAACGGCATGTAATGATGTTGCAACCACAAATAATAATTGGTGTGAAGCAGATTGTTGCGAAACATGTCAGTGTGGATTTGATAAAGAAGAAAGTCTTTTCCCAACCAATCCAATGCTTGCTCAAAGCTATGTACCAATACAAAATATGGATAAAACATTCACACCTTGTTGCGGACTGAAAAATGGAACTATTTTTCCAGAACTTGTTACTACTTATTATCCAGGCCAAAGTATGATGGAAATAGACTATTTGAGAATGAAAAATGAAATAGGAGAGGGGTGTAACAAATGTTCTTAAGAATGAATAATTGCAAATATGATGTGCAAGGAATAAATGCACAATTTGGTTATAATACAGCAAATGAAAAAAACGCTCCCTGTTGTGATACAAATGAGGAATCTTGTGAATATAAAATGATGATGAGAGACAAAATGTTAAATGAAATAAGATGTTTAACATTTGCTATAAATGATTTGGGAGAATATCTAAATACTCATAATACAGATGAAAGAGCACTTTGTTTACATCGTGAATATTGCAAGCAATTAAGAGATTTAAAAGATAAATATCAGAAGGTATATGGACCTCTTAGTATATATTATCCATGCAACAAGTGGAGATGGCTGGAAGATCCATGGCCATGGGAAAGGAGTGAAAACTAATGTGGACTTATAACAAAATGTTACAATACCCAATAAATATAAAATGCCAAAATCCAAGATTAGCAAAATTTATTATTTCACAATATGGAGGACCAGATGGAGAACTTGCAGCTTCTCTTAGATATTTGTCGCAAAGATTTGGAATGCCAGATCAAAAAGCAAAGGCAACTTTGAATGATATAGGAACAGAAGAATTAGCACACTTAGAAATGGTAGGAACCTTGGTACATCAGCTTACGGATGGATGTTCGGCAGAAGAATTGGAAAAAGCAGGATTAGGAGCATATTATACGGATCACGGTGTTGATGTATATCCTCAATCAGCAGCAGGAATGCCATTTGATGCAAATTGTTTAGCATGCAAAGGTGACCCAATAGCAAACTTGCAAGAGGATTTAGCAGCAGAACAAAAAGCAAGAGCAACATATGAAAAATTAATAGACCTATGTGCAGATGATAGTGATGTAGTTGATGCTTTAAGATATTTACGACAAAGAGAAATAGTTCACTTCCAAAGATTTGGAGAAGCATTAAGAGGAGTACAAGATAAATTGGCAGAAAAGAAGTTTTATATGCAAGGAATGAAGAATAATTGTGACTGCAGTTGTGGTAATAGAGAATAGAAAAATTCAATTATGGATGAGTTGAATTTATTTGCTGAAAGTGCTATAATTAAAACTATGGTAAAATCTTTACTAAAATTATAAAAGTACGTTTAGAGGCATTTATTAGGAGGTATGAAAATGCTATTAAGGGAAGTTAATAATTTCTTGGAATCATCAAGGAATCGGAAAGGAGTTCAAGAAAAAGCTACTGCCTTTATAAAGTTTACGGGAGCTTTTCATCGAATGGAAATTGCTGTAATTACTTATGCTAATTATATGCAAAACGCTGACTGTAGTGCAAAACAGAGACACGAGATTCAAAAGCAATTTGACTTTGAAAAATCTGAAACCATAAAATTCATGAATTTTTTAGAAAAAATGGGAGTAGTAATTCCTAAAGATTTAAAACAGACAATTCTCAAAATTAAAGTTGATGAACTTAAAGATGGGATGTCCTGTGAAACTTTCCTTGATATGATGGAGGAAAAACAGCAAAGAATCATTCTTAATTATGAATAGCGTACATGAAAGATCGAGCTTATTGCTCGATTTTTCATATATATATAAATTTTTTATAGCTTTTTTATTATAAATGTGATAATATAGAAAAGAATAATATAAAAATAATTTAAAGGAGAGGAAACAAATGAAAAATTTGAAAAAGGCAATTGTGATTGTAATAATTATAGGATTAATTATTTATGGATGTTATTATGTTATAAGAGGGGTATCAAAAAATAGTAAAGAAGAGCAATCAAAATTGAATCAAAATGATTTCAAATCTAATGAAATAAATGAAGATATAGAAAAAAATGATGGATTCAAGGAAGAAAATGTTTATAGAAATGTAATAGAGGATTATAAGGCTGCTCTAGAGGAATATAATATAAATGAATATATGAAAATAGAAGATAAATATCCATTAGTAGGAGAGAGTCTTATTTCTTATGTGAAAATAAATTCAAAAAATAATATAGGTTTGGGATATACTTATTATGATATTGATAATAATGGAAGAAAAGAATTAATTGTTGGAATAACTAATCAATATGATAGTACAGTAAACCCTGCAGCTATATATACTTATACTAAAGATGAACAGGTAAAAAAGATTTACGTTTTAGGTACGATTGAAAGAGGACTACTTTCGATATATGATAATGCAGTGATTTTTTCGATGGAACCAGATGGAGCAGCAACTTATTATTATAAATTCTGTAAAATATCAGACGAGGGAGATTCAACAGAAATATTAGAAGAAGTGAGAGAAGAATATAAAACAGAAAAAAATGTTATATATTACAATGAAAAAAATGATGATGAGTTGGATTATAAAAATAATAACGAAATGATAGAAAAGTATATAAAAGGAAATGAAGAAGTTAAATTTAATGTAATAGGGAAGATTTAACAGATAATAATAGGAAAGACTAAAAATAAACTATATAGATAATTAGAAGGGCAACAAAAAGTAAGAAAGAAGGAATATTAAATGAAGAATTATTATTTTACATCAGAAAGTGTTACAGAGGGACATCCAGACAAGGTATGTGATAATATATCAGATACAATATTAGATGAATGTTTGAAACAAGACCCAGAATCAAGGGTGGCAATAGAAACTTTTGCATCTAATAATACAATTACAATTGCAGGGCAAATTACGTCTACTGCAAGAATTAAAATAAGCGAAATAGTAAGAAACAAATTGCAAGAAATAGGTTATGATAATGAAAAAACAGACATAGATTACAGAACTTGTAAAATAAATGCAGATATAACGAAACAAAGTCCAGATATTGCTTTAGGAGTTGATGTAGGAGGAGCAGGCGATCAGGGAATAATGTTTGGATTTGCCTGTGATGAAACACCAAACTATATGCCATATGCAATAGACATGGCACATAAATTAGCAAGAAGATTAACAAAAGTTAGAAAAGAAGAAACTATACCATATTTAAGACCTGATGGCAAAACACAAGTTACAGTTGAATACGAAAATGATAAACCCAAAAGGATAGAAACAATTTTAATTTCTACGCAGCATTTAGATAATGTTACTTTAGAAGTACTTAGAAAAGATGTTATAGAAAAAGTTATTAATGAGGTTGTTCCAAGAAACATGATGGACGAAAATACAAAAATATATATAAATCCAACTGGAAGATTTGTAATAGGAGGACCTTTAGGAGATACTGGATTAACTGGTAGAAAAATAATTGTTGATACATATGGTGGATATGCAAAACACGGAGGAGGAGCTTTTTCTGGAAAAGATGCAAGTAAAGTAGATAGATCGGCTACATATATGCTAAGACATATTGCAAAAAATTTAGTTGCAAATGGATATGCAACTAAATGTGAAATACAGGTTTCGTATGCAATTGGAATGAAAGAACCGCTATCTATATGTGTAAATACATTTGGTACAAGCACAAAATCTGAAGAAGAATTAGTTGAATTGATAAAAGAAAAATTTGATTTAACACCTGAAGGAATAATAAATTATTTAGGGTTAAAAGAGCCAATATATCAAAAAACAACAAATTATGGACACTTCGGAAAAAATGATTTGCCATGGGAAAAGATAATTAAAATGTAATGCTTAAGCATTTATATAAAAGATTTTCGAGTTCTGATGTATCTACAATTGATTTTATGCTTGCTTCTAATAAGTGTGAGGAACTTACTTGGTGTAGATTTAAAATATAATTATTTTTTAGAGCAAGTTGTCTTAAAAATTCTCGTGTTGTACGTCCATTCCCTTCACGGAATGGATGTAACACATTTAATTCTGACCAGTAATAAGCTAATCTTTTGGCAAAATCTTCTTTTGCTAGATTGGCTAAAAAATTTTCATTCTTCAATTCATTTAATAATCTTTTTAGTTCATCTTCGATAAATTCCCAACTAGCAAATTGAAAATAATCTTTTGCAATATTTTCACTACGAAATAGACCTGCAAAATTATAAATATCTTCAAATAGAAATTTATGAATAGAAACAAAGTGCTGTACATCAAAGTTTCCTGTGATACCTTTCTTGGCTAAAGCCATTAATTTTAAAGAAACAATGCTTGCTTCATATTCATCTAATTTTTTTGCGTCTTTTATATTTAATTTATTTACTAATGTATGAGTTCCTTCATAACAATAAATAGAATTTTGAGCTTCGTACATAATATTACCTTCCTATTATATAAAAAACGCACATATAAATATGTGCGTATAATGTTGAAAACACAATCAAAAAATTAAAAAATCATTTGTTTAACTTTTTGAAGTGCGTCCTCCATTGTTATTTTATTATCTGCAAAGTCATTTAATATTGCTATATCGCTAGCAGTTAAACTTTGATTTTCCATTTCCATTGTGGTTTTAATATTATTAATTATATTAATTTTATTTTCTTCAAAATTCATAACATAAATCTCCTTCTAAATTAAAATCACTACATATTTATTATACCACAAAATCAAGAAAAATACTAGCTTTTTAGTCTAAATTGTTTAATATATTTGGTAACATTTGTTTCTTTCTAGAAACAACGTTTTCTAGCATTGCAGTGTTATTATCTAGGTTTATTCCAAATGCTTTTTCAACTGTAGCAGCTTTATTTCCCATAGCAATAATTTTAGAGTTAGCATTTAAAATATCAGTTGCAGCAAACATATAGAAATCAAGATTTTTTTCTTCAATTTCTTTTTGGATTGCTGACTCTAACTCAGATTGTCTGTTAAATATTGAATCTAAATCAACAGCATTTACTTGAGAAATTTCGAATTTAGCATTTTTATCATTAAATTCTTTTGAATCTATATTTATAACTTGAAATGGAGTAAATTCGCTAATGTCTGTACCAGCTTTTAACATTTCTTTTCCATATTCTTCTAAGTCAACTCCGGCAATTACAGCTAATTTTTCAGCTATAGCTTTATCTTCAGCTGTGCAAGTTGGAGATTTAAATAATAATGTATCAGAAACGATAGCACTAAGCATTAAACCTGCGATAGGTTTTGTTATTTCAACATCATTTTGTTTATATAATTTGTATAAGATAGTTGCTGTACATCCAACTGGTTCTGCTATGTAATAAATAGGCTCAACAGTTTCGAATTTTATTTTATGATGGTCTATAACCATTTTTATATTAGCTTTTTCTATACCTTCAACACTTTGTGAAAATTCGTTATTATCAACCATAACTACATTAGCATTTTCTTCAATGCTTTCAAGTGTTTCTGGCTCTTCAACTTCAAATGTTTTTAAAGCATATGCTGTTTCTTTATTTATATTTCCTAATTTGCATGCAACAGCTTCATTTCCTAAAGCTTTTTGTAAGTTAGCTGCAACTATAGCAGATGCAATTGAATCAGTATCTGGTTTTTTATGTCCAATAACATATAATTTATCCATGACAATCTCTCCTCTTTTTAATAAAATCTCAAAATCAAAAGTTAAACATAAATACTATGTCTAACTATTTAATTATAGCACGTTTTTATGAAAACGTCAAATTTTTCCTGTGATTAAAATTGATTTATATAATGGGAAAGTAATACTGACTTTTCTACTATATAAAATATATTATACAGAAAATTTATTTCATAAATTTTTGCACGAGAACAAATTTACTGAAATTTTCAATTTTACGGAGAAATCTAAATAGTAGAGTAAAGACTGAAAATTAAAAATTTTCAGATTTGTTCTTTGTTCACAAAATTTTCACAAATGAATATAGAAAAAACTATTGACAAATGACACGGTGTCATGTAGAATAATGACACTATGTCATTAGATGCAAAAAAAGAAAGTAAAGGAGGGAAACAATGCCTACAGATACATTCTTTAAACTTTCTGAAGAAAAAAGAAATAAAATTATAGAAGCAGGAAAAGAAGAATTTTCTAATGTGAACATTGATAATGCTTCAATAAAAAATATTGCGGAAAAAGCAGGAATTGCCAGAGGAAGTTTTTATCAGTATTTTGAAAGTAAAAAAGATTTGTTACATTTTATTTTAGAAGAAAATAGAGAAACAATGGAGAAGAAGTTAAATAAAATAGTAACAGAGTCTGATGGAGACATTTTTTCAATATATATTTCTCTGTATGATGATATGACAGCAAAATGTTTTAATAATATGAATCAAGAAATATACAGAAAAATATTTGAAAACATTAAGACAAATGATGAATCAATTTATGAAGGAATGGAACAGAAAAAGGAGCAGGATTTTAAAAAGTTTAAATCTATGATTAATACTAGTAAATTAAAGATAGAAAATGATTTAGACTATAATCTGATTATTCAAATTTTAAATGCTGTTACAATGTCTTCAGTAGTAAGAAGCATAAAATATGAGTCACAAGAAAAAGCTAGAGAAGAATTTTTAAAAAAGATTGAATTAGTAAAGAAAGGAATTGAAAAGAGATGTTAAAGATTTTAAAGAACTTAAAAGAGTCGGCATTAGGAGTAATTGCAATTGTATTATTACTTATAGTGCAAGCAAATGCCGATTTAGCACTTCCAGATTATACATCAAAAATAGTTAATGTTGGTATTCAGCAATCTGGAGTGGAAAATACTGCACCAGAAGTTATTAGAAAGTCGGAAATGGATAATATTTTATATTTTACTTCTGATGATGAGGAAATTTTAAATGACTATACACTTTTAAAAACTGATAGCAGTAAAGATATTGAAGAAGGCAAAATAAGCCAAAAGGATTATGATAAATATTTAGAAAAATATGAGGCATTAAAAAATGAAGACTTATATGTTCAAAATAAATTAAATCCTGAACAACAAGATAAACTAAATGAATTGATGGCTCGACCTATAATGGTATATCAAGTGCTAACAGGAGATACATATGCTGATGCAATGAAAGAGCAAATGTTAGCAAATGTACCAAAACAACAAAAAGAAATAATGGCACAAATGTCTATGATGGATATTGTAAAAGGAATGAACGAAGAGCAATTGAACCAAATGTTAGAATCAATTGATGAAAAGCTAAGTTCATTATCTGGAACAATTATGGACCAAGCAGCAATTTCATGTGTAAAAAAAGAATATGAAGCAATTGGTGTTGACATGACATCATATCAAAATAAATACTTAATAAAAGTTGGACTTCAAATGTTGGGAGTTGCTTTTATAAGTATGATATCTGCAGTAGGAATAATGTTTTTATCTTCAAGAGTTGCTGCAAGATTAGGAAAAACTTTAAGAGAAAAGGTATTTGAAAAAGTATTAAGTTTCTCTAGTAAAGAATTTAGAGAAATTTCTACAGCATCATTAATAACTCGTAGCACGAATGACATTCAACAGATTCAACAGTTATTGGCAATGTTATTCAGGGTTGTAGTGTATGCACCAATAATAGGTATAGGTGGATTACTAAGAGTTATCCATAATAGCAATACATCAATGGCATGGATTATAGGATTTGCAGTTATGATAATACTAGGAATTGTTATAGTGTTATTTATAGTTGCAATGCCAAAATTCAAAAAATTACAATCTTTAATAGATAAAGTAAACGGAGTATCAAGAGAAATTTTAACAGGTATTCCAGTAATTAGAGCATTTAGTAGAGAAAAGCATGAAGAAGACAGATTTGAAGAAGAGAATAAGCGACTGATGAAGGCTAACTTATTTGTAAACAAAGCAATGAGTATAATGATGCCTGCATTAACATTAATAATGAATGGAATTTCATTATTAATAATCTGGGTTGGTGGACACAATGTGGATTCAGGTGTTATGCAAGTTGGTGATATGATGGCTTTCATCCAATACACAATGCAAATTGTAATGAGTTTTTTGATGATATCTATGATATCTATAATGCTACCAAGAGCATCTGTATCTGCTAACCGTATAAATGAAGTATTAGAAAAAGAAGACAGTATAAAAGATCCTGAAAATCCTAAAAAGTTAGATTCTAGCAAAAAAGGATTAGTAGAATTTAAAAATGTTTCATTTAAATATCCTGATGCAGAAGAAGAAATACTAGAAGATATAGACTTTACAGCTGAACCTGGAAAAACAACTGCAATAATAGGAAGTACGGGTTCAGGAAAATCTACAGTAGTAAACTTAATACCAAGATTTTATGATGTAACAAAAGGTGAATTATTAATAGATGGTGTTAATGTAAAAGATGTAACTCAAAAGGATTTAAGAGCTATAATAGGATTTGTACCTCAAAAAGGTGTATTGTTCTCTGGAACTATAGAATCTAATATCAAATATTCAGATGAAAATATGACAGATGAGCAAATGAAAAATGCAGCTGAAATTGCACAAGCGACAGAATTTATAGAGAGCAAAGATAACCAATATGAATCTGAAATTGCTCAAGGTGGAAATAATGTTTCAGGAGGACAAAAACAACGTTTATCTATAGCAAGAGCAATTGCAAAAGACCCAGAGATATTTGTTTTTGATGATAGTTTTTCAGCATTAGACTTTAAAACAGATAGTAAATTAAGGGCAGCTTTAAAGGAAAAAACAGAAGGAAAAACAGTAATAATAATAGCACAAAGAATTAGCACAATATTGGATGCTGACCAAATAATAGTTTTAGATGAAGGAAAAATTGTTGGTAAAGGAACACATAAAGAATTAATGAAGAACAATGAAATATATCAACAAATTGCTTTATCTCAGTTATCAAAGGAGGAGTTGGAATAATGGCGAATAATGAAAATGTAAAAAGAACTCCAATGAAACGTGGACCAATGGGAGGACCAGGAGGTGGTCCTAGGGCTGTTGAAAAACCAAAGGATTTAAAAGGTACAACTAAAAAACTTGTACGAAATTACTTTGCTAAATATAAGTGGCAAATTATAATAGTATTTGTATTTGCTATTGCTAGTACTATATTTACAATTGTAGGACCTAAAATATTAGGAAATGCCACAACAGAAATATATACAGGACTTGTAAGTAAGATAAATGGTGGTTCAGGAATTGATTTTGGAAAGATAGGAAAAATTTTAATTACATTATTAACTCTATACACAATAAGTATGATATGTTCGATTGTACAAGGTTTTTTAATGACAAATGTTGCACAAAAAATAACATATAAATTACGTAATGATATTGCTCATAAAATCAACAAATTACCAATGAAGTATTTTGATAAAAAAACGAATGGAGAGGTTTTATCAATAATAACAAACGATGTTGATACAATGTCACAAAACATGAATCAAAGTATTACAGAGATAATAAGGGCTGTATGTACATTAATAGGAATTTTAGTAATGATGTTGTCTATTAATGTAACAATAACAATGATTTCACTTATTATTCTACCAGTAGCTGCATTTGTAGTAAAAATTGTAGTTGGAAAATCACAAAAATACTTCAAGAAGCAACAGGACTATTTGGGACATGTAAATGGTCAAGTTGAAGAGGTATATGGCGGACATATTATAGTAAAGGCTTTTAATGGCGAAGAAAAATCAATAGAGCAATTCAAAAAAGCAAATGAAGAGTTGTATAAAGCTGGTTGGAGATCTCAATTCTTATCTGGACTAATGCATCCGCTAATGAATTTCATATCTAATATTGGGTATGTTGCGGTTGCAATAGTTGGTGGATATTTTGCTGTTAAAGGTAAAATAACAGTAGGAGATATTCAATCTTTTATAACATATAATAAACAATTTACACAACCAATTGCACAAATAGCACAGATTTCTGGAACCTTACAATCTATGGTTGCAGCAGCAGAAAGAGTTTTTGAGTTCCTAGAGGAAGAAGAGGAATCGCCTACAATAGAAAATCCTAAACATATTGCAGGATTGAAAGGTAATGTAGAGTTTGATCATGTAAACTTTGGATATGATGCAGACAGAACTATAATAAACGATTTTAGTGCGAAAGTAAAAGAGGGACAAAAAATTGCGATTGTTGGCCCGACTGGAGCAGGAAAAACTACAATGGTAAAACTTTTAATGAGATTTTATGATGTGAATTCTGGAGCGATAATGTTGGATGGCAACAATATAAAAGAGTTCGATAGAGGCGAACTAAGACAAGAATTTGGAATGGTTCTTCAAGATACATGGCTATTCGAGGGAACAATAAAAGATAATATAAGATATGGAAGATTAGATGCAACAGATGAAGAAGTTGTTGCAGCAGCAAAAGCAGCAAGGGTACATCATTTTATAGAAACTCTTCCACATGGATATGATATGGTTCTAAATGAGGAATCTAGTAATGTGTCACAAGGCCAAAAGCAGTTATTAACAATTGCAAGAGTAATATTAGCTGATCCGAAGGTTTTAATATTGGATGAGGCAACAAGTTCAATAGATACAAGAACAGAGATAGAAATACAAAAAGCAATGGATGAGTTAATGAAGGGAAGAACAAGTTTTATAATTGCACATAGATTATCTACAATAAAGAATGCAGATTTAATTTTAGTAATGAATCATGGTGATATTGTTGAACAAGGAAATCATGAAGAGCTACTTGCAAAAGATGGATTCTATGCAAACTTGTATAATAGTCAATTTGAAGAAGTTGAAGAATAATATTAAAAAATTTTTAAGCAAGTAATTGAAAGTTACTTGCTTTTATGTTATAAATAAATTATAAAATATAAATCTAAGGAAATTTCTTAGAATAAGGGGAAAGGAATGAAGAAACATGGAGAAAAAAGTTGAAAAGACAGAGAAAAACGAAGGAAAGGAAGTAAAGAAAGTAGTTGCAAAAACTGAAAAAAAGGTTGCAGATTCAGGAGTAAAACAAAGTGTAAAAAGCAGTAAAACAAAAGAGCCTAAAGGTGATACAAAAAAGAAAGTTGGCATTGGCAGAGTGATATTAATAATCATTGCAGTATTAGTTGTATTATTAATAGTTCATACATTTAGAAATTATTATATAATTTTAAGTATGCAAAATAAAATTTTAGAGTATAAAGATAGCACGAATTTCCATTTTACAAATGTAAGCAACTGGAATGATGGAACAAAAGTTACAATGAATTATTACAAAAAAGGTGAAAAACAAGCAGTATTTATAGATAGAGAAGGAAATGATAAAACTGTAAAGATGTCAATGTATGATAATGGAAAAAGAGTTGATAATTTCTATGAAGTAGGAGATTCTAAAACAGCTAAATTGGGTGGAGGAATGATATCAGTAGAAATTAGCAATAGATTAGAAACAGCAAATGCAATGGAAACACTAGCTACTTGTATTGGTTCAAGAATAAGATCAGTAGAATATAATGGAAAAGATTGCTATGCAATAAAGGGAGTTATATCTTCACTTACAATAGCATCAGAAGATGAAACAATATATGTATATAAAGATACTGGATTGTTAGCAGGAAGTGAAAATGATAATGAAAAAGTAGTAAGAGTAACAGAATTTAATAATGTGTCAGATTCTGTATTCGTAGAGCCAGATATAAGTGAATATACATTACAAGGAAGTAATTAAAAGTGGAAAATAAAATACCAGAATTTTTAGAACAAAAATTGGAATTACAATATGGAGTAGAGTTGAAAGCAAAAATAATAGCTGGATATACTAAAAAAAGACAAGTGACTATTAGAGTAAATACACTAAAAGCTACTGAAAAAGAGGTGGAAGAAGAATTAGCTCAGAATAATATACAGTATAAAAAAATAACTTGGAGTGATGATGCTTATATATTGGAAGGAATATCAGAAAGAGATATAGAAAACTTAGCTTTTTATGAAGATGGAAAAATATATATGCAAAGCTTATCATCAATGATACCACCATTAATATTAGAACCAAAAGAAAATACAGATATATTAGATATGGCAGCGGCACCAGGCGGAAAAACTACACAAATTGCAGCTTTAACTAGAAATAATTCACATATAACGGCATGTGAAATGAATGCAATACGTGCAGAAAGACTGAAATATAATATAGAAAAACAAGGGGCAACGAGTGTATATACTTTGGTTACTGATAGCAGGAAAATGGATTCGTTCTTTTCATTTGATAGTATTTTATTAGATGCACCGTGTAGTGGAAGTGGAACATTGAGCTTACAGAACGATTCAATATCACATTTTTCAATAAAACTTATAGAAAAATGCAAAAAATCTCAATTAGATTTGTTAAGCAAAGCGGTAGAGATTTTGAAGGTAGGACATGAAATGGTATATTCAACATGTTCTATATTACAAGAAGAAAATGAGGAAATAATTAATAAAGTATTAAAAAATGGAAGAGTAGAAATAGTTCCAATTAATCTAGAAAAGTATGCAGATATACCAATGTTACCAACGAAAATTAATGGAACAATGTGTATAATGCCAAATGCCCTATATGAAGGATTTTTTGTGGCAAAATTAAAAAAGATAAAATAAAGAAAATCCCGGCTAATCTGAAAAGTATTAGCCGGGGTTAGTGATTTATAAAGCTACTTTTATAAATCTTGTGCTAAGTATAGCAAAAAGCTAGTAATTAGCAGAGCAAACTACCTAAGTGCGATAAGCGGAGCACTTTTCCCTTCGGAGATGTAGGTTTTGCCATCGAGTTTGATAAAAGTCATAACATCCCGAGGAAGAGGTTTGATATTCACTATATTATCAATATTTAAAATATAGGAATTCTCCAGAGCCGGGTAACTGCCTATTGCACAAGTATGAATAGTGGTGAAAGTTTCGACGATGTACAAAACCAGTTTCTCATAAGATTTGTCCGAAATATAAGGCTTCCAAAAGTTAGCCATTCTGATAATCTGGTCTATCACATGAGGAGAAAGAATAGAGTTACCTTTAGTAGATAAAGATACGTCAAAGTTACGTATCGCCCAATCTTTGGATGCAAGAATATTGCGACCTCGTAAATGTTTTGCCAGATCTAAACTATTGGAAAAAGGAGAAAAAAAGGCATTTCTTTTACGGTAGTTTCTTCCTACATCAGGTTCAGGGGAGCTTTTAGAAACGTTGTCTTGAACAGGCATATCCTGAACTCCGCCGATAACCATAGTCCGAGAAGTCGGATTTGTGGTTGGAGCGAAAGTTGCCGATGTGTTGCTTGTAGCATTTGTAATTTACTTCATTTGTAATCCTCCTAAAAATTATTTGCAAGGATAAAAAATATTACCACAAGGGTAGCAAAATATATTATACAATGAAACAAAGATTATGTCAATTAAAAATAGTTTGAAAAATAGCAAAAAAAGATAGACAAGCAAAGAAAAGTGTGATAATATATATAAGTATTTAATAAAGCCGATGTGGCGGAATTGGCAGACGCACTGGATTCAAAATCCAGCGGGAAACCATGTGGGTTCGAGTCCCACCATCGGTACCAGAGGAAAATGTAGCAAGGCTACATTTTTTTTGAGTATTAGAAAGGTGGGACTCGAAAAGGAACGTGCCAAGTTTAGACTGGTTAAGGCCAGGCTAAAAACATCAATTGACATAAAATTGGAACGGTGATATAATATTCACATAACTTTTGTTATCTTGCCAAGTGCAAGTTTATATAAACAATCCGCAATAAATATTAAGGAGGAATAAATGTGATTATTCAATTTGAAGTCAAGACAGAAGAAGCCCGGACAAGAGCTTATCAGGAGGCATTGGATAAGTGGTTGGTGATTGCGTATAACAATTACACAACATATGAGGCGACAGAGTGTATGGAATTGATGGAGCTTTGCCTACAGCTTGGTGCTAATCCCAGTGTTAATGACAACCAGATACTTAAGAATGCTGTTATTTTCAAACAGGAAGAAGTAATTCGGTTGTTAATGAATAACTGGAAGGAAGGTAAAAAAGCAAAGGGGAAAGCTATTATCGAGGCTGTGCACAAGGGAGAAATCGAAATTGTGCAGATACTTATTGATGCAGGTGGAGATGTCACGGCTGATAGCAATGAAGCAATTTGCGAGGCTAGCAGAATAGGAACTGTGGAAATGGTTGAGCTGCTGCTAAAACATGGTGCTAACCTAAAAGCAAGGAATAATGAACCTATCTGCAATGCAGCAGCAAACTGGCGAGAACCTAGAATCTTGGAACTTCTTCTGAAAAATGGAGCAAATCCCCAGGCTAGATGCAATTCTCCACTTATGGAGGCTGCAAGGGTGGGAAGTGCAAGAAATGTAAAAACATTGTTGGAACATGGTGTAAAAGCAAATGCAAACAAAAGTGCAGCTGTTTGTTTGGCTGCTAAACAGTACAATCCAGAGTGCTTGCGACTCCTCTTGGAAAATGGTGGTGTTGCAAATGCAAACTATGATGAGGCGATTTGTTGTGCTGCAGCTTATGGAAGTCCAACTAATATTGAGCTTCTTATTGAGCGTGGTGCCAATATAAGTGCTGAAGATGATTTGCCAATTTGTGAAGCTGCGGCGTCTGGAAGAGCTGAAAATGTTAAGGTACTCTGCGAACATGGTGCAGATGTATCTGCAAGGCATAATCAGCCTATTTGTGTGGCAACAAAAGCAGATGCTCTTGATACGACCAGAGTACTGTTGGAAAATGGTGCAGATGTGATTGCAAGAAGGGGGATTCCTCTTACAAATGCAATTCGCAATGGTTCGAAGCAAATGGTAATGTTTTTATTGGTAAATGGAGCCGATAAAATCTTTATCGAAGGCAATGATGCTGATTTGATGGGAGATCAGTGTATTTACCTGGCTGAAAAATATGGCAGTGAGGAGATTGTGAAAGCTCTGAAAGACCATGGTGCAAGGAAAAAGGAATAATAAACATTAAGGAGGAAGGAGCAAAATTGCTCCTTCTTTCTTTTACCTATAAAAAAGAGTATGAGTTGTATTTGAAATTAATGAGAATGAAGTTTCGAGTAAAAATACATAAATTTTATTGAAAAATAAGGCATAGTATGATATAACTAAAAAAGCATGAATGGAGGCAATATGAGCAAAGTAAAAACTGTATTTGTGTGTAGTGAATGTGGATACGAGTCACCTAAATGGCTTGGAAAATGTCCTGGATGTAACAGTTGGAATTCATTCTATGAAGAAAAAATTGCAGATAGTAAAAATTCTAAAGGTTCAGCTAAAGAAACAAAAAAGGCAACCATACAAATATTAAATGAAGTAGAAGGAAAACATGAATCCAGAACTGATACTGGAATATCGGAATTAAATAGGGTTTTAGGTGGAGGTTTGGTAAATGGTTCACTAGTACTTTTAGGAGGAGAGCCAGGAATTGGAAAATCTACATTAATATTAGAAGTATGTGATAAAATAAATGGAAATGGTAAAGTTCTATATGTATCAGGCGAAGAGTCGGCAGAACAAATAAAGATTAGGGCTGATAGACTGAATATAAAAAATAATAATATTATGTTTTTAGGAGAAACTGATATAGATATTATAGAACAAACAATTTTAGAAATGTCTCCAAAATTAGTTATAATAGATTCTATACAAACAATGTACTCAGATGAAATAACGTCAGCAGCAGGCTCAGTGAGCCAAGTAAGAGAAATTACAGCAAGAATAATGAGAGTTTGTAAAGGACATAGTATTTCAACAATAATAATTGGACATGTAACAAAAGATGGTAATATAGCAGGACCAAGAGTATTAGAACATATGGTAGACACGGTTCTATATTTAGAAGGAGAAAGGTATTTTTCATATAGAATATTAAGAAGTGTGAAAAATAGATTTGGGTCAACCAATGAAATTGGAATGTTTGAGATGCAAAATGAAGGAATGGTAGAAATAAAAAATCCTTCTTCAATATTGATATCAGAGAGAGAGGACAATCCCGCAGGTTCTGTGATAGTTGCAAGTATGGAGGGAACTAGACCACTTCTTATAGAACTACAAGCACTAACTACTCCAAGTGTATATGGAATGCCAAGACGAGCTGCCAATGGTATAGACTATAATCGCCTTACAATGTTGATAGCTGTATTAGAGAAAAAGGGAAGAATTCCATTAGGATCACAAGATGTTTACTTAAATGTGGTAAGTGGAATTCGTTTAGTTGAACCAGCTGTTGACTTAGGTGTTGTATTGGTTATAGCATCAAGTTTTAAAAATGCAAGTATTGATAAAGGGATAGTAGTAATAGGCGAGGTTGGATTAACTGGCGAAGTTCGTAGTGTAAACTTTATAGAAAAACGATTAAAAGAATGTGAAAAAATGGGATTTAAGAAATGTATAATTCCAGAAAGTAATAGAAAACTTTTAAAAGATAAATATGATATGGAGATTGTGGGAGTTAGGTGTGTTAGTGAGGCTATGCGCTCCGCTGGACTGGTTTAATCAATAGTATTATATGATTAGGAGGTTGAAAAGTGGCAACTAATAAGGATGATATTACAGATGTATTAAGAACGATTGCTCCGGGAACTCAAATTAGAGAGGGGCTTGAAAATATTCTAAAAGCTAAAACAGGAGCTTTAATTGTTGTTGGTGATGGAAAAGAAGTTATGGATATTGCAGATGGTGGTTTTAGTCTAAATATAGATTATACGCCAGCTAGATTGTATGAGCTTGCTAAAATGGATGGAGCTATCATTTTAAGTTCAGATATGAAAAAAATTCTATTTGCAAATACTCAATTAATTCCAGCTTCTGATATTTCTACTGTTGAAACAGGAACAAGACATAGAACTGCAGAACGTACAGCTAAGCAGACTGGAGATTTGGTTATTAGTATTTCACAAAGAAGAAATATAATTACTATATTTAAAGGCAATAGTAGATATGTATTAGAAGATACTTCAAAAGTTATTACTAAAGCAAATCAGGCACTTCAAACTGTAGAAAAATACATGAAAGTGTTTGATAGCAAATTGAGTTTACTAAATGAATATGAGTTTAATGATATTGTTACTTTAGAAAATGTAATAGTTGCTATTCAAAGAGCAGAGATGGTAATGAATGTAGTTGATGAAGTTCAAAAGGCTATCTTTGAGTTAGGAGAAGACGGAAGATTATTACAAATGCAGTTAGAAGAATTGGTTGGAGATTTACCAAAAGAAGAGCTTTTAATGGTAAAAGATTATATTGCGGCAGGTAGAAAACGTACACCTGAAAGAGTGGTAGAAGCAATAAAAGGTTTATCTAGAGAAGATTTAATGAAATCTCAAATTATTGCAAAATTGCTAGGATATGAAGCATTTGATAATTATGACGAAGTAGGAGTATTTACAAAAGGTTATAGGGTATTAAGTAAGATTCCAAGAATGCCAAGTAGCATTGTAGATAATCTAGTGAAGTCTTTTAAATCTTTCCAACATATATTGGCAGCTGATATTCCACAGCTTGATGAAGTTGACGGAATTGGAGAGGTAAGAGCAAGAACAATAAAGCAATCGTTAAGAAGAATGCAAGAACAATTTGTGTTTGATAATGCGATGCTATAAAACATAAAAAATTAAATAAAATTATTGCAAGATTCATTGTGATATTGTAAAATAAAACACAGAAATTAAGAAAATGTCAAAATAGGAGGAAGTACAAAATGAAAACTTATCAAAAAATAATTATGATAATAGCAATAGTGCTAGTTATAGTAGGAATAGGAGCATTAGCATATGGCTATATAAGAAAGGCAACACAAAAGGTAGAAAATCCAGTTGCAACTATCGAAATCGAAAACTTTGGAACAATAAAAGTAGAATTATACCCAGATATGGCGCCAAACACAGTGGCTAATTTTATTGCATTAGCAAACAATGGATTCTATGATGGATTAACATTCCACAGAACAATTCCAGATTTTATGATTCAAGGTGGAGATAAAAAAGGAGATGGAACAGGTACACCATCTTTAGCAGACTTTGATTCTAGTATAGAAAGAGATAGCAGTGCTGATACAGAATATTGTATAGAAGGAGAATTTATTGCTAATGGTCATAACGAAAATACATTAAAAATGGAAAAAGGTGTAATTGCTATGGCAAGATCTGACTATAGTAGTATTAGTTCAAGTTTAACAACAAAGGGATATAATTCAGCAGGTTCTCAATTCTTTATTATGCAAGCTGATAATTATAATTTGAACGGAGCATATGCAGGATTTGGAAAGGTAATAGAAGGATTAGACATAGTAGATCAAATTGCAAATGTTGAAGTTGTAACTAGAGATGAAAATGCAGAAGAAGGACTAAATAAACCTGTAAATCCACCAGTTATAACAAGTATTAAAGTTGAGACTTATGGAGTTGATTACGGAAAGCCAAAGACTTTGGAACCATTTAATTATTACAACTGGTTAATGAAGAATCATTATTCATCTTCTAGCAATTAGTAATAAAAAAATATAACATAAAAAATGAATGCAAACTAAGATGTTTGCATTTATTTTTTTATGTATTATATAAAATTGCTGAGATCTTTAATTTTGTAGAGTAGTATAAAAAATAAAGTTAAGACTAAAAATTGAAACTTGTTATTTGTATGGGAAAAATAAAAATGGTTATTATAATATTGTAGAAAAATTGCAAAAGGAAGGAAAATAAAAGATGAAAAAAACAATAATGATAATAATTGTTTTAATTTTATTATGCTCATATGTATATATATATAACTTAGCAACAATTCCCGGTAATATAGTTATGTTTGAAGGAGAAAAGTTAAATATAAAAGTTGCAACTGGATTAACTATAAAACAGACTGCAAATTACAAAACACAGTTAACTTCTACAAATCTAGGAGAGTCAATTAATCAGGTTGGAAGTAATCAATTAAATGTGAATTTGTTTGGAAAAATAAGTCTAAAAACTATAAATTTAGATGTTATTCCAACAACAAAGGTAGTTCCGCTTGGACAAGCAATAGGAATGAAGCTGTACACAAAAGGCGTGTTGGTTGTTGGTATGGGAGAAATAGAGAGTGATGCAAACACGAAGCAAAAGCCATATGAGAATTCTGGTATATCAGAAGGAGACACGATAATTGCAATTAATAATACAGAAGTTTCTGATACCAATGAACTTATAGAGGAAGTAAATCAAAGTAATGGAGAAGCGGTTAAAGTAAAATATATAAAAAACAATGAAGTGTTAGAAACTAGTATAGTTCCGGCTAAGTCAAAAAATGAATATAAATTAGGATTGTGGGTTAGAGATGCTGCAGCAGGAATAGGCACATTAACATTTTATGAACCTTCAACAGATTTGTTTATGTCTTTGGGACATGGAATCTCTGATATAGATACGGAAGAAATAGTTGAGATATCAAGTGGAGAACTAGTAACAGCTAATGTTGTATCTGTGATAAAAGGAAGAAAAGATGCACCCGGAGAAATTAAAGGAACGATAACAAATGGAACAACAATAGGAAAAATTTATAAGAATACTGATTTTGGAGTGTATGGTTTGATTCAAAATAAACAAAAAGTAAAGAATAGTAGTTATGGAGAAATAGAGGTTGCTACAAGAGAGAAAATACAGGAAGGTAAGGCATCTATATTATGCCAAGTTGATAATGAGGGAGTTAAGGAGTATGAAATAGAGATAGAAAAAGCGTATAAAACAAATAATAGGGATAATAAAAGTATGCTGATAAAAATTACAGATACAAATTTAATAGAGAAAACAGGCGGAATAATACAGGGAATGAGTGGAGCACCAGTAATACAGAATGGAAAGCTTATTGGTGCTGTGACAAATGTACTTGTTAAAGATCCAACACAAGGATATGCTGTGTTTGGGGATATACTAATAAAACAGATGAGAGAAACGTAGGTACTAAATTGCAAAAAAACACCGTCCCTATTTACAAATTTTTATAGTAACTTACAAAAAATGCTTGCATTCTAAGCATTTTTTTGTTATAATAGTTTTTGTTAAAAAATACGCACATAAATTTAGTTCAAAGGCAGTGCTTTTTATATAGTAAAAAGTTCTTTTGAATGTAAAAGATTTATGGAGGGTAAAACTAAAAGGAGGAATAAAATTATGGCAGTAGTTGCAATGAAACAATTACTAGAAGCTGGTGTTCATTTCGGACATCAAACAAGAAGATGGAATCCTAAAATGGCTGAATATATATTCCAAGCTAGAAACGGAATCCATATTATCGATTTACAAAAAACATCTAAAAAGCTAGACGAAGCATATAGCTTTATGAAAGAACAAGCTGAAGATGGAAAAACAGTTCTATTTGTAGGAACTAAAAAACAAGCTCAAGACTGCATGAAAGAAGCAGCAGAAAAATGTGGTATGTACTACATTAATCAAAGATGGTTAGGTGGAATGCTTACTAACTTTGAAACAATCAAAAAAAGAATTGAAAGATTAAATCAATTAGAAAAAATGCAAGAAGATGGAACATTTGATGTTCTACCTAAAAAAGAAGTTATACTTCTAAAAAAAGAAATGGAAAAACTAGATAAAAACTTAGGCGGAATTAAAGAAATGAAAGAAATGCCAGGTGTATTATTTATAGTAGATCCTAAAAAAGAAAGAAATGCTATATTAGAAGCAAGAAAATTAAATATTCCTATAGTTGGATTAGTTGATACAAACTGCAATCCAGAGGATGTTGATTATGCTATACCAGGTAATGATGATGCTATAAGAGCAGTTAAATTAATAGCTGATGTTATGGCTAATGCAGTTATAGAGGGTAGACAAGGTGAGGCTCCAGAAGTTGAAGAAGAAAGCATGGAAGAGAAAGTTGAAGAAGCTACAGAAGAGCCAACAAGCATTGAAGAAGTAGTTGAAGCTTCTGAAGAAACAGCTGAATAATAAAAATGTTTTTAATAAACAATAATAAATACCAAAGGGTAGGGCCGCTGCCCTATCCTTTAAATGTAAAAGGGAGGAAAAATAAATGATAACAGCAAGTCAAGTTAAAGAATTAAGAGAAAAAACAGGTGCAGGTATGATGGACTGCAAAAAAGTTTTAACAGAAACTGATGGTGATATGGAAAAAGCTGCTGAATTACTACGTGAAAGAGGAATTACAAAAGCTGCTAAAAAATCAAGCAGAATAGCTGCAGAAGGTTTAGTAGATGCTTACTTATCAGATGATAAGAAATTAGGAGCAATAGTAGAAGTTAATGCAGAAACAGATTTCGTTGCTAAAAACGAAGAATTTAAAACATTTGTTAAAGATGTTGCAAAACAAGTTGCATTAAACAATCCTAAAGATGTAGAAGAATTATTAGCACAAAAATCTATAGCTGAAGAAGATAAAACAGTTCAAGAAGTTTTAACAAACAAAATAGCTACAATAGGGGAAAACATGACTATTAGAAGATTTGCTAGATTTGAAAGCAATGGAATGATAGCTGATTATATTCATGGTGAAGGAAGAATAGCTGTATTAGTTGATATGGAAGGTGCTACAGAAGAATTAGCAAAAGACGTATGTATGCAAATCGCAGCTGCAAAACCAGAATATTTAGATAGAGAATCAGTTCCAGCCGAGCGTGTTGATAAAGAAATGGAAATTTTAAAAGCACAAGCTATGAATGAAGGTAAACCAGAAGCTATAGCTGAAAAAATGGTTCAAGGTAGAGTTGGAAAATTCTATTCTGAAATATGCTTATTAGACCAAGAATTTGTAAAAAATCCAGATATAAAAGTAGGTCAATTATTAAAAGAAAAAGGAGCTACAATTTCTAGATTTGCAAGATTCGAAAAAGGTGAAGGATTAGAGAAAAAAGAAGAAAATTTTGCAGAAGAAGTTGCAAAACAATTACAATAAGAAATAAAAAAATAAGGTTCGTCGTAACCTTATTTTTTTGTCGTTTTATTGTTTTTTAGAATAACTATGTTAAATAAAGCTTCTTGTAAAGTTTTTGAAAAGTTAACATTATATTTTTCGGCAACTTCATTTAGCCAAAGTGGAATAGTTAATGTTTTTTTTACTGATTTTCTGTTTCCGTATTTTTGAGAATATAATCCTAAATCAAGTAATAATAGAGATGTGAAGCCATTTGCGTATTCAAGCTTTATGTCTTTTATATCACTGGCTTTAGGTAGTTCTTCACCTTCTTCTACAGAAGTTAATAGCCAACCTAGTGCGGCGTCTTCAGCCATTTGTATAGCTTCTTGCAATGTGTCGCCCTGAGTAATACATCCTTTTAAGTCAGGGACGGTAACGCTAAAACTACCGTCATCTTCTTGATAAAAACATGCTGGGTAAACTAATTTCATAAAAATCACCACTACTTTAAACCTGCCTGTTTAAATATTGAATTTAAAGTACCTTTCTTTATATCTTTACTATGCCTCGGGATTGTAACCTTTCCGAGTTTTATAAGGATGCTTGTATTGTATGTGCGAGCCTACGGAATCATAATAATACCAACCATCAGCTTTTAATATTTTTTCGATCTCTTTAAATGTCATTTTGCTCCTTACTTAATATAGTATAATACGTATGATACGTATTGTCAATATTATATAGAAATTTTGGAAGATTTAATTCGAAATGAATTAAATAAGATAAAAATATATTTTTATAATAATACAGAAATGATGAAAATGCAAGAAAAAACGTAAGACAAATTTTGACAAAAAATTTATATTATTTCTTATTAAAATATGTTGAAAAATAAAATAATTTGTTATACAATTTAAACAAATCAAAGATAAAACTGGTTACATAAAAATAGATTTTGAATTAAGTATATTACTTAAGGAAATTAAACGTTTTTTTAATCAGCATATAATCAGGAATTTCTCATATTTTTAGCAATTTTATTTAAAAGTTTCCAAATATTTTTTATAAAAATTATTTAAAACTCTTTGTTATTAAATGTTGATTTTTCTAAGCATTATTGCTATACTTTCAGTATAAATAAATTCCTTAAGCTATATACTTAATACAAAATTACAATATGTCTTGAAGTATTGTGTTACACATGATTGAAGCGATTAATACGGAATTTTCTGCGAAGGACATCCGCTCTTTTGACTAATAATATGATTCAAATTAGGAAAAGAAATTTCCCTTATCGTCCTATGAACAAGACGTGTGCTCATAGTTAAGCGAAAATTTCAATCCCTAATTGTGTCTCATATTTATTAGCCAATGCACTGAGTAGAGATAATTTTATGTTTTTTACTTAACTAAAAAATCTTCAAAAAAAGTATTGAAAAAGAATAAAAGTAATGGTAGGATAAGTATGATGTAT
>USNR01000012.1 GCA_900556135.1 uncultured Clostridium sp. | reverse complement strand
GCAAGTATAGCAATAAAGTGCTGGAAAATCAATAGTTAATAACAAAAAGTTATAAGTGTTTTTCAATTGACCAATATTTTTTTAGCAATACTTTTGTAAAAATCCCCGCAAAAAAAAAGATAGACGTTGTCTGTCTATCTTTTCCCCTTATTTTCGAGTTAATGCAATACTTTTTCTGTAATAGTTTACTTAGCAGTTTCTCTTTCGTTGATTCGTTTCATTTCTTCGACTATATATTTGTCGATTTTCTGACTCTGCCTTAATATTTTGTCATAGTCAGCATTTGCTGCGATAAGTGCTTCTAATTTTGCTGTGTTTTTTAATCTTGATAATACTTTGTTCATATTTCCATCAACTCCTTTGTACCATTATAATAGCACAAATTGTCGATATATTTTGTCGAAACGTGTCTGCTAATTAAAATTTTTTTATTTTTTTATATTTTTATAGCTTGAACACATAGATTCATCTGGCTGTTTTGTAGAACATCCTTGAACAGGAGTTACTACTATTTGCTTTAACTGACACTGTTGCTTGTGTGAATCATTATATTTGCATGTTCCCACTGTACAATTTATTGTTTGATTTTCCTCCATAATATTCACTTTCCTTTCCAAGGTTTTAGCAAAATCCAATGTTTTTTGCTTTACTACCTTTTTGTCTCAATATTATTATGATTACATTTTTTTATTTTATTCATAATAATTTTAAAGATTTTTAGAAAGTTTATTATTTGCTATACATTTTTCTGGATTTCTAAAGCTTAAATACCACGCCATTCCATTTTTTTCCTTTTTTTGTTCTTCTAGTCTTGCTTGTAAAGCTGAAAAGGTTGCTGGTGGTGGTAATATCATTGGATCACATGGAATCCAATTAGCTGGTGCCATTTTTTTATTTTCATCAGAAACTTGGAGTGCATTTACTATTCTTAATATCTCCGATATATTTCTTCCTATATTCATAGGATATACTAATATTGTTCTTACTATTCCTTTGTCATCAATAATAAATACATTTCTTACAGTTGCAGTATTGTCTATATCACTTGCAATCATTCCATATTTTCTAGCTATTTCTCCGCTTCTGTCTGCAATTATTGGAAATGGCAAAACAGTTCCAGTTTTCAAATAAATATCATACATCCAAGCCAAATGTGAAGCATTACTATCTATACTTAGTCCTATCAATTTTGCATTCATATTCTCAAAATATGTATTAGCCTTTGCAAAACCAATCATTTCAGTAGTACATACGGGGGTAGAAGCCTTCAATTTGGGGATATTATATTAATCGGCTAATTTCAGGTTTTAGCTCGAATTTCACACTCTTATCGTGATAAATCCATATTTTATCTATTAAACACTCTAAAATATATCTATTGGGTTCATTAGATTTTAGAATATCATCAAAATATTCTATTGCTGTTTTTAATTTTTTTATTTTTTCTGTGTCTAAATCTTCTTGCTGTTGCTCTAATAATTTTTGTAATTGTTCTATGCGATTAGTTTTATCTTTTTCCAATTCTTTATATGTATTTTCAATCATTTCTCGTTGATACTCATTTGTGGTATTAGTTAAATCTTTAATTTTTTGACTAATCAAAACTTTGTATTCAGCATTTAAGTTTTCAATTTCAAATTTAATTTTTTCTTTATTATTTGTTTTAGTATTAGTTTTTGTTTGAAGCTGTATTTTATTTATTTCATCTATGTATTTATTTTTAGTGAATTTTAAAAATTCCTTAAAATGTATAATTATATCTGATTCTTTAATTTCATGACATTTACATCTAGCTTTACCATATGTTCTATATTGTGAACATTCATAACCTTTTTGAGATTGTTTTCTAGTTATAGTTATGCCACTTACTCCAAAACCACAATCACCACATCTGCAAAGTCCTGAAAAGTAATAATTTCTTTTTCTCGTACTTGATGTGCTTTTGGTATTTACTTTTCTTTTTCTTATTTCTTGAGCTAAATTAAATGTATCTTTAGATATAATTGCTTCGTGATGGTTTTCAAACACAAAATGCTCTTCCTCTGGAAGCTTTATTGCTTTACCTCTTATGGATACAGTCTTTTTCTTATGAGTTCTAAGTGTGCCACAATATACATCATTTTCTAAAATATTTCTTATCATATATGTGGACCATAATTTTTGAACTGGATGTTTATATATTCTTCCTCTTTCTAGGTGTTTCATTTGATAGTAAGCCGATGGAGTTGGGTAATTATATTTACTATTTAGAATATCGCAAATTTTCTTTCTTCCAATTCCTTCTTCGGTATATAGCTTATATATTAATTCTATAACAGGTCGTAGTTCTTCATCAACATATAGCTTTGTTATATCTTCTGGATCTTTTATATATCCATAATAATTTCCCATAATTAATCTTCCTGTTTTTTGTTTAGAATACATGTGGTCTCTAGTTTTTCTTGAACAATCTTTAACATATCTTTCATTAAACCATGTTGTTATTCCAATAGTATCATCTCTATCATTTAAAACATCATAAGTTCCACCCATTTCAGAAACTAATATTAAATTCTTTTGAATATTCTTAAACTCATCTATTAAAACTAATACTCGTCCGTTATGTCTTCCAATTCTTGATAAATCCTTTGCTATGACTACATCAACTTTTCCTCCTTTTACTTTTTCAATCATTTTTGAAAATGCAGGTCTGTTAAAGGTATATCCCGAAACATTGTCATCTATGTAGAAGTCTGAGATAGTCCAATTACGAGAAATTGCATAGTCTTGAATAATTCTTTTCTGTTCTTCAATACTTGCATAGTTTTCTTTATCTTCATCTCTAGACAATCTACAATATCCGTACAACTGTCATTTTATCCTCCAAATCTCGCCTGATATTGCTTGTTTTCATGTTAGCATACATTTTTGTTTAATTCCACTTGTTTCGTAATTATTTTTTCAAGAATCTCGGGATAATTCTCTTTTCCAGTTACGAAAATAGCCACGCTATATTTTTCTTGTTTATACTTTTGGGCTAAATCTTTTGTTTCTTCTTTCTGGTGTTCTTCTTCTGTCAAATAAATTTGAACATATTTCGTGCCTTGTATTTCTGCTATTGTAAGTTTCATAATTTATTTTACCTTCCCGAAGTTAAATCTAAACGTTTGGAAAAGAATTAAATTTTTACTCGGCAAACAAATAAGAAAGTCTCAGGTGTGCTATTGCACATTGAGGATTTTCGAAGTGAAGTTTAACAACGTAAAAATTGTAATTATTTTTCAAACAACCTAACTCCTTCATAACATTATTAATAAATGTTATGCTAAAAAGAGAATTGTTATCTCTTTTTATTTTAAATTACAATATAGAAATACAGTAAAACTTTTTCATATTTCTCAAATTTCATCACCTCTCATTTCTATATATATGAAGCCAAAAATTTTATCAAATGTTGCATTTTTTTAAAAATTTTTTATTTTTTCAAACTTTTTTAAAGTTTGCAGGAACAGGGAGTCGCCCCGAATCCAAATAAGAGCCTAAAAGTGTGGCTTTTAGCAGGATACTTAAAAAATATAGAGGCGACATTTTGCCGCCCCTATAAAATTATAGAACTATTATATAAATTGTAATTTATCTTTCTTTATCTTGTTCTGATATTTTTCTTGTTAATGTTCCATTTATACTTTTTATAAATTCTTTTGACTTTTCAGTATGAATTCCATGTCCACAATCAAAATATTCTACTTTAATATTTTTAATTAGTCTAGTTACTTGTTTTAAATCTTCATCTGTTAAAGCTCCTTGAACAAGTCCATCATCAGCTATTGTAGTCTTTGCTTTCATAAATAAAGTATTACATTTTATATTTGAAAGTAATTTTTTATAATTTATATTGCTATTAAATGAGTCATTATAAAAATTTTCTCCAAAGTATGGATCATAATCATTTAAGCCATTAAATCCTTCTAAAAATTTTTGGGGCCAAAAAGGAACTTTTAAAGTCTTATCTGGGTGTTTTCTTCTAAATTTTAATGCAAGTTCTCCTAATTTATTTTTTATTTTATCTCTTGAATCTTCAGGAAAGAAGTTCCAACAATATTGATTCATAAAATAATAATATACAAAATCATTTTCTTTGTCTTGATTTATATATTTATGACACACAGTTGATAGGTCTTTATAGTTATAATAATTAACTCTATTTTTTCCATTGCTTGAAAACAATGGTGGATCTTCTAATATTAAGTTACTGCAAGAAGTAGAATTTGAAGCAATATAACAAGCAATAAGTCCTCCAGATGAATGTCCTAATACAGAGATATTACCATTAGTAATAGTTTGTATAAATTCAATTAAATCATATCCTTGACTTACTAAATTATATTTTTCTCTATTATGAGAACTTTTGCCATGCCCATAGCAGTCTACCAAAATTAAATGAAAGTTTTTAGACAAATCTTTTGCAACTTTCAAATAACTAACTGCATTTGTTCCTTGAGCATGGATAATTAACAATATAGGCTTATTATTATTATCTGTTTCATAATAGTTAATTATATTATTATCACTTGTTCTAAATTGTTTATTTACTAAATACATTCTACCTACCTCATTTCTTTAATATATCATCTGCTAAATCTTCTATTATATCTGACTTTACAAGAGCAAGTCCTCTTTCTTTATCACATAATACAATAATAGAATCTCCAGGTTTTATATCAAATATTTTCCTTGCTTCTACTGGTATTACAATTTGCCCTTTTTCTCCTACTTTACAGATTCCTACATATTTATCTTTTTCCATTTTACATGTCTCCTTTGAATTTTATTTGTTATACTTTTCATACTTATTATACTTTATTGGTATAAAAAAAGCAATAGATATTTTTGTAAAATCTATTACTTTTATTTGCAAAATTGTAATTTGGCTCTTACTTATTCCAAGTCATTGTGTATTCTATTTCAGCTGTATCTTTATCTATATTTTCGCTTTTAATTATAAAATCATTCTTTTTATAAAAATTGATAGCATTTATATTTTTCTTATATACACTTAATGTCAAATTATCTCTGTTTTCTTTTACTTTATTCAATAAAGATGTTCCTATTCCTTTACATTGATTATTTGTATCAATAAAAATTCCTTCAATATAATTCTCATTTATTCCTATAAATCCTACAATATTTTCTTTTAAAACATAAACATATATTTCTGCATTTGGTAGAATTTCTTTTACATAATTATAATTATTTTTCCAATATTCTTTTGATATAAATTTATGAGCTTTTATATTTTCATTTTTCCATATTTGCATTACAGGATTTATATCATTTTTTTCAAATTTTCTTATCATTTATTTCTCCTATAACTTGTAATTTATCTATAATCCAAGTCCGTCAATGATGTTTACTATTTCATCATAGTTTGGAACTTTATCTTTTATATTAATATAATCGTTTTGAAAATTTTTTAATTTTTCTCTTCCAGTTTTATTATCTATTTGTTTTACATCTAAATCTGTTCCATAATCCAGCAACAGTTGCAATGTCTTAGCAGCATTATTATTTTCATAAAATCTTAGAGCAAGTAGTCCATTTTGGTTCATATAATTTTCTTGATAGTTGCAGTCTGCACCATATTCCAATAAAAGTTTTGTTGCACCATAATATCCACATTCTGTTGTATATGTTAATGGAGTATTTACGCCTTTTGGGTTTTCAGAAATCTGAACATCAGTTTTAGCACCATTTTTTAGTAATAGTTCTAACATTTTCCACTCATCTTTTTCCTTGTTACTATCTGGATTATATTTTATAGCATAATATACTGATTTTGTACTTTCATTTGGATTCCAACCATTTTTTAAATATTCCTCAACCTGACTATAATTGTTATCTCTAATTGCAACTAATTCTTTTCCTTCTTTTTTTATTAAATTTTGATGCTGAACTTCATCATAGTTTACAAATTCATTTATTATTTGGTAATCCTTAATTCCAAGTAAAATAGTAAGAACTAATAAAATAGCAAATACTTTTTTAAACTTCTTTTTAGTAAATCTTATAATTCCAAATATAATTGTTAATATTAGTAAAATTAAAATGATTACATTAAAAATTATAAATAATACACCTAAAAATCCAACTATAGGTATTGCACTCAAACTACCCATAAACCCACATCCTTACTTATTTCTACAAATTACTAAATTGTAATTTATTGCTTTATCGAACATTGTTCCTTTTTATTTCTAATTAAAAAAAGAAATATTGGTCTTAATAATCCTAATGATAAAATATTAAATACAGTTAATATATCTCCATATTTGTTTGTACGACTCTTATATATTCGATGTGCTATCATTGTATCTAGTATAAAAGTAATTATTAAATTAATTATTAAAATAATGAATAGGACTATTTCTAGTTCTTTATTGATATAAAAACGAGTCCCTAAACAAATTGCTATAAATGATAATATACCTGATATTCCACCCATTATTTTATTACCTGCTATTTTCCCTAATAAATATTTATTATAAAAAGGTATCCAAGCCGTAAAAGTGTTTTTATATCCCATATTTTTACACATACCCATGATTGAAATACCCTGAAAAGTATAACTCATTATTATATACAATACAACTGCTACAAATATAGCAATAAAGAATAAGTATATAAATGATAATATACTCATAAGAACTATGACACTAAATCCTCCCATAACATTCACTTCCCCTACAAATTACTATTTTTCTAATTCTATTTTTTTCCATTCTTCTTTTATTTTTCTTATTACTGATATAATTAAAATTGCTTAAATATTCCCTAAAAATTCAAATATTTTATTATAATATGTTTCTGGCTCTTTGTACTTAGAGTCTGTATGTCCTGCATCATGTATTATTAGCTTATCTTTTTTACAATTTGCTGCTTCATATAGTTCTTCACACATATATTCGGGTACAAAATCGTCTGCATCTCCATGTATAAATAAAATTGGTGTTTTATTATTTTTTACTTGTTCTAATGCAGATGCTTCTTTTATATCATAATTTGCTCTTACGTTTGCAACTATTTCAAACATATTTAGTATAGGAAATGTTGGTAAATTAAACCTTGCTTTTGCCTCTGATGCAAATATGTCCCAAACTGATGTATAACCGCTATCTGCTACTATTGCTTTTACATTTGTAGGTAAGTCCTTACCTGATGCCATTAAGACCGTTGCTGCTCCCATTGATGAACCATGTAGTATAATTTCTGCATTTTCATTTTGCTTAATAATTAAATTTATCCAACATTGTAAATCTTCTTTATCTAGCCACCCCATTCCTATATATTCTCCATCACTTTCACTACATGCTCTCATACTTGGAATTAAAACATTATAGCCTTCTTTTGAAAAATGCATTCCTATTGAAATTATAGAATTTGGAGTTGAACGATAACCATGTAATATTATTGCCCATTTGTTACTTGATTCATCTTTTATATATTGTGTCCCTCTTAAAGTAATTCCGTCTTTTGCTTTTACTTCTACTTTTTTATTCTCAATAGTTTCAGACCATTCATTTGCTAATTGTTTTTCATTCTTTTTATTTTCTTCTATAATTTTTTCTGCTTCATTATCTATGTTTGCAACTGTTATTGAATCTGCATTTTTTACTTCTCTATCTCCGCCATTTCCAGTTCTTAATATAGCATAGTTCACAAAATAATTTCCAATTCCAATAGTAGCAACTATACTAATTATAACTATAATTAATACTGCAATTAGTAATCTTTTTAACAATATTTTATTTTTTTCTTCCATCTCTATTTCCCCTCATATTAATTTTAATACATTATAACATAGAAATTAGTAAATTAATTGTAATTGACTTATTAGTATAAATTGAGGTAAATACCTATCTAGCCTACTTCTTGTTAAGATTTGTTTTTGTTTACATACCTATAAATAAGTAAGTATATTAAAATTAAGCCAGACACTCCAATTAAAGCAAAACCTATATTATCAATATATAATTTATCTTTTTCATTACTTGTTTGCCCTCCAAATTACTATTTTTCCAAATAATTACTAAATTGTGTAATTTGCAATTATTTTTTGCCTATCCTTGTCAAAAATCGTACTCCAAATTCAATAGCTAAAATGAATAGATAAAATCCCAGCCATATAGCCAAACTTATTTACAACCAATTGATAGTCCTACTAATAAGCCACTACTAAAATTTTCAAAACTGCTGTCTCATTTCCAGTAAAAAAAGCAAATGCTAAATATAATAAATTTCCTAAAACTATCAAAAATGTTCCTATTTTTAATTGATTTATTCAAATCATCTCCTATCTTCTATTATTTCTATATCCATTCCTTATATTTCTTTATATAAATTTTCTTTGCATAACTTGCTACAATACAATATAAGAATGTGACTCCAAATATCATGAAAATATATTTTAATGCAATTGGTGCTAAGCCTATTGCAGTTCCTAGAGGCGTAAATGGTACTAAAATTCCTATTATAATTAACAGAATTGAAGATATATAAACAGCCTTATGTGCATTACTTTGTATAAATGGTGTTTTTGCCGTTCTTATAATGTGCATTCCTATTAAATTTGATACTATACTGTAAGTGAACCATATTGTTTGAAAGTGTGTAACATCTCTAACTGTGAAAACAAACCATAATAGTAAAAATACAACTATATCAAATAGTGAGCTTACAGGCCCCATAAAAAACATAAACCTTTTTAAGCTTTTTATATTTAATTTTTTTGGCTTTCTAATCAATTCTTTATCTACATTGTCAAACGGAATTGTCATTTGACCAAAGTCATATAATAATCCTTCTACTAATAGTTGAATTGGTGTTTCAGGTAAAAATGGTAGTACAATGCTTGCAATAATTACTGAAACTACTTCCCCAAAGTTGAAGCTTGTTGCCATTTTTATATATTTCATTAAATTTACATATGTTTTTCTTCCGTTCCATTACACCATCTAATAGTACATTAAGGTCTTTTTCAAGTAATATAATATCTGCAGTTTCTTTTGCTATATCAACTGCAGTATCAACAGAAATTCCAACATCGGAATTTGTTAACGCTGGACTATCGTTTATTCCATCTCCCATATATCCTACAACATTTCCATTTTGTTTTAAAACTCTAACAATCCTTGCTTTTTGTATTGGAGAAAGTTTCGCAAATATATTATTTCTTTTTAATAATCTTGATAGTGCTACATCTGATAATGTATCTATTTTATTTCCAGTTATGATTTTTTTTGAATTTATCCCTGCTTTATTACAAACGCATCTTGTAACTTCTACATTATCACCTGTAAGAACCATAACTCTTATTCCTGCATTGTTTAAGCCTTCTATTGCTTCTTTTGCACTTTCCTTTGGTGGATCAAGAAAACCAATAAAGCCTAGTAAAGTCATGTCTTTTTCATCAGTACTATTAAAATCTTTTTTATTATTAGTTATAATTTTTTTACAAATGGCAACAACTCTAAAGCCTTCCTCATTTAAGTTTTTACAAATTTTTCTCATGTTTTCTATTTTTTCATTTGTAAGTTTTTCCGTTTGTCCCTTATATTCAAATGTTGTACAAATATTTAGAATTTCTTCAACAGCACCTTTTGTTATTAATTCATCTTTATTATCAATTTCTACTGCTACAGATAAACACCTACGAGAAAAGTCAAAAGGAATCTCATCTATTTTTTTATATTTTTTTAAACTATTTTCAATTCCAACAGTTTTAGCTTTAGCAACTACTGCCTCGTCTATATTGCTTTTTAGTCCTGTTTGCAAATAGGCATTTAAAAAGGCATATTTTAAAATGTTGGAGTCTTCTTCTCCATTTACATTTAAATATTTTTCTAGAACAATCTTGTCTTCTGTTAATGTTCCTGTCTTATCTGTGCAGAATATGTTCATTGCTCCAAAGTTCTGAATTGAATCTAGCTTCTTAACAATAGTCTTCTTTTTTGACATTCTCACAGCACCTTTAGATAAACTTGAAGATAAAATAACAGGTAACAGTAGTGGTGTTATGCAAATTGCTATTGCAACAGCAAAAGTAAATGCTAGAATAATATCATGTTTTTCCACATTTATTAAAAATACTATTGGAATCATAAAAATCATAATTCTAATTAATAATTTACTTATACTTTCAATTCCTTTTTGAAATGCTGTTTTTTCTTTTCCAGAAGTTACAGTATTTGCTATTTTTCCAAAATATGTTGAATCTCCAACTTTTATTACAACACCTTTTGCTGAGCCCGATACAACATTTGTACCCATAAAACAGATATTATCAAAATCTGATATACTGTCTAATTCTTCTTGCTTGTTCTCTAATTCAACGGTTTTCTTTATATTATCAGATTCTCCAGTTAATGAAGCCTGTCCTACATATAAGTCTTTTGATTCGATTATTCTTAAATCAGCTGGTATAATACTTCCAGCAGACAATAAAACAATGTCTCCTAAGGTTACATTTTTAACTGGTATATTTATTTCTTTGTTATCTCTAATAACTGTAGTAGTTGTTTCAACTATTTCCCTTAATTTTTCTGCTGCCTTATTAGATCTATATGACTCAAAAAAATCTAATAAAGTACTTGCAGTAACTAAAATTGCTATGACTATTATATTTGCATAGCTTGGTTCTATTGCTAAATATATATCTGTATATATTAAGATAATTGAAATACCAATTAAAATGCAGTTAAAAGGTGTTAGTAAACTTTGTAGTAAATAATTATACCACTTCTTAGGTTTAGCCTTTTTTGTTTCGTTAAGACCAAATTTCTTAATATTAATTTCAGCTTGTTTACTAGTAAGCCCCTTTTCATTTAAGTTATGCTTTTTTAAAAATTCATCTCTTTGTGTAGTACTGTCTTCTCCATACATTTTTAATACATCAACATTTTCTTTTGAATCACTCATATTTACACCTCTTTACAAAAAAATATATAAGCTAAATATAATAGTTAACAATATTCCTGTTTTTAATTTTATCATAATCACTCCTCCATTTCAACAAATTACTATTTTTCTATTCATATAATACCACATCCTGTCAAAATTATCCAATGGATAATTTTGACAGGAACTAAGTTATCTATTAAAGAAATGTTATGCAATATCAAGCGTTTCTGATATTTCCCCAAATTGTATGCTCATACGGGGGTAAAATCTCCTGGGTGTGAAAATAATACCACCCATTTTCCTCTATAATCTTTTAACGATATTTTTCCCATTGTCGTAGTAGCCTCAAAATCTGGTGCACTCTGACCAATTTTTATTGTTCCATTCATCATTAATTCATAATCCATAACAAAAACTCCTCTCATATTTTGTATATAGTATGAGAAGGAGTTTTATTTTGTTCATTTATTTAGATAAGATATCAAATTATAGTTAAAACATTTATCCTTCAAGCATCTTTTTCGCGTGTAATACCACACGATATTTATTGTTATTTGCACAAGTTGATAATGTTAATATACTATTTTCTTTTGATATATCTATATTAAAATTTTTAATACTTCTTTTCTTTAATGTTTCTATGAATCTCTCAAATTCGTTATCATTGCTAAATTCTGTTTTTATATAATAATCTTCACTTTCTATTTTATATATTGAGAAAACTTTGTAAATGCTTTTTTCGTTTTCAGTATATAAAGTAATATCTGTGTTTTCTTCATTATTATACCAATCAGAATTTAAAATATTTTTTAAACTTCCAAACATTGAGCCATCTCTCATATTGTGCCCATAAATAACAATGTTTTTGTCTGTATTATCAAATTTATTCTTATAGTCCGCAAAAATCCATCCTGCTGAATTTTTACTTTTATCAAAACTATGATTTAAATAAAAGCCATTATTAGTTGCTTTTACTACTGGGTATTCCACATTTGTATTATTTACTTTAATCCATGCAACAGTTTCATTGTTTTGCTCTCTTAATTTGTTAAAATCTATGGCATATTCTTCTTTATTTTTGTCTTCATTTTCTTTCTTAACCATTACTGTACTTTTTATTTGTTCTGTAATTCTGTTATTATTTGTCTTATCTTTGTACCATTTAAAAATTTTAATTCCAGAATATATTAATACAAAAAGTAAAATCATATAGATAATAATATTTAAAATCACTCTTTTATATTTTTTATTTTTCTTTCTTCTCATTGTAAAATTGTCCTTTCGTATATAAAGGCTAGCTAATGCTCTAACTAGCCTCTATATATTCCCCTACTATTCTCTTGCTTTTTTTCTGTTTACTAGCGCTAGTGTTCCAATAGTTGCTATAGAAGCTATAAATAGCATTACATTTGTTACAATATTATCTCCTGTTTTTGGATTCTTTGTTTGTTCTGTTTTTTCTTCAACATTTGTTGCAACAATTCCATATTGACTTAAGTGTGATGTTTCAAATACTATATACCCGTCTTCTACTGTTGCTGGTATTGTTTCTTTTATTTCGTCATTTAAAATATGTACTATTTCATATTTATCAAATCCTTTTAAATCTTCTGGTAGGGCAATTCTTATTTTCATTTTAGTATCACTAATTTTAACTATTTGACCGTTTTCTAATACATTTATATCTACCACATATTTAATGTTTTTATCTGTTAAATCTTTTTTTACTTCTACAGGTTTAACATCTAGTTTGTAGTCTTTGCTGACTTCTTTTACAAATTCAATTTTTGCTTTTGTTTCTCCTGTGCTTTCAATTTCTTTTACTGTTTCTTTAGCAGGTTGTTCTGGTTCTCCTGAAATTTTAGTCCAAGAAGCATATAAAGTTACATTTTGATAATATTCAGCTCCAAGTGCATTTTTTATTATTGTATCTTTTTCAACAGTTGTTTTTCCATCATTATCCCATAATCTCCAGTAAATGTATTTAAAGTTATCTCCACTTCCATCTTTTTTAGAATTCCAACCATTAAAAGTATATCCTTTTCTTACAGGTATATATGGTAAAAGTGACATAGCTGTTCCTGAATTACCACCACCTAAATAGTCATATTTGTTAGATGCTTTACCCTCAATAGTTCCACCGTTTGCATTTAATATTAATACTCTATCGTCTCCAGCAAAAGTATCTTGAGTATATGTAGCAGTTAAATTAATTACAGCATCCTTTGCGAAAGCACTTGAACTAATAGAAGTAACAATTTTTCCATCTAAATCCCAGCCCTTAAAAGTACATCCTTTTCTTACAGGAGTATATTTTGTTAAATCAATTGTTTTAAATTCTTCTGCTTTACTTTCCAATGTCAATTTTGCTTTACCATTTATTGTACCACCAAACGCATCAATACTTACATAGTATTTACCACTATCTTTTAATTCTTTATCTGAAAATTTAGCATTAAGCCTTAATCCATTAGTATATTTAACCTCTTCACCTGTCGATGTATAAAAGTTACCACTACCTGTAAAGTTTGCTATTTCTAATTCTTCACTAGCTTTTGTATTTTCTGCCATTTCCCAATGTGAAAATTCAGTTTTGCCATTAAAAGGAACAATTCCTTTTGTTAATTCAGATAGCTTAACAGTTGTTTCTCCTTCTGCAATATTAAATCTTACAAGTTTGGCATATTCACCATCAATACCAGCATTATCATCATTAACAATTAATACTAGTGAATATTTTCCATCATCACTAATTGTAGCTGCATTTACTCTGTTAGAAAAAATAAACAGACATATAACGGCTAAAATAATTGCTAAAAATATTAAACTTTTTTTAATTTTCATTTTTTTTCCCTCCTAGTGTTTTCTTGAGTTTTTTCTTTTTGTATTGTTAACTATTATTAGTGTAATTGTTCCTAATAGTGCAATTACAAACAATACAGCATATACAATAACATTATCACCTGTTTTAGGATTTGCATTTGTGTTATCTTTTTGAATATCATTATTTGTTAAATTGTTATTTTCTTGTTTTTCTTTTATTGAAAACTTTGTTATAGCTTCTCCACTATCTGAAAAGGCAACTTTTAATGTATGTTCTCCAACAGATAATGTTTTTAAGTATTCATCTTTTAAAGTGATAACTGTACTTCCTGATTTTGAGTCATAATTTGTAGAATCTACTAATTTATTGTCTACATATACTTTGTTTGTAAATAAGCTATAGTCTGCATCTATTCTAAATGTTGCATTTTTTGATTCATCAATTGTATATGTTTGATTTGCTCCTTCAATGAACTTATATTCTTTAGGAATAACTTCTTCTTTTACATATTGGAATGTGAATTCATAAGTGCATCTAGTATAATAATCAAATCTTGTTTCAAGTACGATTCCACCACCAGCAATGCTACCATCAAGGTCATTATAATCCAATGCAGAACCTGTATATTGAGTGTGAAATCCTTTAAAAACATCACTTTTTTTAGTTCCAACATTTACTGCAGTTAATATTGCTTTATTTTCTGACCTATTTCCAACAATCTTTATAACAGCTTCGCTTTCATTGTCTGTTGCTAATAGACCTTCATTATCTCTTTTGTAATATAGTGTTTTATCTAAATCTGCAAATGATTTAAATCCTTCTGTCAATTCATCAGTTTCAGAAAAATCTATTACATATTCTTTTCCATTAGTTAAATCAATTACACCTTTTGATGATATATCATTATAAATATTTTTAACTGTCGTGTTAAAAGCAACATTTCTTCTTTCAAATTCAACATCTAATGTTTCGTTAAATTTGCTTGAATCTAATTTGAATGTAGATTTAGTTTCATTTATTGCTATAATAGGATAATACCATTTATTAATTTTTAATTTTATAGATGAATTAGCACCAACAATACTTGTATCTTCAATTTCTTCAATTACAAACTTATACTCTGTTTTGTTTAAATCAATTACCATATTATTTGAAATATTAGTAACTAACTCATCTCCTTTGAATAATTGTAATTTTGCTCTTTTGCTATATTCTACATAGCCATCATGAATTGTTCCACCTTTAAAATTTAATGTTACTTCATTTTTGCTTTCTGCATATACTGTGGTTATTGGAATTATTAAACTAACTAATAAGCAAGCTATAAACAATATTGATAGTGTCTTTGCCTTTGCCATGTTTTTCCATCCTCCTTTCTTTATTTTTGTTCATTTTATCATAGATGTATATTTATTCCATTACAATTGCCAAAGTTTCATTGTCTTTTTGGCAATTGTATTTTTAATAATCATGTGATATATTATAATCAAATTTACATTGTAATTGTGGAGGATTATTATGACTTTTTATGAACAACTAAATAAATATATAAAACAAATCGGGTGTTCTTCCCAAGAACTTGTACACTCTTCAGGTCTATCTGCTTCCGTCATCAGTCGTTACCGTAGAGGAGATAGAAATCCCGCTATAAGAAGTAAACAATTAGAGCAATTAGTAGATGGTCTATATAAACTTTCTAGTATTAAAGGTTTAAATTTAACAAGAGAAGAAATTTATATTACATTATCTGCAACTTTGAATGACATCTCTATTGATTTTGAACAATTAAGTAAAAATTTTAATGAACTTATTGCGACTTTAAATATTAATATTGCTGAACTTTCTCGCTCTAGTTCCTATGATTCTTCTTTACTCTCTAAAATTCGTACTGGAACTAAAAACCCATCAAAGCCCAAAATTTTTATTGAGACTGTTTGTAATTTTGTCGTAAAAAAATATAAATCAGAGGATAGTAAAAAGGCTGTAGCTATTCTTATCGGTTGTAATTTAGAAGACTTAAATGATAGTTCTAGCTATTATAATAAGCTATTAAACTGGTTTTCCACTAGTTCAGGTCAATCTCATAATTATATAGATGATTTTTTGAATAATTTAGATAATTTTGACTTAAATGAATACATTAAAGCTATACATTTTAATGAAATGAAAGTACCAACTGTTCCTTTTTATAAGGCTATTTCTAAAACATATTATGGTATAGAACAAATGAAAAAAGGAGAGTTAGATTTTTTTAAAGCAACTGTTCTTTCAAAAAATAATGAACCTGTTTTTATGTGTAGCGATATGCCTATGGAAGATATGGCACAAGATGTTGGTTTCGGTAAAAAATGGATGTATGCTATTGCTATAATGCTAAAAAAAGGCTTACACTTAAACATTATTCATAATCTTGATAGACCATTTAATGAAATGATGTTAGGTTTAGAAAGTTGGCTACCAATTTATATGACGGGACAAGTTTCTCCATATTTCTTAAAAGGATTGCAAAATAATATATATTGCCATTTTACTTATGTTTCCGGAGCTGTTGCCTTATCCGGAGAATGTATTAATGGATATCATGATAAAGGAAGATATACTTTATCAACTAATAAATCTGATGTTTCATATTATAAATCAAAGGCAGATTGCTTATTAAAGAAAGCTACCCCTCTTATGGAAATTTATAAAGAGGACTCAAAAAACGCTTATACTGCCTTTCTATCTTCAAGTGCTACAGAAAAAGCTAATCGTAGAAGGATTTTATCATCTTTACCAATTCATACTATTTCTGATGATTTGCTTTTAAAAATTCTAAAACACAATAATATTTCAAATGAGGATATTGAGAAGATTCAAAAATCCGTAAATTTTCAAAAAGAAATATTAAAAAATATAACTCAAAATTATATTTTTGAAGATGAAATATCAGAACTTTCAGAAGAAGATTTTGAAAAGGCTCCTCTTTCACTTTTTCTTGCAGATAATTTTTATGAAAAGAAAGTTTATTATAATTATGAAGAGTATTTAGAACATCTAAATTTAACAAAGAAGTATGAAAAGAATAATAAGAATTATAAGTTAAGTGTAAATACTAATAATGCATTTAAAAATATACAAATTTTAATCTGTGAAAAAAACTGGGTTATGATTTCAAAAGCTAATAGCCCTTCTATTCACTTTGTAATTCATCATCCAAAACTACGAAATGCAATTGAAAATTTTATTCCACCTGTTGTTGAATAAAGAGTATATATCAATAAAGAACTACTATTTTTAATAAAGTAGTTCTTTATTATCAATTCTAGCACCAAGTTAAAATCTAGTTAAGTATCTTTTGTATCAAGACAGTCTATTAACACCATCTATATAATTCTCTAGTAATCCTTAATTCTTTCTTCTAAATCCTTAAAATCAATTAATTTCCATGACCAATTTTTATTGCTTTCAATTCCTGGAATATTTATTCTTGAATTTTCATCTAACCCTAATATATCTTGAACCATAATAATTGGCATTCTAGCTTTGCATTTTGATAGATATTGCATAAATCCAATATTTACATTTATCTCGTAGCATTCATTCTTCTTTAGAAATTCTTTTAGTTTCCATTTGTGCTCATCACTTAAAGTCTTATACCAACCATAAATTGTGTTGCAATCATGGTTTCCTGGAAAAACTAGAACATTTTCCTCTTCATTATCTCTATCATATAAATTATCTAAATCGATTGAGAATTGTAATATTTTTTGTCTTGTAAATCCATATTTTTTACGCAGTGCAATTGTTTCTTCTCTAATTTCGCCTAAATCTTCAACTATTAATTTTTCTGGACTTACTGTTTTATCTTTGAACAGCTCATCAAAAAATCCATAACTTACACCATCAGAATATAAACCCTCTTGGCCAGTTTTTCCAATTGGAATTTTGAAAAAGGAATCATATCCTCTAAAATAATCAATTCTTAGCTTATCAAACAACTTTAATTGGTATTTGAATCTCTTTGTTAAATATTTGTATTTATCCTTTTTTATATTCTCAATGTTATATACTGGACTATTCCACTTTTGCCCATTTTGATTAAAATAATCCGGTGGTGTTCCGGCTTCAAAGGTGAATTTACCATCTTTCATTTCAAAATATTCAGGACAATATTGTGTCTCAACAGAATCAAAAACAGGATATACTGGCATATCTCCAATAATTTGAACATTTTTTTGATTAGCATATTTTTTCAATTCCATCCACTGAGTATGCAGAATATATTGCAAAAATAAATAATATTCTTTGCTTTCCCCTTTTTTTATATGTGCAAATTCAGCATATTGGTCTATTTCATCTATTTTAATAAAATTTTTGAATTGACTATTTGCCTTGAAGTTTCCAAAAGCCTCTTTATAATACTTTTCTTTAAAGTCATCATATATAGCCCTATCTTTATTTGGACGAGTTTCTGTTTTTTTTATTAGTCCTTGCTCAAGTAATTTATCAAGTGAAATATAGTCTTCTTCCAGAGCATAATAACTTATTGGTGAATATGGGTGATTATTGCACTCATTTATAGGCAAAACCTCCCAATATCTTATGTTATTTTCACTCAATATATCTATAAATTTATATGCTTCATATCCAAAATCTCCAATACCATATTTACTTGGAAGCGAAAATATTGGAAGCAATACACCTTTCTCTTTCATATTCTTTTGTTTCCTTTCAAATCTATTTAACTCAAAGTAGATTTTTTATTACCTTACATGGATTTTCTACTGCTACACTATTTGAAGGAATATCTTTATTTACAACACTTCCTGCACCTATTACAACATTATCTCCAATAGTCCCTCCTGGAAGAACAGTTACATTAGCATCATATAATTCTCCCGCCAACATTTTATCTTTTTCCGACATAAACAAACCTCCAATTATAAAAACATATATACTTAATCTTTTAAAACATCCATATCAATAACATATTTATCCATATTATCTCTGTTAATATATACCGGAAATCGTTTTATATTTCTTTCTGTTATAATACCTTCCGGATTTGTCCAAATATTTTTGCTTTTAAATGTATATTTTTTATTATCTGTTGGATTGTTCCATTCACAAATAATCTTATAAGGATGCTTTTCATTTACACTATATGAATAATTTATAATCGTTTCAACATAATCGGCATATATCACATCTCCATTTTCTTTTAAATATTTTTCTAACTTTTTATTTTTATTTTTTATTAATATTACTGTTCCTCCTGTTATAAAGAATATCAGTCCAATTCCAGGGAATATTAAAAATAATAAATCCAATGATTTCATACCTATTTTATTTGGATCATTTTTATCATAATATATATTGATTTCTTTTCCCTCATAAAAATTAGAAGAATATCCATTTAACATTGATTCATATTCTTTTCCCTCAACGTTATATGTAACATATACTTCATAGTCTTTATCGTCTTTACTCCTTCTACGAGATACTATTTCTGTAATTGTTCCCATAGTGTTTTCTTTGTTCTCATAATTAAAAACATTCCCTGATACCGCTAATCCTATTATAACAAACACTGCTCCAATAATTGTAAATATAATCCATAATAAATTTTCCGTTTTATTTTTTTTCATAAAAATCCCCCTATTTTGCTCTAAATACAATATTTTATATTAAAAAATATGTACTTTATATTGATTATTTATTTCTTAAATTCTTTTCATTTTCTTTAATAAAATCGCTTATTTTACTTATCATGTCATTAGTATCTTCATATTCAATAAAATGATTTGTGATAAATTTCAACGATGAACTTATTTTGGCACATTTTTCATAAATACATAATATAGGCGTTTTAGCATAATCTGCCCAACCTAACTCTATGCCTTGTCCTGTAGCTGGTAATGATACTTCTGCGATTACTAAATCGTAATTAGAAATAATCTCTTTTGTGTTTATCATTTTATTTTTGTCTTCATGTGGTAAAAAAAATGTATTTGAGTTTATTAAATCAGAATTTTTGATAGGATTATAAATTTTATTTATATAATCATATTTGCTTGAATGTGAAATATATATTTTCATTTTCTCTCCTTATAATGCTATGGACTTTTTAATTCCAATCCATTGCTTTTTTTCATATTCTACTACACTTTTTTGAATATATCAATTTTTAATTTGAAATTTTTATAAAATTTTAGAAAATAGACATAGCATCCTAAAAAAAGCAGATAATTATCAAATAATTACCTGCTTTTAATTTTGTATTCAACTATTAATAATTGTCTGCTTTTATTTCGAAAAATGCTTTTGGATGAGCACATACTGGGCATATCTCTGGAGCTTTTGTTCCAACAACTATATGTCCGCAGTTTCTACATTTCCAAATCTTTACTTCACCTGCTTCAAATACTTTTCCATCTTCCACATTTTCTAATAATTTTTTAAATCTTTCTTCATGTTCTTTTTCTATTTTTCCTACTGCTTCGAATAAATATGCTATGTGATCAAATCCCTCTTCTTTAGCTTCTTGAGCCATTCTGTCATACATATCTGTCCATTCATAATTTTCTCCACCAGCAGCTTCTTCTAAGTTATGTGTTGTTGAAGGAATGCTACCTCCATTTAATAACTTGTACCATATTTTAGCATGTTCTTTTTCATTATCTGCAGTTTCTTGGAATATAGCAGCTATTTGCTCATATCCATCTTTTTTAGCTTGACTTGCAAAAAATGTATATTTAGTTCTTGCCTGTGACTCCCCTGCAAAAGCCTCCATCAAGTTTTTCTCTGTTTTAGATCCTTTTAATTCCATAATAATTCCTCCTTGATTAATGTAGCATTTCTGCCCATCTCAAAATATCACAATTGTTAGTTAATTGCAATACTTTTTATTTATAATGTGTTTTTTTTGTAAGTTTTATTCAAATTTATATTTTATTTCAGTTTTTCCAAATATTTTTTCTTCATTTTATAAGAGGAATGAACATATCTACTTAATGTTATATTTACATTAGCATGTCCTAGGATTTCGCTTAAAGACTTTGCATCCATTCCAACTTCAATGCAATTAGTTGCAAACGTATGTATTAAAATATGATATTTATACTGTTTAACTTTGCACGCTTTTAAAATTAGCTTATAGTAATACTGACTTCTTTAAATTTAATTTTTCCAAATTAGGAATAAGATATTTCTCAACTATAAATTTGTAATTGCAATATGTAGAATGTTTAACCGTATTTCTTTTTATTATTATATTTTATATCAAACTCTTCCTTATTATACACTATAAAAAATCGGTAATCAACTTTTATTTGATTACCATTTTTATAAAAAAACTCCTTTAACTATTGAATTTATTTTCATTTTGATATAGTATATATAATAAGATTTTTATGAATAAAAACCAAGGAGGAAAATATGCCAAGAAAGAAAAACGAAGAACTTACTGTAGAAGAAAAAAAGTCTGTTAAGAGTGATGTTTCGCCAAAAAGTGCTACAAAAAAGGCAACTAGCAAAAGTCCAACAAAAAAGGCTAGCACCACAAAAAGCAGTACAACTACCCAAACCACTAGCAGAAGCACCTCAAAATCTGGAAGTTCAACTAGCAAAACAAATGCTAAAAAGACCACTGAAAAAAAGAAAGCAACAACAAAAACAACAGCTAAAAAGGTAGACACAGCAAAGTCAACCGCAAAAAAAACATCTACATCAAAAAGTGTTGGAAGTAAAACAAAAAAAGCAGATACTAAGCCACTTATAGAAGTAGTAGAATATTACGACTTACCTTATAGATATAACCAAACCGTTGTTAAGGTTTTATATCAAACCCCTACTACACTATTTATTTATTGGGACATTTCAGATGCAGATAGAAAAGCCTTTGTTGAACAATATGGTGAGAACTTCTTTAACGACACAAAACCCGTTTTAGTAGTACATAATGACACTCTTCATTATTCTTTTGAAATAGAAATTGATGACTTTGCAAACAGTTGGTATCTTCATGTAAACGATAGTAATTGTAAATATGCTGTTGAATTAGGCCGTAGACCAAAATATCATGATAATCACAAAGATATAGACATTCCAAATGATTATATCTATGTTACATACTCTAATGAAATTGAAGCTCCAAACGACCATGTATTATTCAACAAAGATTTAGACACAGTTTACTTTAAAGATGTAAAAACAAATATTGTTACAGCAGAGAACATAACATCTCTATCTTTCATGAGAAATATGGGTAGAATTTATAGTTTATATGATTTATATACTAATTTTAATAAAAATAATTGGATGGATAATAATCGTTGGCAATTAGACTTAACTAATCCAAGTTCAGGAAATCCAAGTTCAACATTTAAGTAATTAGTAAATTACTTGACACAAATTTTAGTAACAAAAGGAGAAATTTATGAAAAAGAATCCAAAAGGATATGTTAGCTTTGTGCTTCATGCACACTTGCCATTTATCCATCATCCAGAGAGTGAGGACTATTTAGAAGAGCAATGGCTATTCGAAGCCATTTCTGAAACTTATATTCCTCTTCTTTTAAACTTCAAAAAATTAGTAGACGAACGCGTAGACTTTAGAATAACAATGTCTATGACGCCTCCTCTACTTAATATGTTAGATAATAAATTACTACAAGAACGATATATAAAATATCTAAACAGCCATATTGAACTTGCTAAAAAAGAAGTAATCAGAAATCAAGGAAATTACCAATTAGAAAATTTAGCACAATACTACGTTGACCGTTACTCTAATGACTTGCATGTTTTTAAAGATATATACAACTGCAATATAATAAATGGATTCAAGCATTTCCAAGACCTTGGAGTTTTAGAAATTATAACATGTGGTGCAACACATGGATACTTCCCTATTTTATATGTTAACGAAAAAACAGTAAGAGCTCAAATTGCAGTTGGAGTTCAAACTTATGAAAAATATTTTGGCAGAAAACCTCGTGGAATTTGGCTACCTGAATGTGGCTACATCCCAGAAGCAGATAAGTACTTAAAAGAATTTGGCATACAATATGTTATTACAGAAACACATGGAATATTATACGCTAATCCAACTCCTATCTTTGGAACATTAGCGCCTATTGTTTCTCCAGATGGAATAGTTGCTTTTGGTAGAGATATGGAATCCTCAAGACAAGTGTGGAGTTCTATAAATGGATATCCTGGAGATTTTAATTATAGAGAATGGTATAGAGATATCGGCTATGATGCCCCATATGATTATATAAAGCCTTACATTGCAGTAAATGGTGCTCGAGTTCCTACAGGTATAAAATATTATAGAATAACTGGGAAAGATTGCCCTAAAGATTATTATAATTTGCAATGGGCTCAAGACTCTTTAAATAAACAAGCTGGTCACTTTTTTGATTCTAGAGAAAAACAAATAACAGAAGCTGCAAACTTTACTAAAAATCCGCCTATAGTATTATGTCCTTATGATGCAGAATTGTATGGTCACTGGTGGTACGAAGGTCCAGACTGGCTTTATGTTTTATTTAAGAAAATCTATTATGATAAATGTGACTTTGATTTAATAACTCCAAGTGAATATATAAACCAATATCCAAGTATGCAGATGTGTACTCCTTGCCGTTCTAGCTGGGGTGCAAATGGTTACAGCGAAGTATGGCTTAACCCTACCAACGATTACGCGCATAGACATTTACATGTTGCAGGTGACAGAATGGTTGAACTTGCAAATTTATTTGCTGATGAGAAAGATCCTTTAAAGATTAGAGCCTTAAATCAATGTGCAAGAGAACTATTACTTTTACAAAGTAGCGATTGGTTATTTATAATTACAAATGGAACAATGGTAGATTATGCTAAAAAGCGAATTAAAGACCATACTGGTAGATTTACAAAACTTTATAATCAATTAAAAGACGACAATATTGATGAAGAATTTTTAACCAGTATTGAAGAAAAAGACTGTATTTTCCCCGAAATAAATTATTTGATTTATCGTTAAATACTATTTAAGTATAGATGTTGAGACTTAATATCTATACTTTTTTTAACCCTATTTTTTAACTACTCCTTAAAATAAATTTCCAGTAATTTTACATTCAATATTTATATGCCCTTTTCTTCTTATAGTCCAAGTTACCAATGTTTGTTATATAGAATAAAATATGTATATCTAAAGTATTTTAGCAAATACTAAGTTAAAGTTTTAATGTATAAACATTGGAGGATTTATGATTTCATTCTGTATAAAAAGCAACAATAATTATGTTATAGATAAACTTTTAGAAGATATTTCATTAATTGATATTGATGGAATTATATTCTCAAAGCAAGATTTCTCTAAATATACTAACATCATTCTTCATTATGCTGGTAAAAAAAGATCAGAATTTTACAATGAAATTGCCTCTGTTTTATGCAATTTTATTTTGGAATACTATGAACCAATTATTATAAAAAATATGATTTATTTAAATTATTTCTATTTTGATTATTCAGATTTCTGCACTATAGAAAATAATTGTAAGGAGTTGCTTACCAATAATACATTTACTCCTACTTCTTCTAGCATTTCCAAATTATCAAAAAAAGATACTGAAGATATTTATTTTACAGATAGGAAAAAATGTTTATGGACATCAATCTTAAAATATATAACCAATCATAAATCCATGATATTAGATGGATTTGTTTGCTTTAGAATTAGTGATTATTTAAAATATATTGATAGTGCCATAGATTCGGCTGTTAATCAGTTTGTTATAGATAAAGAGTATTATGATTTTATAAATTTACTAAAATTATATATTGAAGCTAAGCCTGAATCTTCTAAATTATTACATCTAATATATATAAATGGAGAGTCTATTTTACTAGACGAAGAAAAAAATATAATAAATATCTCAAAGTCTAACTTGAATGTAAATTATTTATCAGATATCACTTTTTCTTCAAACGACTACGCTTTAAACTCTCTACTTACACTTCTGCCCAGTAAAATTATAATCCATTTAATTACTCCAGAAGACGAATTTATAAACACATTAAAATTGATATTTGAAAACAAAATTAGCATATGCACCGATTGCAACATTTGTCAAACATATAGATTACTTCAAGCAAAACAGCATTAGGAAGAGCTACAGATATAATATATACACATTATTATATCCTTGCTCTTCTAATATTTTCTTAGCCATCTTGCTTCTTTTTCCTGTTTTGCAATACACTACTATAATCTTACTTTTATTAAAAACTACATCTGATATTTTTCTAGAAATATCATAAACAGGTATATTTATCGCACTTCCTATATGCCACTGCTCATACTCTTCCTCATCTCTTACATCAATTATTACTGCTTGACCATTATCATATAACTCCATTGCTTCCTCATATAAGATGCTATCAGAGCCCCTAAATAACACTCTTCTATATTCTTTAAACATTCTTGTTAATTTTTTTTTAACTCTTCCTTTATTAATCATATAATCATCCCTTTTTTCTATTATACATCAAAAAACCGCTACTAATATATTATATTAATAACGGTCTTATTATGTTAAGCTTAATTTTTATTTATACTATTTTTCAGCTTTTGCTTCTTCTGCATTAGCCTCTTTTGCATTTAATAGTTTAGTTGTTCCATAGAATATAGAAGCTATATACACTCCTAAAGATATTATAGAAGTTAATCTATTTATTGGTAATCTTGCTATTGCATATACTGCAAACAACACTGCTTGTGGTGCTATAATAGACATAGCTAATTTGTATAAAATCTTACATACACCTAATTTATAGAATCTTATCATTTCATATGCAATTACTAAAATTGCTGATATTGCTATTGGCGCAATATATGGTTTTGCTAAATCTCTTAATTTGGTATTTGCATTATAAGAAACTATAATGTCATCCATAGTATTTTCAATTTCGTATTTTTCATTTATTTTTGTGTTTAGCTCTTCTATTTGCTCTTGACTAGCTTCTTTAACTGTTATTTGAATCATATCTTTGTATAATTCAACAGCTTGTACTATTGTTTTATTTTTTCCAAATACTTCGTCTGCTATTTTTTGAATATCTTTAACATTGTAATCTTTTTCTATAGCTATATTTATTTGAGTATTTTCTGAATACTTCAATCCAACTTTAAAGCCTAAAGTTGCAATCATTATTATTCCTACTATCATTAAACATATTAATAATATTTGAACTATTTTTTTCATTTTTAACCATATTCCTTTCTATGTCTTATTCTCTTTCCTTTGGTAGCATAATCTTTATTGTAATGCAATTATATAATAATGCGATTAAAACTCCCCAGAATAATATCATTCCCATGCTATATAATGGTTCCCATTTTGCTACTGCAAAAACAATTGTTATAATTATTAAAGGTATCATAGTTTCTATCTGTCTTATTATAGTATGCTTAATTTCTTTTTGTTTTGTTTCTTTATCTAAATTGCTATTGTTTACTTTGAATATTTGCATAAAAGCTAAATATTCGAATAATGCTGTTAATCCTATTGATACTAATCCAGTTCCTGTTATATCAACATTTGCATATCTTATAACAATCAATAATATTGCCATAAATCCAATAGTTGTAATTGCTCCTAATGCTCCTAATTTTTTATACTTAATAATCATATATGCTAACATTATTATAAATACTACAACAGCTACAATTATTATAGTCTCTAATGTTTTAGTTGTTACATCAGAATATACAAATCTATTTGTATCTATAGTATATGTTATAGGTAATGCTTCACTATTTAAAAATACTGCTATGTTAGAAGCTTGTTGTAAATAAGTATTTATTTGTTCTGTTTCTGAACTTGTACCTATTGACAATTGAATAATTCCATCTGTTATTGGTTCATCAAAAGTACTTGATATAATAGTTTGATCGTCTAATGTAAGTTTAACTTTTTTACTTGATGTTGTAGTAGTTGCACTTTCTGCTTCTGCGTTTTCGTTTTCTGTGTTTTCTGTTTCTTCACTGTTTTCTAAATTTTCGCTATTGCTTGTTTCTGTATTTTCTGTACTAGAATATTGTGTTGATATTTCTTTTAGCTTATCTTTTCCCTCTTTATCAAATTGAATTGTTAAATATACTGTAGTTCCACTTGTTGTTGTGTTATATTGCACCTTTGCATCTTTTATATTTTTGTTTGTTAAATAAACCTCTCCAGAATCACTATCGCTCATTTCAAAGTTTCCTTTTGTAACACTATATTGAGCAATATAATCTGTATTTGTATTTTCTGGTACTTCTAAATAAATAGTTCCATCTGCTTCGTTACATTTAATATCATAATATCCAACTTTCATATAGTTTAATCTATCGATTATCGTTTGCTTTACCTTTTTATAATTATCTAAAGTTAAAACAGATTCATCATTAACAGGAACCTCTTTTGTTGTTGTATTCTCTTCAGTTGTGGTTTCTTCCGAAGTAGAATCCTCTTCTATAAGATTTCCGTCAGCATCATATGTTTTTGTTTCTGTGCTTGTATCAACTTTTAATACAATATTTCTTGCACCATATATATCTGTTCCTAAAATATAATCTGGTAAAACATTTGCCATTTTATTTGCTTTTTTTACATAAATTCCTGCAAAAGATATTAAAGACACTAATACTATAATTAACACATATAAAGAAACTGTTAATAATCTCTTTAAATTAGTATTTTTATTATTTGACTTCTTGTCCACTTTCTTTGCTGGCTTCTTTTTATTTGTTTCACTTTTTGTTTTCTCAACCTTTTTTACATCATTTTTTTCAATCTTAGAATTGTTTACTTTTTTAGTTGTATCTTTTTTTGAAGTTTCTTTTTCTTTTTTTATTTTATCTGATTCTTTCACTTTTAATTCCTCCTAATATATATTACAACAACTTTGTACCATTTATTATTAATTCATACCATAAATTCAAGTATTTAGCTGCATATTTACTCATCATAGTTCTATCCATAAATATTTCGAAATAATCTAAAACAGGACAAATTTGAGTATCTATTTTTAAATTTAATGTCACTTTTCTTTCTTCTACATCTAAGCTAAAATCTGCATCAGTAACTGCATAATTTACCTTGTCGTGTTTATCAAATGTTGACATATTTTGATTTACAACTCTATCTCTGTGCACATCAGACTTGTCTGCCAATATTAAAGCTGCTGATATATCACTTACTGCTGTGCCTGTGGCTTCATCATGATTTCCTATAGCCATCATAATCTCTGTTCTATCTTGTATGGCCATTCCCATTTTCTTAAGAATTTGATATGCCAAGATTGCACCAGAGTGTGCATGGTCTGTTCTATTAACAACATTTCCAATATCATGCATATATCCTGCTATCCTTGCAAGTTCTATCCTGTGCTCATCATATCCTAGTTTTTCTAATAAAGATGCTGCTCTATTAGATACAATTGTAATATGTCTCATTGAATGCTCAGTATAGCCTAAAGCGTTTAGTTGCTTTTGAGAACTAAAAATTAAATTATTAATCTCTTCATTATTTTTAACATCTTCAAAGCTTACCATAAAAAGCTCCTTTCTTACGTAATTACCTATTTAATGTACTTTTAGATTTTACCCCAAATATAAAAAAATATCAACCATTTCTGGGATTTTTTTCTTATTTTTCCTATTTTTTTAATATTCCAGAAAAATTTAGTTATACATTACTATCAATTTTCATCCCTATTATATATTTACACCTATTATTCCACCCAAGACTCCAGCAAGAATTGCAAATATAATCATAAGTATTGCTTGCAAATTCAATCCAAATGTAGTTGCAAAAACACTTGATAATATATAAATAATTAATATATATATTCCACCAACTATAGCTCCATTAACTAATCCGTTCTTTTTTACTTTTCTAACACTTATAATACTTCCAATAATTATACTAATTGTCATTATACCAAAAATCACTGGTGTTGAAGTACTTTCCTTTACATTAGTATATGTTAATATTACAGAAAATATAAGTAACATTATAATGGTTAATATTATTGCAATTAGACTACCTTTGATGATTTTTACAAAATTATTTTCTTCTTTATTATTATCTTTTTCATTCATGATCTTTTTCATAATAAACCTCCAAAAAAAATCTAAGTAATTATATTCAATTATATTACTTAGATTTTCTTTTATGATTCATAATATGAAATTTAATATTTTAGTTTTTACTTTTCATCCTCAGATTCGGCTGTCTTTTTACCATCAGTTTTTTTGCTATCTTTTTTCATGTATTGTTCATTAACTCCTGCAATAGCCCACTTTTCTATAGATATTTCTACACCACTAGGATTTGCTTTAATAACAACTTTATCATCCATTACTTTTGAAATTTTTCCTGATAATCCTGAATATGTTATTATTTCGTCATCAACTTTTACATTATCTTGTACTTCTTTTAACTTTTTATTTTGATTTTTCCTTTGGCTATCAGCCACCCAAAATATTAATAATATAATGATTATTGTTACTATAGTTTGAACAAGTTCCATAATATTTGTCTCCTTTTATTGTTGATTATCTTTTATATTAATGATTTTCCACATTGCTATCTGAATTGTCAGATTGACTTACACTTACATTTGCATTATTGTTTTGATTTTCATTTTGTTCAGTATTTGTTTGTGAATTATCGTCTGCTTGTGTGTTGTTATTATCTACTAAAACATTTCCCTTTGTATTATTAGACACACTCTTATCTACTGGTTCAATTTTTAGTGTATCTCTTAAATAGTCAATAACATTCATTGTATTTTTTTCATAAGTCAAATAATATGTTTCTTCATTTGCATTTGTTATAGAATACATATCTGAAACAGCTATTGGAATTAATGTTTGACCTGATGAATTTATTAAACCATATAACTTATCTTTTCCTACAACAATTCCCTCATACTCTGGAATAAGCAATAGGTTATTTGCCATTTTAGAGTTTGATGTTCCAACTATGCATCCAATTTCATCAAATTGTAAATCACATATTGTTGCTCCGTTTTTATCCATTAATCCCCATTTTCCGCCTTTTTGTACAGGGATGCAGTTATCATATAATATATACTGATTTTTAATGTTGTCACTTTCAAACTTTGTTGAATCTATACCAATTGCATCATATTCTAGGTATATTATTTTTTTATCATTTCTATTAATAACACCATATTTTTTATTATTTGATACTAAATATAATTCGCTTTCTTTATCTATCAATTTTATTTCATCATAATCTGGCTTTATTCTTGTAGTTCCATCTTTAGAAATTATACCTACTTTTCCTTCATCTGTTAGTACAATAAATTCTTGTGTTGCTTCAGTAAATTTGATATAAGCATATTTCTTTCCTAATATTTCTTGTCCATCAGTTCCAACTACACCATATTTATTGTTCTCATTTTTTACTACAACTAAATCATATAAAATAGCCTTCTTATTACTAAAAATTGCATCCTCATCTGCTATTGCCATATCTTGAATAGTATTTGCATAACTACTAATTATAGTAGGCAACGTGTATATAACTACAGCATTGTTTTTTTCATTATAATTTGCATAAACATTGCATCCTGTTGCTATTCCTTCTAAGGTTGTATATAGTTTACTATTTATCATTTTGACAGGTTCTGACAATGTAAAATATTCAAAATCCGAATTAGCCACAGCCAAACTATTTATATTTGCATTTTGGGAGCTATTTTCTGATGTTTTTTCTGATATTATAGATTTGTATATTGATGTTGAATTAAGTGAATAAGTAACTGTTTCGTTAGTGTTTTGCAAATAACAACTTGTTGTATTTTCCGAATACTTATCATTTCCTCCATATCCACCATTATAAGCAGTATAATTTAGATATTGTGCTATATCTTTTATAGAAACATATACCTTTCCATCTTGTATAACAAAAACGTCTTCTCCAATATTACTTCTATTCTTTCCATCTATTGAAACTTTAAATTCCTTAGATTGTAAATAATATATACCTATTACAATTCCTATAGATATTATAAGTAATAGTACCAACATTATTATTATTATCTTTATTATTTTCATACTTTTTTCCTTTTCAAAAGTACTCTCTGGCGTTCCTATTACATTCATTAAATCTTCCTCCTTTTATTCTTTTGTATAACCATATTTTTTATAAAACTCATTTCTGAAATTTAATAGGTTATCATTCTCTATTTCCATTCTAACTCTTTCCATTAATTTAGTCAAGAAATACAAATTATGAATTGATAATAATCTAGTTCCTAATATTTCTTTAGTTTTTACCAAATGTCTAATATAAGCTTTGGTATAATTTCTACATGTATAGCAATCACACTCTTCATCTAAAGGAGAAAAATCTCTTTCATATGTAGCATTTCTAACCACAACTTTTCCATTCCATGTCATTGCTGTTCCATTTCTTGCAATTCTAGTTGGTAATACACAATCACACATATCAATTCCTGCAAGCGCAGCTTCTATTAAATAATCTGGCGAGCCAACTCCCATAAGATATCTAGGCTTATTTGCTGGCATTAATGGAGTAGTATATCTTAACAATTTCAAAAATTCTTCCTTAGGCTCTCCTACACTAATTCCACCTATAGCATACCCGGGTAAATCTAATTCTATCAAATCTTCCGCACTCTTTTTTCGTAAGTCCTCATAGAATCCTCCCTGAATTATTCCAAAAAGTGCTTGGTTTTCTGTAACATGAGCTTCTTTACAACGTTTAGCCCATCTAGTTGTTCTTTCCATAGAATTTTTTGTATACTCATATGTTGATGGATATGGGCAACATTCGTCAAAAGCCATTATTATATCAGCACCTAAATCTTCTTCAGTTTTCATTACACTTTCAGGAGAGAAGAATAATTTACTTCCATCTAAATGTGACTTAAATTCAACACCCTCTTCTGATATTGTTCTTAAATCTCCTAAGCTAAAAACCTGAAATCCGCCACTATCAGTAAGTATTGGCCTGTCCCATTTCATAAAGTTATGAAGTCCTCCTGCTTCCTTAACAATATCTTGTCCTGGTCTTAAGTATAAGTGATATGTATTTGATAATATAATTTGAGCACCTATTTCTTTTAATTCTTCTGGTGTCATTGATTTTACTGTTGCTTGTGTTCCAACTGGCATAAATACTGGTGTTTGTATATCACCATGTGGTGTATGGACAATTCCCCTTCTAGCCCCAGTATTTTTATCTTCATGTAATAATTCATATGTTACTGCTGGTTTCATTTTAATTCCTCTTTCTTATCAATTTTTATATTTTATTTAATTAACATAGCATCTCCAAAACTAAAAAATCTATATTTTAAATCAACTGCCTCTTTATATGCCTTCATAATATTTTCTCTTCCTGCTAGTGCAGACACTAACATTAGCAAAGTTGACTCTGGCAAATGGAAATTGGTTATTAAGCTATTTAAACATCTAAATTTGTATCCTGGATAAATAAATATCTTTGTATCTCCCTCTGTTTCTTTTACAAATCCATTATCATCTGCTATTGTTTCTAATACTCTGCAAGATGTTGTTCCTACTGCTATAACTCTATGCCCTTCCTTCTTTGCTTTATTAATTTTATCTGCATCTTCTTGTTTTATATAAAAATGTTCTGAATGCATAGCATGTTCTTCTACATTTTCTTCTTTAACTGGTCTAAAAGTTCCAATTCCCACATGTAAAGTTACATTTGCTATATCCACACCTTTAGCTTTTATCTTTTCTAACAATTCATCTGTAAAATGAAGCCCTGCTGTTGGAGCTGCTGCTGAACCATTATATTTTGCATATACAGTTTGATATCTATCTTTATCTTTCAATTCTTCATGTATATATGGAGGCAGTGGCATTAATCCAATTTTATCTAATATCTCATTAAATATTCCTTCATATTTAAATAATACCTTTCTTGTTCCACCTGGCATAATATCCAAAATCTCAGCTTCTAATAAGCCTTCTCCAAATATAACCTTTGTTCCAATATGTAATTTATTGCCTGGACGAACTATACATTCCCATATATCTCCATTTATATTATTAAGTAATAAGAACTCTACATTAGCTCCTGTTTCTTTCTTTCCATATATCCTTGCTGGGATAACTTTTGTATTATTTCTAACCAAACAATCCCCTGGTTCAAGGTAATCTATAATATCTTTAAATGTTTTATGTATAATCTCTCCTGTAGACTTATCCAATATTAATAATCTAGATTCATCTCTTTTTTCTATAGGTACCTGTGCAATCAATTCTTTTGGTAAATCATAATAAAAATCTGATACCTTCATTTTTCTACTTCCTTTCTTTTTATTCCGCTATTCCTTTTATTTCTATATTTTGCTCTTTTCTATTAAACAATTGCTCCACTCTAGCTAATATGCTTCTTATTGTTTCCACTATATTTTTAGGCTCATCTAATAAAGTTAGTTTGCTAGAATACTCAAAGTCACTTACTTGTGCTGGTGTATATTTGTATATATCTTCTGGTAATCCAATATATGTTCCATTGCTATTTATTTTTTTATTCATATAATCAGCATACCAAATTCTTAGTCCATCAACTCTGCTCTCTTCATATCCATAATCCTTGCTACTATGTAACTCTGGAATTTCATATCCATATTCTTGTGCATTTCTCTCTAATGTATGTAAAAACTCATGAATAAAAACTTCCTCTGGGAAATTATTACTTGAAGAATATCTGTAAATATCTTGGCTACTAGTATCAGACACTCTTATATTAGAATACCCCTTACCGCAATATTGCATATTTCCTAAACCAATCCAGTTCGTAACATCTGCATTAGTCATAAAAGCCTCGTCAGGCAATTTTATATAAGCAAAAACATGGTCATACTCAGCCTCATTCATATAATTTTTCACTAAATTGTATATATCTTTTTCACCTACATAATAGCCATTTTCTTCATCATATGTTAAAGATGTAATTGGATCTTGTATTTCAATTATTGTATATTCAACTTGCATTTTATTTCCGCAAAGATCTGGAAGTGTTTCTTTTAATCTTCGCATAGAATCATTCAAATTATAAATATCATTTTTAGATAATTGACCAGTTATATGATTTCCTTCAAGTTGAACATCCACATTATCAAATGCAAAACATATAAAATTCCACGTTGTATCATCACTTAAGAAGCCTTCTTCAATTTGCAAGTCTGAAAACCATGCTATTCCCTTTGCTTTTTCATCATTTCCGCCAAGTCTAAATCCAATTTCCACACTTTCATTGCATTTCGAGTTAAAGCAAAACTCCAATTTAGTCCATTCATTTGTTCCAGATATAACATCAGAATGTTCTTCAGTTCCTTTTAAAACAATTTGAGCACCTGCTAAGGCTTCTCCCTCAAACTGTTCTACATTCTCAGTTTTTACCATGCAACTAATTTTATATGGTGTATATTTCTTCACTTCAATCTTTTTGAAAAACATTGCATCAGTGTAGTCTTTATTCTCCACCTTATAACTTTTCTTTTTATTAGTAGTAATTTTACTGTCTCTTGAAAATGATGTTTTTTTAGAACCCGTAACACCCTTAGAATAAAAATTATAATCATATTTTCTATATGCAAAAAAAGCCACTATTATTAATATAATTATAAAAATTTTAGAAAAGATATTTTTTCTCATATTAAAATCCTCACCGCATAACTTAGTCCAAATTCATACATAAATATTATACAAAAAATAACTCATAATTACAAGAATTTTGTAATTATTTTTTTAGTCAATGTGTACGCTCCTTTCTAGCTGTTTTTTTCAGCCAAAAAGGAGCGTCTCCACTGGTTATCTCTTATTCTTTTAATGCTTCACTGCATCTATGACATATTGTAGGATTTTCTTTATCCTCTCCTACTGTTTCACTATACATCCAACATCTTTCACATTTTTGTCCTTCTGCTTGTTCTATCTTTATGCCAATCTTTTCTTCATCTTTTCTGCTATTCTTTTCTATTACTAATTTAGAAACTATGAATACCATTGTTAATAATTCTTCATTTTCTTTCAAAAATTCATAATCATCATCATTAGCAAATAGTGTAACTTTTGCATTTAAAGAATGTCCTATAACTTTATCTGCTCTTGCTATTTCTAGTTCTTTTGCAACATCAGATTTTAGTTTTATTATTCTGTCCCACTTTGTACTAATTTCTTCATTATTATATTTAGGATTTTCTTCTGGCCATTTTACAAGCATTGCACTTTCTACTTGCTCATCTTTATTATGTTTCATATATTTCCAAATTTCTTCAGCTGTAAACGGAATCATTGGTGTTAATATTTTAACTAAAGTATCAAGTATTATATACATTGTAGTTTGTGCTGCACGTCTTTTAATTGAATTTACTTTTGAAGTATATAATCTATCTTTTATAATATCCAAATAGAAATTACTCATATCTGTAACACAGAATTGATTTATATCACGATATACTAAATGGAAATCATATTTATCGAAGTTTGCTGTACAATCATGAATTAATTTATTCAATCTTGTTAAAGCCCACTTATCAATTTCCTCTAGGTTCTCATAATCTACCATATCTGTATCTGGATCGAAGTCTGATGTGTTACCTAATATATATCTTGCAGTATTTCTTATCTTTCTATAAACTTCTGAAGTCTGTTTTAATATATCTTTAGACATACTTACATCTGACTTGAAGTCTGATGATAATACCCACAATCTTAATATATCTGCTCCATACTCATCAACAACCTCTTGTGGAGCAATTCCATTTCCTAAAGATTTAGACATTTTTCTGCCTTGAGCATCTGTTACAAATCCGTGTGTTAAAACTTGCTTATATGGAGCAATTCCATTCATAGCAATAGATGTTAATAAAGATGATTGGAACCATCCTCTGTATTGGTCGCTTCCCTCCAAGTATAAATCAGCAGGATAATTTAATCCTCTTTCTACTAATACACTTTGATGTGTAGAACCAGAATCAAACCAAACATCCATTATGTCTGTTTCTTTTCTAAACTTCTTGCCACCACATTTTTCACAAATACATCCATCAGGCATTAACTCATGAGCATCCATTTCAAACCATGCATTAGAACCCTTCTCTCTGAATATATCTTGAATTTTCTTTATGCTCTCATCAGTTACATATTCATGTCCACAATCCTCGCAATAGAATATTGGAAGTGGAACTCCCCATGTACGTTGTCTAGAAATACACCAATCGTTTCTATCTTTAATCATGTTTGTAATTCTTTCTTCGCCCCATGCAGGTATCCATTCAACACCTTTTATTGCCTCTAAAGTTTCTTTTCTAAAGCCATCAACAGATGCAAACCATTGGTCTGTAGCTCTGTATATTATAGGCTTTTTACATCTCCAACAATGTGGATAAGAGTGTACAAGCTCTTGTTTTTGTAATAAATAATTATGCTCTTGTAAATATTTTATAATTTCTTTGTTAGATTTCTCGTAGAACATTCCAGCAAAAGGTCCAGCCTCTTCTGTTTGATGTCCCTTACTATCAACTGTAACTACTATATCTAGCTTATTTTTCAATCCACACAAATAATCTTCCTTACCATATCCAGGAGCTGTGTGAACCAAACCAGTACCTTCTACTAAATCAACATTAACTGTATCTTCGCTACCTAAAACAACTCTAGAAGTTCTATCTAGGAATGGATGATTGCATAAAATCCCCTCTAAATCTGTTCCTTTTAATGTTTTTACAACTTCATAGTTTTCTATTTCTGCAATCTTCATTACTTTTTCTACTAGCTCGCTTGCTATAACATAGTATTCTTCTTTTCCATCTTTGTTAGTCTTTACTAGGCTATATTCAAACTCTGGTCCAACAGTAATTCCCATGTTACCTGGCAATGTCCATGGAGTTGTTGTCCAAATTACCATATATGTATCTTTTTCGTCAAATTTACCTAAAGCATCTTTAACTGGGAATTTTACATATATAGAAGTTGCTTTTGAATCTGCATATTCTATTTCAGCTTCTGCTAAAGCAGTTTCGCAATCTGTACACCAATAAACAGGCTTCAATCCTTTATATATATATCCTTTATGATACATAGAACCAAATACACCTATTTGTCTAGCTTCCATTTCAGGTTTAAAAGTAATGTATGGATTATCCCATTCTCCTAAAACTCCAAGTCTTTTAAATCCTTCAGCTTGTAATTTTGCATACTTTGCTGCAAAATCCCTACAAGTATTTCTAAATTTAATTACATCAGCATCATCTTTATTTAACCCTAAAGCATTTATTGCCTTTATTTCTGTAGGTAATCCATGTGTATCAAACCCTGGAATGTATGGTGTATAATATCCTTTTAGGTTTTTATATCTTACTATTGTATCTTTTAAAATTTTATTCAAAGCATGACCCGTGTGAATTTCTCCATTAGCATATGGAGGTCCATCATGTAACACAAATTGAGTATGACCTTCATTTTTCTTTAACATTTTTTCATATAAACCATTTTCAAAAATATCTTTTTGAATTTTAGGTTCATTCTCTGGTAAACTTGCTCTCATAGGGAAATCTGTTTTAGGCAAGTTTAATGTTTTTCCATAGTCTTTCTTTTCTTCCATCTATATTTCCTCCCTTTTCATAAAAAATCCACCTCTTCCTAGTTTGAACTTTTTCTAGGACGAAATGGATAAACTTTGTATTTTATCTTGTCCTCGTCATGGTTTTATTATGTTATCTAATATAACACTTTTTAGGCCCAATTGCAATACTTATTGTTCTATTTTTTCTTTATTTTAATATACTTTATAATACTATTGTTTTATGAGGTGGGATATGTTTTTTAAAGTTACAAAAGTTAATCACATAAAAGCAGTTATTTTTTCGTTCTTAATATTGTTAATTGTTATAACAGTATGTACATATATTTTTTTATTTTCTAAAGAAGAACCAACTAACGAAATTGCATATCCAAACACAGAAGCAGAAATTCAAAATACCATTGATGAATATGTTGAAAAATCAGAAACTCCTGAAAAGTCTTATATAAAATGGGTTGACTTTCAAGGAACTGCTTATATGTTAAAAAAGCTTTCTGATTTAGATATTTCATCACATAGAAATAATGAAGATGTTCAATTCAATTGGATAGAACTAATGTCATATTTTGCATGTAAATATAGTGGCGATTTTTCTAAGTTTAACCAGGCTGATTTAAACACTCTTGTTACCAAACTAAAATCTGGTTTAAGCATTTCCGAGCTTACCAAAGATTTTAAATTATATAATTATTATTTTGAAAGCTTAGACGCAATTTTTCATGAATATATTGGAACTTATACCATCCAAACAACCGACGAAAATGGCAATAAATCTTACAAAACAAATTATGGCTTAAAGGTATTTTCGCCAATTGCCAGGGGCTATAGCTTTAGCCATTATAAAGATTTCGGTACCTCACGTTCGTATGGTTATAAAAGAAAGCACCTTGGTAACGATTTGCTTGGAAGTATAGGAACTCCAATTATTGCTGTGGAATCTGGTTATGTAGAAGCTCTTGGTTGGAACCAATATGGTGGTTGGCGAGTTGGGATTCGTAGCTTTGATGGCAAACGTTATTACTATTATGCTCATCTTAGAAAAGACCACCCTTATGCCAAAGATTTATCTGAAGGTCAATTAGTAAATGCAGGAGATGTAATAGGCTACTTAGGAATGACTGGTTATAGCTCAAAGGAAAATGTTAATAATATTAATATTCCTCACTTACATTTCGGCTTGCAATTAATCTTTAATGAAGTACAAAAAGAGGGAACAAATCAAATCTGGATTGACGTATATCAAATTGTGGAATTTTTAAGAAATACCAATTCTTCACAAGTATACATGGCATACAAAGATACAAACGATTTTGAAAGAGTTAATGATATGATGAAAGAAGAATAGAGCCAATTCTCTATTCTTCTAATAATTATATTTTATAATTCAACACCTTGAATCATTTCTCTTTCCATGTTTTGAGCCATTTCATTTAACATTCTATCCTCTTCTGCTTTTTGCTCTTCTTCTTGCTGTTTTTCAAGTTCTTCTTCTTGTTTTTTGCTTTCCTCTTCTGGTTTTGTAACATATTCATATGTTATTTCTTCTTTTAATTTTTCCCTATATTCAGATTCAGAAAGAACTGGTTTAGTTACTTTTGATGTAATTTTATTATACATATACATAATAGCTAAAAATGATAATATTATAGTTAAAATTATCATTATTATGTCTTTTATCTTTTCATTTTTACTTTCCATACACATCTATTCCCTTCCATAAATTTCACAATATCTTTAAAATAAGTTTTATATCATTGATAGCATCTATGCTTTATTTTTTTGTCACACTATAATCATATGCATTTGCTAAATCTGTTGACGTAATAGCTGTAAACTCCACTTCGCCTTTAGGATTTATTTGATTAATATATGCTCCAATTTCTAAGATTTCAATATTGCTATCATCTAATAATGAAATATAAACCATAAAGTCTCCGTTTTCCGAGTTAGATGTATTTTTTGCAGTTCCAGTAATAGTAGTTATGCCTTCTTTAGCTGTAATATTTAAACCTTGAATAACAATATCATCTTTTCCATTTACATGCTGAACCTCTTGTATTTTAGTGCTAGTATTAACCCTAGTTCCATCATCAGCATGCTCAACATGTTTCTCCTCTCCTAGCATAACCTCTGTATAAACTTCTTGATAAATAGCATCTTTACTTAAAGCAGAATCTACATCATATAAATCTGCAACTGTGTTTCCACTAGATGTATTTTTATCTTTTCCTGTACGTACTACTAATATAGCAAAAATCATAATTAGCACTACTAAAATTACAATAAATATATTCTTAAAATTCTTCATAATAAAATCCTTTCAACATTATTTCCAATCATCTGGAATACTGTCTTTGTTATCAAAGTTTGTATCATAGAAGCAGTAATATGATGATGTTACATTTTCTCTATTCCATAGTTCTGGTGCATTTCCTGTTAGAGATGTACAACCATTGAAAGTTCCATTATAAGATATACTATTTCCACCTCGTCCACTCCCCCCAAAAGATATTACATTAGGGCAGTTTGCAAATAAATTTTCTGGTATACTTCCTGTTAGATTCTCGCAATCTACGAATGTTCCGTTAAAGTTTGTTACTTTTGTATTATTTGCGAATAATTTTTCTGGTATACTTCCTGTTAATTTTTTACATCTCCAAAATGTACCATAAAAGTCTGTTACCTCAGGACAATTTGCAAATAGATTTTCTGGGATATTACCAGTTAAACTAGAGCAAGAAAAAAATGTTCTAGAAAAACTAGTTACCTTTGTATTTTGTGCAAATATTTTTTCTAATATCTGTCCATTTAATCCACTACAGCCTTCAAATGTACTTGCAAACGATGTCACATTAATACAATTTCTAAATAGATTTTCAGGTATATCTCCTGTTAAGTTAGTACATCTCGTAAAAGAATTTGTAAATCTGCTCACTTTAGGACAATTTGCAAATAAATTTTCCGGGATACTTCCTGTAAGTCCAGAGCAACTATCAAACACAAAATAAAAATCTTCAACATTAGGACAATTTTCAAATAGGCTTTCTGGAATATTTCCTGTTAAACCTGAACAACCGTTTAAATACTCCACCTAGATATTTCACATTGGAGCAATTAGTAAATAAACTTTCTGGTATACTTCCTGTCAAGTTTTTACATCCTTCAAAAACACTACTAAAACATTCTACCTTAGTACAATTAGCAAATAGTTTTTCCGGAATTTTTCCCGTTAAATTCGAGCAACCATAGAAGGTTCCTTCCCAAATAAAACCACTTCCAAATTGTAATACCTCTGTACAATTTTTAAACAAATTTTCTGGTATACTTCCCGTCAAATTCGAACAGTTCTTGAAGGTTCCTCTAAAATTAGTAACTTCTAAATTTTTTTCAAACAAATTCTCTGGGATACTTCCTGCTAAATTCGAACAGCCACTAAATGTATAGCAAAAATTAGTAACATTTGGACAATTTACAAATAAATTCTCTGGAATACTTCCTATTAAATTATTACAACCGCTAAAAGTTCCCTCAAATTTTGTAACACTAGAACAGTTAGCAAACAAATTTCTTGGAATGTTTCCTTCTAGACTTGAGCATCCACTAAATGTTGAATAAAAGTCTATTATATTCTTAAGACTCTGTTTGTGTGGTTCAGGTATTGTGCTGCTAATGTTCAAACAATCACGGAATCCATAATATGAATTTTCTAAACATCCCCACTTTTTTATACCTGTTATATTTTTCACAAAATTATTATTATAAGTTTCATAGTCTGAATCATTTTTATTATTTTTTCTCTTTCCAAACTGGCCACATTTTCCCGATATTTTTATTGTATATGTTCCCGTATTTTGATAGATATGTGTTGGATTATCACTTGTCACATTTTCTTTTGTTCCATCTCCGTAGTCTATATACACATCCACATTACCAGTCATCGGAATATACACTTCCGTATTTGCTTCTGTTATCGTCCATTCTGTTGTAAAGTCTGGAATATTTTGTTCATTATATGTTATTGTTTTGCTATTTCCAGCTATATCTTTTACTATAAAAGTTATTGGTCCATTTTTTGTTGTATTATATGTTGTTTTTAACTCATATTTAGATGATGCTGTTACCTTAGTTCCATCTGGCATTTGTATATAATCTATATAGTTTTCTAAACTTTCTGCTGAAACTAATAATACATCTGGATACGAGTCTACTCCTGTTGTTGATGCAACATTAAGTTTTAACATTTCTCCCACTGCTATTTTTTGTATTGCTGTTCCTTTTTTTCCTTCTTTATTTATAGCAACTACTTTTATTTGATATACTGCATCATCTTCTACTTTTTTAGTTATTGTAGAAGTTGCTCTATCAGCTTTTTCTATTTTTACATATGCTTTATCATCATATGTTGTTTTCTTTATATAAAAAGTATAGCTTAAAATTTCTTGGTTTGTTACACTTGCAGTAGCTGATATTGTTTTTGTTTGATTATTTGCAGTTACTTGCAAGTCTGTAACAAAAGCTCCTGTTGTTATAAGGTCATCTTTTTGGGCTGTTATTTCACTGTAGATACTATTTCGTTGGCTCTCTCCTGCTTCATCTTCTTCTACCACATTATCTGTTGCATCTCTTGCTACTTTTATTAAGCCATTATTTCCTGTTAAGGAGTTTACTACAACACCTGCTAATATAAGCATTACTGCTATTGTTACACATAACGCTAATAGTGTTATACCTTTATTATTCTTATACATTTTTCTTCCTCCTTAATTTTATACTGAAAGTATAGCAATAAAAAAAGCAAAAATCAACAGTTAATTTACAATTTTTTCAAGTTAATTTTCTATGTAAATTGTGTGTACTGAATATGTATTGTTTTATTGCCAAATTTGTCTTTTTCTTGTATAATATCAAATATGAGAACTTTAATTGTAGATAATAAAAATGATGGAAAAAAATTGAATAATTGCATATTAAATAATTTTAAGAATTTGAATATTAATGTAATTTACAAGGCTCTAAGAAAGAAGGATATTCGTGTAAATGGCATTAGAGTTTCAAATAATGTTGTTGTGCATACAGGAGACGAAATATGTTTATACATTTCTGACGATGTACTTTTAGGTAACAAACCCGCTTCTTCATTTTCCTTAAGCCATTCTTCTATTATATATGAAGATGATAACATTGTTGTAATTAATAAGCCTGCTGGTTTAGAAGTTTTAGGCGAAAACTCTTTAACATTCTATGTTTCAAATCTTTTAGGATATGAAGTTTTTCCGTGCCATAGACTCGATAGAAACACTAGTGGTCTTGTTTTATTTGCTAAAAATGAAGAATCTTTAAACATTCTTTTAGATAAATTTAAAAATCACGAGATTGAAAAACATTATAGAGCTATTGTCTATGGAATACCTAAAGTAAAAAAAGCTAAACTTGAAGCCTTCTTGTTTAAGGATAGTAAAAAATCTTTAGTTTACATTTTAGATGAGCCTAAAAAAGGCTATCAGAAAATTATTACTTCTTATGAAGTTATTAAAGAAGATAATAAACAAAATATTTCTACATTAGATGTTAAATTAGAAACTGGTAGGACTCATCAAATTAGAGCACATCTTGCTTACGTAGGATTGCCTATTATTGGAGATGGAAAGTATGGCAAAAATGAAATAAATAAAAAATTTGATAAAAAGACTCAATTGCTTGAAAGTTATAGCTTAAAATTTAATTTTTCTTCTCCAAGTGGTATTTTATCTTATTTGAATGGTAAAATTATAGAAAAAAAATAAAGTAGCAATAATTGCTACTTTATTTTTTACCTTAGTGTTCTTTAGCCTTCTGTAATTTTTCTAATTAAAGCAAAAAATCCAAAAAGGAGTATAAAACCTATAGTACAGTATGATGAATATTTGACAACATAATTATATTTTTTTGCCTTAATTAAAGTCGGCTCTTGCAACGAAATGTCGAAAGTTGCTTCGGTCACTTCACTTTTGATTACCTTTTTTATGCATATCCGTCTATTCACATTTTTATCAACGTATGTTGCTTCATATTCTTCCGGCACTCTATAGCATTCTTCACCACTTGCAATATGGTTTGCAATTTCTGTCATCCTTTCAATTTCTGCTTCATCAACATTATTTTTTGATGAACAGCCTGTTAGAATAACAGTTACCATTATGAAACATAAAAGTAAAATTATTTTCTTTTTCATCTTTTTTCCTCCATTTGTAAAGAAAAAATATATAGTTTATCAGTTACATGCCCATATTATACCATGTTTACATATTTTTTTCAACATTAAATATAAATTTGAATGGTAAAAACATAGAAAAAAGTTGAAGTTGTAAAATAATTTCAACTTCAACTTTTCTTTTATGCTATTCTACATTTTCCTTTTCTTCTTTCAACTTAACTATTCTTTTTTTCAGTTTTGAATTTACCTTTTTTAATTTTTTATCGATTTTTTGCAGAAATTCAGAAATAAGTATAGCTAAAATTATGCAACCGATAGCAGCCAGAATTACTATTATATAAGTCCACACCGAATACATCATTGAGAAATCCTGTATCTCCATTTCAGTAAATTTTGTTTCTTCTCCTGAAATATCAAAAGTTATATCAAGGAAAACTTTTCCACTTTCAATTCTCTTACTTATACATATCCGTGCATTTGTTGTTTCATTTTCGTATGAAACTTTATAGCCTTCAGGTAATTTATACCCTTTTTCATTGGCAACATGATCCGCAATTTCTGTCATTTTTTCAATTTCTGCTTCATCAATTGTAATAGATGAACAACCTGTTAGAATAACAGTTAACATTATGAAACATAAAAGCAAAATTATTTTCTTTTTCATCTTTTCTCCCTCCATTTGTAAAGAAAAAACATATTTTTTACTAGTTACATACTCGTATTATAACATGTCCATATATTTTTTTCAACACAAATAAAAAACTCCTACAAAAAAAATTTTCTACCATATAAAAAACTGAAAAAGTATTATTTTACTTTTTCAGATTCTACTCTACTTAAATATCTCTTCAAATTCTTGTTCTGTTATTATTTCATTTTTCAATAATGTTTGTGCCACCTCATGAAGTTTGTCCATATGCTCAAGTATCATTTTTTGTGCTTTAGCATATGCAGTATCTAATAATATTTTTACTTCTGCACCTATTGCATCTGTATATTTTTCTCCAAGTAATTGTAATTCATATGGATCTTTATCTGGATTTATTGATATAGTACCAACTACATCACTCATTCCATATACTGTAACCATATCTTTTGCTATTTTAGTTGCTACTTCGAAGTCATTACTTGCTCCTGTTGAAATATCATTCATTATAATTTTTTCTGCTGCACGGCCTGCC
>USNR01000011.1 GCA_900556135.1 uncultured Clostridium sp. | reverse complement strand
TTTTTCGTCATTTAAACAATATCATTTTTGTGCTCTCTTTTCAATATTTTATTTTTAATGTTCTTGTGACATATCTATTTTAAACCTATATTTCTTAACAGATGATTATTTTCCAATAAACATCTGAACATATATTTTTCCATATTTAGAGCTACTTACCACACCTATACCTGTATAATTAAAATTTGTGCTTAATATATTGGCTTTATGACCTGATGAATTCATCCATGCGTTTACAGCTCCACTGTTACTTGAATTTCCCGCTATATTCTCACCTGCCGATTTGTATGATACTTTAAAACTATTTAGCATCTCAAAAGGTGTTCCATATGTCGGAGAATTATGGGAAAAATAGATATTATTAACCATTTTATTTACTGTTGCAACTATTTTATATCCTGTTCCTGGACCACTTCTTACATTTAACTTGCTAGCCGTTACAAGACCAGTTGAAAAGTCTAGTTTATAGTAGTGTTGCATTCCAAATGATGTAGATAGTGCTCCCACAATTAAAATAAAGACAATAACAGCAACTATTTTTATAATAGTTTTTTTTTTAATAGATATAACTTTCATTAAACTCCCCCTTTATTAAAAGATATTGTTTTACGAATGTCCATTATACCTATTAATTAACCTTATTATTTTAATTTATTTTCTTTATACCATTTTGCAAACACACTCATCGAATCAACCGATTCATACCTGATTCTATTTTCTCTTTCTACATCAGTCATTTGCGCTAGAGTTTTATCATATCCGTATGGTTTATATATGTACCATAAATCAGACCACTTTTTATCTGAGTCTTTTCCAAGTACTTCGTTTGCTATCGTTCCCTCGTGTTTCCCCATAAATTGATGAATTTCTTTGCCATCATAGTAAGATAAACATTCTGTAAATCTACACTTTCTATTTTCTTTTCCTTCCATTAATTTAAGTATTCCATTTATTCCTATTGTATCTAGTGCATAATTAACAAAAGCTCGAGGAAATCCATTTAACTCGTCTATCAAAAAACCACAATCTAACGATATACATGGCTGTTTTACAAGTTCATATGCCTCTTCAACCTTTTTCTTTGAAATAAACTTTATATCATCACTTCTTGGTTCATCTAAATCATACTCAAATATTTTAAAATTTACATCTTTCAAACTTTCCTTTGCTGCTGCAATTTTTCCTTTATTATGTGTTACAAAAACAATATTTTCCATAATTTTTATTACCCTTCTTTACAACTTATTTTAAGTATCCTTTTATAATCTGATATAGTTTTTGTACAGGTAAGCCAACTATAGTGTTGTAGTCTCCTTCAATTTTTGTTACATATTTAGAAAATTCTCCTTGTATAGCATACGCTCCTGCTTTTCCCATTGCCTCCCCACTATTAATCCAGCTTTGTATTTCTTCTGATTTCATTTTTGATAAAAAGACTTTTGTTATAGAATAATCTTTAAGTATTTCTTGTTGGCCATCTTTTTCAACTATTACGCATAGGCTTGTTATAACTTCGTGCATATTATCCTGTAACCTTTCAATCATTTCATATGCATCTTGCTTGTCCTTTGGTTTTCCATAATGCATACCATCTTTTAATACTAATGTATCAGAGCCTATTATTAGTCTATCCCCTGATGTTTCATCAAATACTGCTTTAGCTTTTAAATATGCAATCCTTTTAGATTGTTCTTGGATTGTTAATCCTTCTTCAAAGCTTTCGTCTGCATTGCTTACTATTACTTCAAAATCGTTTGTAATATACTTTAATAATTCTTTTCTTCTTGATGAACCAGATGCTAATATTATCCTCATTTATTTTCTTCCTTTCAATATTTAGTATTTTTTCGTTTGAATTATATCACAAAAAACGAAAAAGCGGTAGAGTTCCTACCGCTTTTCCAGAAGTTTTATCTAATTATCTTAATTGGGTGTACAACTATACTTTTAAGACAATTAGACATCTATACATCCAAATGGAAAAATCTGGTTACCAGCTTTCCATCTTTATCTTTTGTTGTTACGGACTTCCATTTTGGATTCCATGGATAAACACATTTCACTCCTAGTAGAAGAAAAATAAGTGCCACCACTGTGTAGATCCAAAGTGGATCTATGCCTAACCAGTATGCGAATTCCCGAATACTTTCTAGCATAGCATTTCCTCCTAAAAAAGAATATATTCATTATACTACGTTTTTTATCTTATGTCAACTTTCGTTCTTTATAACTCAAAGTTGTCCTGTAATTTTATTCAGAAATAATAGGTTATAAAAGAGACTTTCATTAAACTTCTTATGTTATATTCTTTATTTATCAAAATATGAACTTATTTCTTCTAGTTCCTCGAAATTTTTTTGCCTTAATATCTCATATGTAATTATTGCCACTGAATTAGATAGGTTTAAAGATCTTAATGTTGGTAACATTGGAATCCTAATTGTTTTAGTGTTTAAGTATTTTTCTAATAGCCACTCAGGCAAACCTTTTGTTTCTTTCCCATATAATACAAATATTTCTTCCATTGTTGAATAATCTATATCAGTATACTTAGTTTTTCCTTTTGTTGTAGCAAAAAACATATTGTTCTCTTCTGGCTTATATTTATTTAAAAATTCTTCTAATGAATTATGCTCTTCAATATCTAGTTTATCCCAATAGTCTAACCCTGCTCTTTTTACTGATTTTTCATCTATCTTAAATCCTAATGGGTGTACTAAGTGTAATTTTGCTCCAGTTATTGCACATGTTCTTGCTATGTTTCCGTGTATTTTGTGGTATTTCTGGTTCAACCATTACTATATTTAATTTCATTGTAGTCTCCTTTTAAAGTTTCTCACATAATAATTATTTTTTTATTTTAATAAGTATATATTTTATTTTCTCCTTTAATTCTTTTGGAATTATTTTTCCCATTTTTGTTCTCCACCTGAATTTTCTAACATATTCTTTCGACAATTCATCAAATGATAATACTGGTAAATCATCCATAAATTGTTTTTTGTTTAGGATATTTTTTTTAGGTTTTGTATGGTTGTTGTCTAATGCTATATCTGTGCTAACCTCCTGATATATAACTTTATCTTGGATTTTAATTTTGAATATTTCTTTTCCCTTTTCTGAATTTATCAGCATTAATGATATTCCTTTGTTATCATCTTTTAAAACTTCTTTTCTTCCCCAATAATCTCCTATAGTAAAATCTGCCACTCTTTCATTTGTATGTTCAAAGTGGCAATTAGAGCATGATTCCGGTGCCGACAATCCACATCCGAATATCTGCATATACTCAGAATACAAATTATTTTTATTTAATGGCAATATAATTTTTTCTTCATTTTTAAATGTTATTTCCATGGATTTTATATGTGCACCATTTTGTTTTGATCTAAAATTTATATTCTTTACTTCCTTGTCATATTTTTTTTCAATCTGCTCTTTAAATTTTCTAAACAATATAGGTGATGCAACACTATCACACATTATTTCACAAAGTAACAGATTCTTATCCAATTTTTTTATTTCAGCAATTGTTTTTATTCCTGCAACTTGACATGGAGTCCCTGTAAATAAAACTAATCTTCCATTTCTTAAGTCTTCTAAAACCTGATTATAAATGTTTTCTATATTGCTTCTTACATATTTTGAAGTTTTGAATTTTTCACACTCTTCAAGTGTTTCTGCTCGCGCATGAACTACATTCATCTTATTATCATAGCATGCCCCATATACTACTCCGTTATTTTCTACAGTAAATTCCATCAATATCGAGCTAATACCACCAGAAGAACTATTTTTCCTTGTTTCTTCTTCTTTATTATATAATACATATGAACTTTTTATTTCTCTTTGCATCTTTTCATTATTAACATTTATACAGATCTTTTTGCACATTCCACAATTTGTACATTTGCTTTTATCGATTTGTGGATATATATATCCATCTTTTTTATTTAATTGCATCGTAATACATTTTTGCGGACAGATAGTTGCACAAGCCGTACAATTAAAACATTCTTTCTTATCATAACATTCTAAATAGAAACTCATCTCTTACCTCTTTAATTTATTCTTTATTTTGTTTTTCTCATTTTTATCTAAAACACATATATAAATTGATATCACATATATAATACAGAATATACAGCCTTTCATCAAATACTTTATTATACTTTCATCATTTATAATATTGTTTAACATGATTCCAGATGCTATTGATATTATTATCACTGGCAAAAATCCTTTAAATGTTAGTTTAAATAATTTCTTTATATCTATATTGGCTTTTGTTTTTAAGCACCAATAATAAGCTATTGTATTTCCAAGTATTACAGAGATTGCAGTACCAACGGCTGCTCCAATTAGCCCCCAAATATCTATCAAAAATATTGTTAATACAACATTTAATATTGCTGTTCCAAAAACTATAGTTGTATACCATCCATGTTTATTTTTTGCCTTTAATACATCAGCTCCACAACCATGTATTCTATTCAAGGCTGCAGATATAGTTACAATTAATATTATTGGATATGCTAACTCATAACCGTTACCAGCATATATATTGATGAATTTTTGTCCAAAAAACACAAAGCCTATTATAATAGCAACATATAATATAGCAACAAACTTTGATGTTTTCCCTATATAACTTAATAATTTTTCATCATCTTTTTCAACTTCACTTATTCTTGTAATTGTCGGAAGCTGATACCTATTAATCACTGTTGTAAATGCTAAAATCAGATCATTCACTTTCATTGCTACCGCATATATTGCTAAAGATGTGGCAGCATTTTGCATTTTTATACCTATAATTAATTGATCCAGTCTCCAATATATCTGAGTAATTAAAGTTTGTAGGAAAACAAATATTGAAAATTTAAATATTTCATTAAATAGTTTTTTATCCCAATTATGGAATTTAACTTTAATTTTCAGTTTCAAAAAAACAAAAACTATATTTGATGTTATCGTTATTAACGTAATTACAAGTGTTATATATGTAAGCCTTATAGCTGTCGCTTTCGTTGCTAGAACAACTATTGTTAGTATCACATTTAATATTGAAGTTATTAAAATTAATGTTCTTGAAAATATGAATTTTTCATAACCTGAAATTATTGCACTAAAAACAGATCCTAACGTAGTCAAAGTCATGCTGGCAGCTATAATTATAAACATTTTTTTTGCTAATATAATTTGATCTGCTGTAAGAGATTTTGCAAAGATTGTATCGATATATCTATACAAAAAGACTATTGCAATTATCATTATTATCGCTATTGCAATATATATTCCAAAGCACATTGAAAGAAAATTCTCTTTATCTTTTTCTTTTTTTTCAGCATTATATTTTGAAACATATCTGATTATTGTACTTCCCAATCCAAATTCAAATATCGATAAATAACCAGTAAATGAAGTTATTAAACTATAAACACCATAGTCCTCTTGTCCGAGTCCCCTAATTATAAACGGGTTAAGAAGGAATACAACTATTCCTTCTATTAACATACTTAAATAATTTAATATCATTCCTATTTTAATTTCTTTTTTCTTAGTTTCCATTAGCACTCAACACATTCCTTATGTAATCTTCCGCTATTTTTCTTTCAGCATCCAAATTTTCTTTTACCCTATCATACTCTATATCTTTATTAATTTTTTTCAAATTCAAATCATTATAATTAGCAATTATTCTGTCCTCAAGTCCTGCTTTTTTCATCAGATTGCACATTCTTGCTCCTGTTTTCTTATGAGGTATAATGCAGTTTTTCTTTTCATAAATTAATGAGAATACTGTTCCATGAAATGAATTTGTAATAACAAACTCAGCATTTTTAAATAATTTCACAAAATCCTCAGGTCCAACTTCTGGATAGATTGTTTCATTATTAAATCTAATCTTTTTACTTGGACTAATTACTCTTATACCTAAAAATTCTGATATTGCATTTACAATCTTCACAAATTCTTCATTTTCTTCTAAAATATATACCAATATATATTTATCTTTAATATCCATCTTACTTTTACTAGCAATTTCATTCCATTTTTCTTTTTCTATTAACAATGTAGGGTCAATAGTGATAGTTATTGGTTTTTCAGTATATTCCTGTATGATATTCTTACTTTCTTCTTCTCTTAATGCTATAAAATCCAGTCTACCAATATATTTTTTATATTCCTCTTCATACTTCAAATCTATTTTTTCTCTTCCTACACTAGCTGCATATGAAGCTTTTATAGTTTTCTTGTCCGCAAATCCGAGATAAAATGATTTGTCAAATCCTTCTGTAATATCTGTATTCCAGATTTGGTCACTCCCGCAAAATATAATGTCAAAATCAAAATTTGCTTTTTCGAGCTCTTTATAAGTTCTATATTTTTTTGTTAAATTATATCTATTTTTTATATAGTTTTCAAACTTTCTATACTTAATATATCTAGATCTAATTTTAAGTATTCTCCACCCTAGGTGTAGAATCTTATTTATAATTCCTTTGTATCTCTTGTACACTTTTATACTAAACATTTTATACTGCGTATCAAAATAATTGGGTCTATAATTGATTATTTTTACATCTTCATTAAACTTTTTTATTTCTTCCTGTAATGCATATGCTTGCAAAACAGAACCATAATTATGAGCACTATGTATACTTATAATTCCAATTTTCATTATCTCACTCCATAAATTCTAAATATTCTTTTATTATATGTTTAGGATTGCATTCATCAACTATAACGTTCTTTTCTCTTGGATATTCCTTCAAAGCCAACTTAATTTTTTCTATATACTGTTCAATATTTTGAGTTTCAACTAAAAATTTTGAAAACTCTCCTTTCAATATTTCATCTGGTCCAAATTCACAGTTCGAAGAAACAATCTTTGCTCCACATATCGTCGCTTCTATTAGGTTCATCGGGAAAGCCTCATAATCTGATGTTGAAACCAATACCTCTGCATTCTTCATCCATTTATAGACATTACTTTGCCAGCCAAGAAATATAACTTTTTCTGTTATTCCAAGTTTATCTACTTGTTCTTTTATCTCATCTTCTAATTTCCCAGTTCCACAAAAAACAAGTTTGTAATTCTTATAAAACTCTCCTTTATAGAAAACATCTACCATTCTATCTTGTCTCTTTGCTTTATTAAATCTTCCTACCTGTAATATGTATTTACAATTAATTTCTTCTATAGGCTCTTTTGCCTTATTTATAACTTCCTTCTCATCTACAGGATTATATATAGTTTTAATATTATTTTCTTTCAAGCAATATTTATTTATACATTCCTTCCTTACCCCATCTGAAACAGCTACAATTTTCCTATTATCAAACATTAAATGTATTAATAATTTGAACAATTTCCTACTACAAAATTTATCATAGCTTGATACACTTGTATGAAATACATATAAGCTTCTTTTATTTATAATAGATAATCTGGTTAATATATTTGACATTGGTAGGTGCGATGTAATTAGTGAATATTTTTCATCACTTTCTTGTTTTAATATATAAGTATTTATTTTACTAATATTTCTAATAATCTTCAAAATCTTCTTAACTTTATTGCTTTCATTTATTTGTAGATCATAAATTTGAATATCTTTATTGAATTCATAATTTTTTTCGTTTTCTTTATTGTTTCCTAACAAAATAAAGTCAACTTTATATCCCTCAGCTACCAATTCATTTGCCATATTTGTACATACACGTTCCGCTCCACCATTACTTAATGAATTTATCATAAACAATGCTTTTTTTCCATTTTTCTTTGTTACGTTATCGATTCCAGCAATATAAAGAATATAGATAATAAATTGTAAAGCTATTGTTTCACACGTGATTGCATAAATCAAATATATTAAAATCATACAATAATTTAGTTTATTATTTCTATTTTTCTTTAGAGCTTTATATTCAATTATCATAAACAAAATGATTCCTATTAAACCAAGCTCTGATAGTATCTGCCAATATGTGCTGTGACACTGCACATACCAATGTTCTGTTGAAAAGAAACTTCTAAAACTGGTTATTCCATTTCCTATTATTGGGCTTTTTATAAACAATTCTTCAGCACTATTCCACATAGTAAATCTCGTAGTAAGCGTTGAAGGCATATATCGACTGATATTTGGGATCTTTACAATAAAAACGTTTACTAATACTATTCCAATCACAAACAACAAATTAAATAGATTTATTATATTATTTTTAGGCTTAACATATTTGTTAATGATAGATACAGATGTTGAAAAGGCTATTGCTACTAATATTGTTTTTGAGCAAGCAAACCCGATTCCGACAATACATAAAGTCATAATAACTGCCTTGTATTTTTTATCGATTTTTAATTTTAAAGTTGCAATACATGTTATCACTAACAATAGAGTTGCATAATTAGGGTCTGAAGCATATCCTGCTGGTCTAAATCCCCCTCCAAATAGATTCTTGTGATCTGGAGCTTTTGCAGATGCAACATAAATATATTTAACATCTGCCGAGCCTGATATTTGTTCTAACGAAAATCCACAACTAACTAAAATCATACTGATTAATAGTATTATAGCCGAAATTACAATAAATTTATTTAATCTATCTTCATTCACTTCTTTTTTATATCTATAAAATACAACAAGTGAAACAAATACATTGAATAATAATATTATTTCATTTATAAATTTGTTTTTGTTTACCGTTACACCATTCCATAACCATGATATATTAGAAACAAATATATATAAATAAAATACTATTAATAGCTTGCCCAAATTATCATCATAATCTTCTATTTTCTTTTTTTTATCAGCAAAACTAAGTATTATTAGAATTAGACCTATAGGCAATAATATAAATCTTAAATCTAGTCCAAATAGCAAAAACTCTTTATTCATCATTGTAAAAATAAATAAAAAAGCATATATATTATATAAAATATTGGTAGTCTTTTCTCTGTTCATAATTTTCTCTCTTAATTTAATAATAATTTTTCAATACACTTAATAGATTTATCTATATTAAATATTTCTTTTCTTTCTTTTACCTTTTCTCTTAGCAAATCGTACTCTTCTTTTTTATCAAGAACTCCTTTTAGTGAGGAATACAATGCATCTGTGTTATTCTCGCAAATAATTCCATACTCCCCATTTTTTCCTAAAAGTTCTTTCATCCCAGAGCACAATGTAGTAATCACTGGCTTTTCTAACACAATAGCTTCTGAAACAACTGTACTAAAACCCTCAGCTCTGGACGAGCAAACAAATAAATCAGCACTCTCTATATATTTATATGGATTTTTCTTATACCCTAACATATATACATTGTCTAATTTATTATTTTTTATGTAGTTCTTTAAGTTATCTTCCTCAGCACCTACTCCTATAACCCATAATTCAAAATCATATCCGGCATCATCTAGCTTCTTCACCACTTCAAGTAATCTATCAAAACCTTTTTGTTTTGACAATCTGCCAACAGTACATAATGTAAACTTTTCTTTTTTCACATCATTTATTGGTTCAATTGCTCTTTTTATTATATATTCACTGTCAATCGGGTTATATCGTATCAGCACTTTATCTCTATTTATATTAAATTTTTTTATAAATTGTTCTTTCACATGTTCCGATACAGCTATGATTGTATCAAATTTATCATAAGTTCTTTTTTCTTCTTCTCTGCTTTTGAAGAATTTTTCTGTTTTTTTCTCATTAAGCAAGTCCACATGGATCCAAGCAATCTTTTTAGAGTTAGGATTTGTTGAATTAGCAATAATTTTCGCCGATATTCCTTCCAGAAAAGCAACTTCAACGTCATATTTTTCTTTTATGTACTTCTTATATATCTTACTGCAATTTATATTTCTCCAAAAAAATTGATATATTTTCGCTAAAATCTGTTTTACTTTACTCGTTTTGTCAAGTAAATTACCTGAATTTTCTCCTTTTGTTTTTTTATTTCTATTCAACAATTTTATATCAAAAATACTTTTGTATTTGATATTTTCTCCTAATTCTTTTCTAAAAGCACCTGTATTTATAACAGTCATTACCGTTATATCGAACTTATTTTTATCCAGTTTATTAACTAGGTTGACAAGAACTTTCTCGGCTCCTCCCACTTGTAATGTATGTATCAAAAAAAGTATTTTTTTCTTCTCTTTGTTCTCCAAAATTACATTGCTCCCTCTTTCTTGAATACTGTTATAAAAGTTTTGAAAAATATTTTTACATCCAACCACAATGAACAGTTATCTACATAGTAAAGTTCCATTTCCATTCTTTCTTCATAAGTCGTGTTACTTCTTCCATTTACCTGCCAATAGCCTGTAAGTCCTGGTTTTACACTTAAGAACTTTTCTTTATCTTTACCATATTCTTCTACTTCTTTTTCTACAACTGGTCTTGGTCCCACAAAGCTCATATCTCCTTTTAATATGTTAATCATTTGAGGTAATTCATCTAAGCTCGTCTTTCTTAAAAAGTCACCTATCTTTGTTATTCTAGGATCATTTTGCAACTTATGTGTTTTTTTGAATTCTTTTCTTGCTTCTTCGTTGTTTGCTAAGTATTCTTTTAATTTTTCATCGGCTCCAATGCACATAGATCTGTATTTATATAGTCTGAATATTTTTCCATTTTTCCCATATCTTAATTGTTCATAAAATAATGGACCGTTGTCTTCTTTAGAAATTTTTCTTGCTAAATATATAATTACTGTCGTCGGAATCAAAATAACTGTTCCAACAAATGCTCCTATTATATCTATGATTCTTTTTAGTACTTTATAAAAGATCTTCCTATTTGCTTTTGTTTCATTTTTTTGAAATATCCTAATATTATCAGTTAATTTTTCCTCAAGTATGGAATCTTCTATTGCCAAACCGTCAAATTCTTCTTTTACTGCTAAATTACCTTTACTCATGATTATACATTCCCTTTTCTATCTATTGTTTTTAATTATTCAGTATATCCTGTTCTTTTTATTATGGCATCATTCATTTCTTTTACTTCTTCAGAAGCTTCATAATCATCTTGGTTGAAAACTTCCTTATGAAGTTTTTCCACATTACTTTTCAATGTTGCCGGTACTCCATACCATCTGTCTAACATTATTCCTTTTGTCTCATATGGCCAACCTAGACTGCCTGAAATTTTTATTGAAGCAATGCTTGGTAGCAATCCTATTATTTCTCCCGAAGATATATTTGTTCTAATTCTTGGTAGAATCGTGTTTGCGAAACTATTTAGCTGTCCTATTCCCAACGTTTTTGCTTTGCTTAACATTGCTTCTACAACTATTCTCATTCTTTCAGTTCTTTTATAGTCACCACCAGCTGTATATCTAATTCTTGAATACGCTACTGCTTGTACACCATCTAGTTTCTGTTTTCCAGTTTTCGTTATATGACTAGATTTTACTCCTGAACTTTCTGATGTGGCATCAATGTAAGTGTTTATATATTTCAATTCTGAACTATCTATATCTATATATACTCCCTCAAGGCTATCCACCGCAGCAATTACTGCATCAAAATTCACAGTAACAAACTCAGTTATATTTAAATCTAATGCTTCGTTAAGAGACTTTAATGCATTTTGTGCTCCCCCATAAGAATACGCATGTGTTATTTTATCTAATTTTTTTGTGCCGTTTTCTGTAACATATACATATGTATCTCTATAAACAGAAATTAACTTTATTTCATTTGTCTTTTGGTTCAGACTGGCAATAATTATGCAATCACTTCTGTTTCCCAGTCCATAATCATCCGCTCTACTATCTATTCCTAATAAAGCTATATTTCTATATTCTTTTAATTGTTTAGATGTTTCTTCATTTATTCCTACTGCTGTTTTGTCAATTTCTTCTTTCTCTATTTTGCCTAGTTTATCTCCTACAAACCAAAATGCTATTCCTGCCAAAATTGATAAAATAATAAGTAACCCTACTAGTATTCTTAGAAATATCTTTAATCCTTTTTTTTCTTTTTTCTCACTGGTTATTTGATATTGTTCATTATCTATTCTTCTGCTTTGTTTTTCAGCCGAATGTTTTCCCATTATTTTTCCTCTTTTCGATTTATTATTCGTTTTTTCGACTTTATAATATCATTTATGTAAAAAATAATCAACCTTTATTTACAATTTTATCAATAAAAAAATAAAGGCTGAAATTTTCGAGATTTATTATTTATTTAGTATATAAATAGCTATGTTTAAGTATGATGCAAAAATTATCCATAATAAATATGGTATTTGTAAAAGACCTGAAATTTTGTTTTTTCTATAAAATTCAAATATCATTATTATAACTAATATTATAAGTATAATAATCCATATAAAGGCAAACAATCTCCATTTTAATGTAAAAAATATAATTGACCATAGTGAATTTACTAATAGTTGTGTATAATAAATTATTTGTATCTTTTTATTATTTTTGCCTTCTGATTTCAATATTCCATATGATATTCCCATAAGAATATATAAGACCGTCCACACAATTGGAAATAATATACTTGGAGGAGCTCCAAACGGCTTTATTAAAGAAGTATAGTCCATTGTCCAAGATATAATTACTCCAACTATTCCTCCTACAATTACTGGTGTTAATATCGATTTTAAATAAATTTTTACTAAGTTCATAAATTTCCATTCCTTTCTGAGTGAAATAATTGTTTTCAAAAAAATGCATTTTAATTTACATTTTCCTTCTTATTACAATTTATTACTTTTATGACTTAATATGCTTTATTTTTATTATTATTTTGATACTCATAGTGCTAAAAAACACCTCCAGGACATTCCAGAGGTGGGCTTTTTGTGATAAATAGCTTGTCTATTTTAATTCTATTTTCATAAATGTTATAAAAGATGGTACACTTCCTAGCAAATATACTAAATCAGTAATAATAATAGCTTCCATTTTTGATAATTTTTTTATTTAATTTTCTTCAAATTCTGCAATAAAACATTCGGCATCAATATTTTCAGGATTTATCTCTAATGCTTGTTTTGCTAGTTTTATTGCCTTTGTTTTTGAAGATGTATTATATGCCCTTTTTCTCAAAACTAGCAGAATTCAAATGCACTAAACTCAACTATTGTATCGTATTTTCGAGTGATAGCACCGCTACGCACTCCACGTGTCTTGTAAACGGAAACATATCCACGGGCTGTATTTTCTCTATTTTGTATTTTTCTTTCATCTTTGCTAAGTCTCTTACCATCGTCGCTGGGTTACAACTTACATATACTACTTTTTCTGTTTTTAATTTTAATATGTTTTGTATTGTTTTATCGTCTAATCCTTTTCTTGGTGGATCTACTATTATTGCAGTTGGCTTAATTTCCTTTTTGTTTACTAATTCATCAAATGCAAATTCCACATCTCCAACTATAAATTCAGCATTTGTTATTTTATTTATCTTTGCATTTTCTTTTGCATCTTCTATTGCCTGAGGTACAATCTCTATGCCATACACTTTTTTTACAAATTTAGAAGCAAAAATTCCTATTGTTCCAATTCCGCAATACAAATCAAACAAAATATCTTGAATATTCAGTTTTGCTGCTTCTATCGCTGTATTGTACAATACTTCTGCCTGTACTGGATTTACCTGATAAAATGACATTGGTGATATTTTAAAAACATATTCTCCAAGCTTGTCTTCTATATATCCATTACCATAAACATTTATATTTTTCTCTCCTAAGATTACGTTTGTATTTTTAGTATTTATGTTTTTTACTATCGTTTTTATTTCTGGGAATTTCATAGTTAGCAATTTTACTAATTCTTGCTCTTCTCTAAATCCTGTCTTATTTAGTACTAAAATACACATTATCTCTTCTGTATATTTTCCTACTTTAATTACTATGTGTCTAAATATTCCATTTCCAGTTTTCTCGTTATAAACTTCGATATTATTTTCTTTGATAAATTCTAATATTGTTTTAGCAATTCTCTGCGAAATCTCTGTTTGAATTTTGCAGTCCTCTATCGGTATTATTGTGTGAGACATTTTTGCAAATACTCCAATTACTGGATTTCCATCTTTGTCCAGCCCCACTGGATACTGAGCCTTATTTCTATAGTTATATGGTGTGCTCATTCCTATAGTTTGTTCTACAGTAAGCTTTTCTTTTAAACCTCTATTTATTAAATTTTGAACTATGTTTCTTTTTAAATTCAATGTACTTTCATATTTCATATGTCTTAAGTCGCAACCACCACATCTTTGATATGTTGTACAATCTGGATTTTTTCTTTCTTCTGATTCTTTTATTAAATTTAAAATTTTTCCATACGCATGCGAAGAAAGTACTTTTACTATAAGTACTTCACATTTTTCTCCTTTAATCGCTTTAGGAATAAAGACTGTAAACCCATTGACCTTTGCTATTCCTTCACCCGAAAATCCATTATCTATAATATCTACAATATATTTTTCATTTTTTACTACTGGAACTTCTTGCATAATTTTATCCTTCTTATTCAAATTTAAATTTTGTCCTTTATTTCCTTCATTTTTTTATCAAGTTCTTCTTGATTTTCATTATTGCTTAGAATACTATCAAATTCGCCTAAATCATACTCTGTTGAAATCTTATTTAAATACTTGTCACCTTCGTCTAATCCTAAATCTTTAAATGTTTTTTCTTTCATAATAACTTCTCACCTTTTCCTTTACTGTCTATTACTTAATTCATAAATATTTTCTAATAACTCTTTGCTTTTCTCTTTTATCTTTTCTTTATCATTTAATACATTCTTATCCACTTTGATTGGCTCTCCAAATATAACCCTTACTTTTCTGAATAGATGCACATTTCTAGATATATATACTGGAATAATTGGCACCTCTGCTTTTGCAGCTACAAATATCGCTCCATTTCTAACCTTTCCAATCTCCTCGTCCTTCTTTATTACCTTTCCTTCTGGGAAAATTAAAAATTGTGCTACTTCTGGATTGTTCTCAAAGATATTAACTGCTGTTAATGTGCTCTTAACATCCACTTTTTTTCTATCTACTGGAAATACATTATAATGTTTAAATATCTTTGCAATCAATTTATTTTCGAACAATTCCGATTTTGCCATTATAAATAAGTTATTCGTTTTCGGATAAATAAAGAATGGATCCATTATACTTGTATGATTTGGACATATTATACATCTTTTTGTATTTTTTATTTGTTCAAGATTTATATATCTCACTCTATATAAGAAACGACAGCAAATTACATTAACTGCCGATTGCATAAATCGTCCCATTTTTTTCCTCCAATTATTGTATTTAGATAATTCCTTTTACTATTTTAACACATCAATATTTATTTATCTAGTATATCCTTTGTTTTTAATCATTTTTATTTATTGTAAGATTTATACTGTATTATTCCAACACCAACTTTATAATTTTGCTTATTTGTATTTCTGTTTTATCTGTTAATACTATACTGTTTTTATATGTGTTTAAACTTAGAACGTTTCCTGTTACCGTTCTGTATTTCCCTCCACTTTTTTTATTGTCTGGAACAAAATATGTAATTGCTACTTTAGGATGTATTTCAAGATTTTCTAGAATCTCTTGTAGTTTTCTATTTAGAATTTGTTTGGTTTCTTCATCTAGCTCTATTTTATTCACGGTTAATCGTCCAGTTTCTGCAATTTCATCTTCATAGCCAACTAATGCTGCAAATGGAGCAAATTGAGCTGACCTTTGTTCTAAGCTCATTTGTGGTCTCGTTTTGGAAATATGATGTGGCAAATTTATAATATCTTCATAATTTCTATTCATAGTATTAGCTCCCTTCTATGCTTTGTGTCCTCCAACTTGTTTGTTTCTATCAATTGTTGTCCCAGCATCCTGCAAATTCATCCCTTTAATAATAGCATTTTTTCCATACTTATTTTTTATTTCAATTACAACTTTTTGTAGCTCTCTCTCCTTTTTTTCTTCTTTTTCCTCTTCTTCCTTTTTGTGGTAATCTGTAAATAAATCAATTTGTTCAAATGGTTTACTATCTTCCACTTGTTCCATATTTATTACGTTTTCAGCTGTGACATTTATTCTTCTAACTAATAAGTTTTTGTCTATAATTCTTTCATATAACTTCATGGTTGAATCCATTATAATTTTAGTTGATGATGTTTGGTGATCTAGATTGATTGTTCCATGAGCATGTTTTGGTACTTTACGTCCATATCTATCTATTGTTATTTCACCTTTATAACCAATTTTGTCACTTGTTACATTTTCAATATCATACCCAATTGTTAATACTATCTGATTTGTTACAAGATTTTTCTCAACTAAATCTAAAGTTAAAAGCTCTGTCATCTCTTTTACTATCAATTTTGTATCTTCATAATTGTATGGGCAATGCAAAACTTGACCAGAACTGATACTATTAGTAGATGGTTTGTATTCTTTTATGCTCTTAATCGTGACTGGTTCGTATCCCCAAGAATGGTCAATCAATAATTCTGCATTAATTCCAAATAGTTTGTATAATAAATCTTCATTATTAACAGATGTTCTTGCAACGTCTCCCATAGTATAAATGCCATGTTTTTCAAGTTTTTTTGCATACCCTCTTCCAACTCTCCAAAAGTCAGTAATTGGAGTATGATTCCAAAGTAATTTTCTATAGCTCATTTCATCTAATCCTGCTATTCGTACTCCATTTTTATCTGGTTTAGCGTGTTTTGCTACAATATCCATAGCTATCTTTGCTAAATAAAGATTTGTTCCCATTCCACCTGTAGCTGTGATTCCCGTACTATCATAAACATCCTTAATAACCTTCGTTATCAACTCTTTTGCCCTCATATTGTAAGTTTTCAAATATCGTGTTACGTCTATAAAAACTTCATCAATGGAATATACATATATATCCTCCGCCGAAAACCATTTAAGATAAATATTATATATTTTAGTGCTATATTGCATATAATATTTCATACGTGGTGGTGCTACTATATATGATAGTTCCAAATCAGGATTCTTTTTTAGGGCAACGTCATCGTAACTTGAACCTGTAAAGGTTTGGTTTGGAGCCTTTAACTTTCTCTCGATATTTATTTCTTTTACTCTTTGTACCACTTCAAACAGTCTTGCTCTTCCTGATATTCCATATTGTTTCAAAGAAGGTGTTACTGCCAAACACACTGTTTTTTCTGTTCTACTACTATCAGCAACTACTAAATTTGTTTTTAGAGGATCTAACCCGCGTTCATTACATTCTACTGATGCATAAAAAGACTTTAAGTCTATTGCAATATAAATATGTTGCTCTAAATCTTGCATATTCCACCTCCAACACTCACTATAATTATTATAGCATTGTCACTAAATTTTGTAAACGTTTGTTTGTACTTTTTATGTAAGAAATTTCTACCAATTTTTTATTTTATCGTAAAAAAAACTTAATATCCTAGAATCTTTAGACAACCTAATGTTTTTATTAATCTATAACTGCATACATCATATATTTGACTTTCAAAGCATCCCTTTTGTTTTATGTTTTCTTGTGCTTTCGCCATTATTAACTTTTTACTGCTTTATTTATATTTTTAATTGTGTTGTTAGGAAAAAATTTAAATAAAAAAACTCCCACATTTCTGTGAGAGAAAGAATACTTTCTTTTTTTTGCCAATTACCAAGCCTGCGCCTTAACGCTTCTTACGATAACCCCCTGCTCCTCATCAAACTGAACCCATACCAGAATGGTAAGGTCTCCAAACTGAAGAGCCAGGATAGTATAACCACTACCACTGGTATTCTGAACAACAGGCTGCATTCTGCAAACTGCTTCCAAACTTACCATATTAGGTGAAGAGAAATGCTCATTGATTGCCTCGCGAACGATTCTTGCAGTCTTGATATCCAACATAATTTTTTCCTCCTTGGATAATAATCCATATTCAAATTGTGTATACCTACTGATGCAACGGAGTTATAAAGAGTTACATCACATATGATTATAACATATTTACATAAAAAAATCAAACTATACTCCTCGACAGCTAAAAAGATTTAAAACAAAACAAAATTTCTACTGCATTACTTTTATAAAAATAAACCTTGTAAAATATTGATTTTTCAACACTTACAAGGTTTTTATTGTTTGGTGCGGATGAAGGGACTCGAACCCCCACGTCGTTGACACTGGTTCCTAAGACCAGCGCGTCTACCAATTCCGCCACATCCGCGTATTAGCATTTGTGTGCTAACACTTATTTATAATACCACAACATCTTATTTTCTGTCAAGGTATATTTTAATATTTTTTTATATTTTTGATATAAAATTTAATCTCCAAACATTTTTAGAATTTCTTCTTTTTCTTGTACTCCTATTGATGTTCCAATTACTTTACCATCTTTTATAGCCACAAATGTAGGTATACTCATTATTTCAAATTTTGAAGCTAAGTCTCTTTCTTTGTCAATATCAACTTTACATACTTTTATTTTACCATCATTTTCTTCTGCTATTTGTTGTACTATTGGCGTCATTGTTCTGCATGGTCCGCACCATGTTGCCCAAAAGTCTATTAATACTGGTATCTCTGAATTTTCTACCTCGTATTCATAATTTTTACTTGTTAATATTATTTCCATTTTTCTTTTTATATGATATATTCCAAATAAAACGTCTGATGATTTATTTAACTAATATCATATACTCCTTTCTTTTCTCAACTCTTTTATTATGGCTAGCCCTGCTTTTGTGCCATCATATATTGCTTTTGATATTTGTAATATTCCTCCTGTACAGTCACCACAGGCGTAAATGTTGTTTACTGTAGTTTGCATATTTTCATCAACTACAATGTTGTTGTTTTCTATCTTAGCACCTATCTTTTTTGCAAAGTCAAGGCTCGAAGCTGTTCCTTGCGCTACAAATAATCCATCTATTTTTCGCATAGTTCCATCTTCAAAAGCGACTTCTTCTATCTTATTTTCTCCTCTGACTTCTTTTATTATTCTTTCGTCAATATCAATTGTGTCTCTATTTTCTGTTGGTTCTTTTCCATTCGTAAGCATTGTTACATTTTTTGCTATAGGAAGTAATTCTTCTATTTCTCCTATTGCATAATTTCCGTTTCCAAGCACAGCAACATCTTTGTTTCTATAAAAAGCTGCATCACATACTGCACAGTAACTTACACCTTTGCCTTCAAACCTTTCTATTCCTTTTATTTTAGCACTTATTCTATTAACTCCAGTTGCGAGAATTACATATCTTGTTTCATATTTTTCATTTTTTCCTTGATTTGCAGTAATAATTTCAAAGTTTGGAGTATTTTGGCTGTCATTGGAATTTTGAGGTGTTTCTTCTGTATCATATGTCTCTGAATATTTTATACTTATAGCTTCCTTTTTTATAATATTTATTCCTAATCTTTCAGCTTGTTTAATTCCATCTTTGTATAAATCTTTTCCAGATATTGGATTTTCAAATCCATAGTAGTTTTCTATCTTATCTGTTTTTTGTAGTGAACTATTTTCGTTTGTTAGTATTAAAACATTGAATCCAGCGCGTTTTATATAGATACCTGCTGTAACACCAGCTGGTCCTCCTCCTATAATAATAACATCGTACATAATCTCTCCTAATTCTTTCTACATTTATTTATATTATTACCATTTTCATTATATTATGTCATATATATTTTTAAAGTTATAGCCTTTTTCTTTCAAATAGTGAATTAAATCTGGCAACATTTCATATGTTAACACTTTATCTGAAGAATCGTGCATCAATATTACAACACTATTTTTCTCACCAACTGTATCTATAGTATTTTGCAATAATTGTTCTTTAGTGTAGCTTCCAGCAGCATCTTCACTTAAAGCGTTCCAATCTAGATGAACTACTCCATTTTCTCTTAATAAAGCCTTTGATTGTTGTTTTAAATCGTTATAATATCCTCCATTAGAGCCTCCTGGAAACCTAAATAAATTTGATCTATAATTTTGATTTCCTAACGCATTTTTAATTGCTTGTTCTGTTTCATTATATTCATTCAAAGTAGCTTCTGGACTAGAATATACTGACGAATATTTATGGCTATATCCATGATTTGCTATATAATGACCTTCATTAAATTCTCTTTTTACTAAATCTGGATTATTTCTTGCACTTGTTCCTAATAAAAAGAATGTTGCTTTTACATTTTCTTGTTTTAACACATCTAATATTAATGGAGTTATTAAAGAAGATGGTCCATCATCAAATGTTAAAAATACTCTTTTCTCACCAGTATCTTTATATATATGCAATATGTTGTTTTGTTGTTCTTCTGTTAAAGGTTCACTTGTTGCTTTTATTCTTTTTTGAAGCTCTGCTTGTTTCTTCTTCTCTTCTTCTTCTTTCTTTATTCTATTATTTTCTTCAACCTTTGAGACTTGAGAATCTAGCTGTTTTATATATGTTTCGCTTGCTTTTTTATGTGCAAAATTCATTCCTGCAACAGTTGCTATCATTACAACAACCATAGTAATAATTATTACTATTATTAATCTTTTCATGTTTAACTGTTTGTTTATTACTATTAAATCTATCATCTTTATGCCTCTTCTTGCTCCCTTTTAATTTTCGTTTGTATTATATCACTTTATAGTTTATTATGCTACTATAACCCAAAAAATATTATAAATTTAATCACCCTATAAATCGTATGATATATCAAGCAATAGAGCGAGTAAAATACTCGTCTCTATTCTGGCACTAATAAATATCTTCCTTATTCTCCATTAATTTTTAATAGCTTAAAGATTTCAACTATTACAATTGGAGCTACTATTAATGCAATCATTTCAACTATGTTTTCTAGTGGCAATACTGGTATGCTAAATATTGCTCTTAATGGTTCTATCGCCAATATAATTAACATCAATGCTGATGATGCTAAAATTGCCCAAAATAATTGTTTATTACCACCTATTCCAGTTTTAAAAATTGATTCTTTATCATTTCTTATATTAAACACAAGTATTAATTCTGAAAAAGCTAGCACCACAAATGCCATCGTTTGCCCTATTTCTACACGTACTTCTTCAGGAGTTAATCCTTCTATAACTGGTGGATTTTTGGTAGATAATCCTATTATAAATGCAGTTAATGTTAATAGCCCTATCATCAACCCTTGATAGATAATTCGCCATGTTCTACCTTTTGTAAATATTCCTGATTTTGGTTTTAATGGTTTTCTTCTCATTATGTCGCTATTGGCTGGATCAAATGCAAGTGCTAAAGCTGGTAAAGAATCTGTTACTAAGTTTATCCAAAGTATATGAATTGGTAATAATGGCTCTATTAAATTTATATCTATTCCAAATATTTTACTTAACAATGGAGTTATTAATATTGCTACAAATAAAAGAACTACTTCGCCAACATTGCTAGATAATAGGAACTGTATTGCTTTTAATATATTGTCATATATACGTCTTCCTTCCTCGACTGCTGATACTATGGTTGCAAAATTATCATCTGTTAAAATTACATCTGCAGCTTCTTTTGCAACATCTGTTCCAACAATTCCCATTGCACATCCTATGTCTGAAGTTTTTAATGCTGGTGCATCATTAACGCCATCTCCTGTCATTGCCACAATCTCTCCATGTGACTGCCATGCTTTTACAATTCTGACTTTGTGCTCTGGTGAAACTCTTGCATATACTCTTATGTTTTCTACTCTTCTTTCTAATTCTTTTTGTGACATTTTTTCAACATCACTTCCAGTTACTGCTTCTTCACCATCTTCTAATATTCCCAACTGTTTTGCTATAGCAACTGCTGTTGCCTTATGGTCTCCTGTAATCATTACTGTTTTAATTCCAGCTTCTTTACATTTTTCAACAGCAACTTTAACTTCTTCTCTTGGTGGATCTATCATGCCAACCATTCCTATATAAGTTAAATCTTTTTCTAAATCTTTCATTTCAGATTCACTTGGAATGTGATCTATTTCCTTGTATGCCATAGCTAACACTCTTAATGCTTCTTTAGCCATTACATCATTTTCTTTATCTATAATTTTAGTATACTCTTCTATATCAAATTTAATTTCATTAACCATCACATAGCTGTTGCATCTATCTAATAACTCATCAACTCCACCTTTTGTATATACTATATATTTATTATCATTATATCTTACAACAGTTGTCATTAATTTTCTGTCAGAATCAAATGGAATCTCTTGAACACGTGACATTTGTTCAAATAAATCAGGCCTAAATCCTAATTTGAATCCCATATCAACTAGAGCCGTCTCTGTTGGATCTCCTGTTAGTTTATCATCTCTTCCAACTTTTGTATCATTGCAAAGCATTGAACAGTAAACTAACTTCTCCAATTCTCCATTTTCTTTATCTAAGTCTATTTTATCTATTTCTTTTAATTGATTATTATAGAATAATTTTTGAACAGTCATTTTATTTTGTGTTAATGTTCCTGTTTTGTCAGAACATATAACTGTACTACTTCCTAGTGTTTCAACTGCTGGAAGTTTTTTTACTATAGCGTTTTTCTTAACCATTCTTTGAACGCCAATTGCTAAAACTATTGTAGAAACTGCTGCTAAGCCCTCTGGAATAACTGCAACTGCTAAACTTACTGCTGTCATAAACATTTCTATTATGTCTTTTCCATATAATAAACCTATTATAAAAATAACTACACAAATAGCGATAGATGCTATTCCAAGTGTTTTTCCTAATTTGTTTAGTCTGATTTGTAATGGTGTTTCGGATTTTTCTGTGTTATTTAAGATTCCTGCAATTTTTCCAACTTCCGTATTCATTCCAGTTTCTACAACTATTCCTTTTCCTCTTCCATACGTAATTAAACTAGAGGAAAATGCCATATTAGTCCTATCTCCCAAGCCTGCTTCTATATTTTCTATTGTTTCAGTATTTTTTTCTACTGGAACTGACTCTCCTGTAAGAGATGCCTCTTGAGCTTTTAGGTTTACAGCTTCTATAAGTCGAATATCTGCTGGGACATAATCTCCTGTTTCTAATATAACAATATCCCCTGGAACCAAATCTCTGGATGCGATAACATCTATATGTCCATTTCTTAATACCTTTGCTGAATAACTGCTTAATTTTTTTAATGCTTCAAGTGACTTTTCCGCCTTGTTTTCCTGCATAACACCTATAATAGCATTTGCAATTACAACTATCATGATTATAATTGAATCAGTTATTCCTTCTCCCTGAATGTAACCTACAATTCCTGATATTATTGCCGCGATTATTAGAATGATAATCATAAAGTCTTTAAATTGCTCTAAAAATTTTATAAAGGTACTTTTCTTCTTTCCTTCTTTTAATTCATTATAGCCATATTTTTTTTTCTTTTCTTCTACCTCTGAATTAGACAGTCCATTTTCTTTATCTGTATTTAATTCTTCAATTATAGCTTCTTCATTTTTATAAAACCATTTTTCATTTTCCATACATAAATTTCCTTTCATAATTATTATGTACATTATATTTATTTCCAAACAAAAAAGCAAGACTTTTAAGAAATTACTTAAAAGTCTTTATAAGATTTTTATATATATTTTGCATTTATACCATAAATGTGTACGTTTCTTGTATTTCCAGCTTTATCTACCATTACTATTCTATATGAACATGTAGGATCTTGCCACCACCCTAGACTATTTGATAATGTTGTTTTTACCGATTTATAACTTATATTTCCGTGTTTATCGATATTCAATTTTTTTAGCTCTAAAGTATAAATACCACTTAACTTATCACTTCCCCTAACTTTCTGGTATACTATGTTTGTATTTTTTTCGTGATAAGTAAAGTCAAATGTTGGAGCAGTCTTGTCTATTGCAATATATGCACTTTTACTACCATCACTCACATTTCCGCTTGAATCAATAGCTTTTACCGACCAGGTTCCACCCCCTTCTTGGCTAACAGTATAGCTAGCATGATACGCACCATCACTTGATTTTGTTGCTGGTCTTGATATTTGTGCTCCAGTAGGTGTCGTTATTGTAAAATGATCTACTTTTACATTATCAGTAGCATACATATTTATCGTTACATTTCCGTTATACCATCCACTATGATTAGTTGTAACACTTTTCATTGATGGCTTAGTTTTATCCTTGCTACTAGACCCTCCTCCTGACGAACTCCCTCCTGATGGTTTTTTAGAGGTTGTTACTTCTCTTACTTTTGAATAATAAGCTTTTCCATTAGAGTCATATTTTCCAGCACATACTTCATATGTAGCATATCTATTTACTGTAAACACTGTAGGATATCCATCATATTTAATCCATTTCCAATCCGAATAACCTTTTACCCTATAATTTATATATTGAGTATCTGAACTAGTATATACAGATATTGTTCTATCATGACTTATTACATTATCTATTTCTGGATTTTGTGATGAACTGCCACTACTGCTACTTCCAGAATCAAGTCCTTTTACCGTTATCGTTACCCAGGTATAATCTGACGCACTACTGCCATCACATATTTGGAAGTAATATGTGTTACTTTTAGATATAGTATATGCGATATAGTATTTTCCTTCATTTCCGTTTGATCCTTCTACAGTTGTTATTTTGTCAGATATTCTATTAGAATTATAATCTGTTAAATACGCATATATCTTTGAGGCTGGTGTTTGATTATCTGTTACTTGTATCCAAACGGTAATTGGTTCTGATACCCAAACCTCATCTTTATTATTAAAAGTTTTAAAATTCCATTTACTATCAGAATATGACGTGCTTACTACTTTTGGTGCTTCTGTATCCGATCCAGATGAGCTTCCTCCTGAACTTTCTCCACTATCACTCGGCGTTGATGGCGTATCTGATGTTGATGGTGTTGTTGGTGTTGTTGGCTCTACTGGTTTCTTCGATGGGTCATCCACCTTTATGCCACTTGTATCAATTTCACCATATATTGATGTATTTCCCTCATTATCTTTTGCAGAAATACTATATTTTTCATCTTTATATGCTTGAAGAGTTGCAACATAATAGTCGCCATCCCAGTTGCCTTTTACTTCACTACCATTACTATAAATTCCTTTTACTCCTCTACCTATATTTTTAGCCTTTATAGTAACTGCACCCGTGTCTTTATTTATACTAACTTCAAGTGCTGGTCCAGGATTGCATAAATCACTTGCATTTACAAAGTATGTGCTTCCGTTGTAATTTATTCTTGCTATTTTTCCATCTTCTGATAGCGCATCCATTGTAATGGTTATTCCATATGGTGCTGTTCCTGATGTACTTTCATCTCCTGGATTTTGACGTAATCCAGCACCTTGTTCATTTCCTATTCCTCTTTGAACTGGATCACCTACATAGAATGAATAATCACCTATTTTTTCCAGATCAATTTTTACTTTTAAATTACTTGCTTTCACATAGCCAACTTTTCCATTAACCTTTACAGCTGCCCATTCAAAGTCTATAGATTTTCCTACAACTTCTATTCCACCTGTAAAATCAATTGTTGCCAACTGAGATGAAGATTCATCACAAGAAGTATACACCACTAGTTTATTTACATGATATCTTGTAACTTTTTCCTTCATTATAAATGTGCGATTTCCGACTTGTTGCGTTTTATCTGTAACTCCAGCCTGAGCATTTGCATATCCTATACTGCCATCAGCCAATCTTACTCTAATCCACCATAAGTCATTTCCATTGCTATCTTTAACCATTTCTTTTGCTTTAGCATTTACTGCTACTGAATTTGCAAATCCTAATGTTGTTATTACATTAGATGTTAAATCTGGTTCACTATATATAATCAATCCATCCCATGAATTTACGAATCTTTGTTGTTCTTTCCAAATATCAAATGTATAGTCCCCAATATAAAATACTGTATCATCTTCCACAGTTGGTGTATATGCCTCAGTTTCTTTATTAGTTTCTTTTAAGTCTGGCTTTACATATAAGCATGTTCTAAAGCCAACCATATCTGATGATATTTCATCTGTTATCTTTCTGCTTGCAATTGGCTCGTCCTCACCTGTTGAATATGCTGAACCACCTCTTACAACATATGAGTTGCCGGCTCTTTCTTGTGTTATCTCTGATAAGTTTCCTCCAAGTCCCCATATTTTATTAAAAAATGCTGCACTTTTTTCAGCGGTTGAATTGGCACTCCATCCTGTATTTCTATATTTTCCTACACTTGTACTATCTTCTAGTAATATGCTTAACATATTCTTTCCGTTTTTGTCTTGATAATTTGAATTTGTCCTATTAATCCATAATACTGTAGCATCATATTCTACCCCATACATTAAATGGCTTACAACTGTTGAACTATTTGCTGTTACACTCTCTGCTGTTTTTATTACATTATCATATGTAAAGTTTTGAGTTGTACTGCCTCTAAAGTAGTCCCCACCATATCTTGTTAATCTTACAGTTGATCCTACCATGCCTCTTGCTTTATTATAAAAGTTGTTTGAACTATCATAGCTCAATTCGGCTTCGCTTATATAAAAGCCTCCCCATTTTTTTATACTTTCAACAAATTCTTCTGGTAATTCTTCTTTAGTATTATTGAATACTTTATAAAGTTCTGAACCTTCATCAAACTTTAATTTTTCTCCATCTGCATTTGTATAGTTCTCATATAATGATTTCAACTCAGATTTTCTTGTTGTTAATTCTTCAGCACTCAGAGGCACCCATACATATACTAGATTATTGTTTGTAGCATCCTGAATTGTTACTATTCCATCTGTTACAGCTTTTTTATAACCATATGGAATTGGAACTCCTTGTGGATATTGTTCTGTTTTTAACATATACACAGTTTCTGCTTCATTTACTATTTCAGCTTCATTTGTTCCTGTTGTATCTTCATTATTTTCTGTATTTTGGTTTTCTCCAATATTTGTTGAATTTTCTTCATTGCCAGGCTCTGTTGTTACAGCTTCCATATTTTCTACTGTGTTTATTTCATTGTCATCAATAGGCTCCACTGTACCAGCTTCACTATCAGCCATTACCATACTACTTACAGTTGCTGTAGCCATTGGCGAATATACAGAAAATGTAGTTGCTTCTATACCTATAGTATTATCTGCTATATCAAATTTCTCATTTTCCATATATGTATTAATTTGCTCGATTTCCTCTTTTGACAATAAATGTCTTTGTGTATTATCTTCCAACTCAGCATTCATTGTATCAGCATAGCTAGTATATTTATCGTTGCTTATAGTTTTTAGGCTATCAATGTCTTCACTCATATTTAAAGCTACATAAAAACCATTGTATTTTTCTATAGATGCCATTTCATCAGATTCCATTTCATAGTAATCCGAAACATTTGTATAATATTCACTTGCATCTTTAGTTACATCTTTAGTATATGGAACCCATAAATAATAGCAACCATTTTTATCTTCTATTATTGTTCCTGTTTCAATATTTCCAGACACGTATGAGTACTGACGTGGTATTGGAACATTTTCTGTTGTTATATTAGATACAATATCTGTACTCCAATCTAATGCTTCTATTTTTTCCTTTGAAACCGAAGTACCTTCGCTTTCAAATAAATTTGGTAAAGCTCCTTTTTTCATAAGTACAAACATTATAATTGTAACAACCACTATAAGAATTAAGATTATCGCTATAATCGCCATTCTTATACATTCTTTCTTCTTCATTTATTTTTTCCTCCTTCTATTTTTTGCCTTTTTGTTATAATTTATAACATTTATTATTATAAGCAATACAATAAATAATACCGCTGTTATAATCATTTCTTTGTTTTCACCAAATGGTGGCATAATCATCAATGCTTTCGAAATTCCTGTATCTTTTTCAATTATTCCCTCATTCCAATAATTACCTGCTCTTATTTTTTCATTATTAGAATTATAATTTCGTCTTCCTTGTTCATTTTCATATTCAACTATTTCAGCTACATTAGAATATGCACAATCCGAATCAACAAGTTTAGAAAGTTTCAATCTGTATACTTTTGTTTCTCCCGCTTTGATTTCGTCCGATAGTTTTATATACTCTTTCTTTACCAGAGCAGAATCCAATACATTCGATACATACTCGTCAACATTTTCTATTCCCTTCCATCCAATATCAGTATTCTTTATGTTTGTATCTGTCAATAAAGTACTATTTAAATCACATTGTAAGTCATTTCCATTAACTAATGTAAAAGATTTGCAGTCTATGTTTCTATTATTCATAACTGTTATACTATATTCAGCATACATGGTTGCTCCATGTCTTAACTCATTATCCATTGTTATAATGAATGTTCCATTTTTTCCTGTACTTAAAACATTGTTAACTTCCTGGTTATCACTTTTACTCCAATCAGCTAACGTCTGACCATCAGATAATATTATTTTAAATGCAGTCAATTCTGAATTAACTTCTAAGCCAAACTTTTCTCTTTCCCTTAATACTATTCCTCCATATTTGCTATCGTAAGTTCCATTTATATAAAACCAATCCGTATAACCTGTTAAAGCACATTCTTTTGTATTGTTATCTAATGTTCTTTCTTGTGAATATCCTATTTTTGTAAACTTTTCTTTTAATTCTTGTATATTAGTATTTGATGGATTTATGCAATTTTGTTCTGGTGAAGTAGTATTATTTATGCTTCTATAATCCGAGTTGACTTCATAATTTTGTCCATTAATTTCAGCTGAGTCAAATGAAAATTCTATTCTGTATCTTCCTGGTTGTGGATATCCAAACTTATATTCTCCATTTTCTGTATATCTTGTTATTTTCTCCCCAGAGTCTTTAACTAACGTTATTTTTAACCTATCATTTACAATATTTCCATCAGCAATAACTTTTCCGCTTATAAAACCATCATGTGAATCATCTAATACTAGTCCAGCAGTTCCTCTCTTAACTCTTACATTTACCATGGAATCCTTTTGTAGATTAATGTTAACTTTCATATGGTTATCTTCATCCATAGTATCGATATTTTCGACTTTTTCAGGTTCATTATTCTTTATTTTTTGATATATCCCCTTTATAACATTTTCTTCAGCAGCATCATATTTTTTTATTACTATATCATAATTGTTATTATTCATAAGAGGATTAATATGCGTTATGTTATACTCAATACTCGAATTATAGCATATTGCAGCAACACTTTTCCAACCATTTATTTGAGTTTTATGAAAAGCATTTTCAGAATTACTTGCTGTTCTTAGATTGTTTATTATACTTCTTAAAGATTCTTCGTTTGTATACGTTAAATCTAGTATTCTAGGACTTATAGTTGAACCTGAAGATTGCTCTGTCGTCATCTTTTTTATTTGAGCTATATAATCATCTATATTTATGCTATTATCATGAACAAATGCTATTTCTAACTTGTCCATATATTTATCAAGCTGAAACATTTCTATGTTCTCTGTTTCATACAGGTTTCCCAAATTACTATAATCAAACTTTAAACTATAATTTCCTTGGCTCATACCATTAATCTCGTAATATCCTCTTTCATTTGTAGTAGTACTATATGATGTACCTTCTACTGTTACTGTTACTCCTTCTTTTGCTTTCCCCTCTTTATCTTTTACGTATCCCCATATCGATAAATTCGAAGCTGCCTTTGCATTAGGATAAAAATTTGATACTAAAAATAAAAGTGCAAGAATTAACAATATTTTATATATCTTTTTATTTTTCATCACAATCCCCTATTTTTTTGTTTATTATATCATATATATTTTTGCACTTGATTGCAATCTTATTAAATTTGTGTTACATTTGCGTTACACTTTCCCGTTAAGTAAAATTTTATCTCTAGCATTTTGATAAAAACTGCAAAAGCAATTGAAATTTTGATTATCTTGTGATATTATAATTTTATAATCAATCGCGGGTATAATTTAGTGGTAGAATGCCATGCTTCCGACCTGGTCGCGCGAGTTCGATTCTCGCTACCCGCTCCAGTAACGTTTATGTTCAGACTTTTTATAGAACAGATGATATAAAAATCAACCAGTAAAATGGTTGATTTTTTTCTCAGGAGAACTAGAAAATGAATTGGTTTTTTGCACAGCTTGGTCGGATTAGAGATTGGTTTGTTAATCACCGCACAGAAATAAAGTCAATTGCAGGGAAATTTTTCCAATGGATGGACAGAATTAGTCGCAATATTGGCAGATTAATCCTTATGGGAGTTATCATTAATGTTATTTCGAATTATTTTTATCCCGAATTTCCCACTAGATTTCCAATCATCTACGGATGGTTCGATGGATGGCTTCAGTTGGGTGAGCTCGCAATTAAAGCTGGATTAGGATTTATTTACGCATTCTTTACTGGAAACTTAAATGAGTTTTGGCCCAAATATAGCACTGCTGTAAATGAGGCGATTCAACAGTTTGTGAATTGGCTGAGCTTGATTCATTTTTAACAATCAATGGAAAACCGTCGATAAATATCGACGGTCTTTCTTTAATTATCTAATATTAGCCTAATATATTTATTTCTTTTTCTAGTTGATTTAAAAAATATTTTTTATTGCTTTTAAATTGTGCAGGTGTAAAGTTTACTGATTGCTTTATTAACAAATCTAACTTATCAAAATCATCCAATGCTAATAAATATCCAGACTTGTTAAAATTATCTAATATTTGTAGTTGATGGTCATTTACATGTTCTCCATATTTTTTTAATCTAGCCGCAGCTATTATCTTTTTGTTTTTCTTTAATGCTGTAAGTATGGTTCCAACTCCTGCATGACATATTATTAAATCGGCCTCATCTATCAGCTTTTCAAACTTTCGTACACCTATATAATCTTTAATTTCCATGTCTTTCGACTCATACTTTGTACTTCCAGCTTGTACTATTATTTTTTCATTTTTATCTATATTCCCTAAATCTATCTGCTTTTGTATTGCATCTAGTAGTCTAGGAAAAGATTTATCTTGCGTTCCTAATATAACAAATATCAATATAGCCACCCCCAACATACAGATTTAGGATATATCTTGTGCATTTCTTCCCATTGTACAACAAAAGTATCTGCAATCGGATACACTAGTCTACCTGCCACTGTTGCAGTTGTTCTATTGGCAAATGTTTCTATAAATATTACTTTACTTCCAAAAATTTTAGCTATATAGCACATTGGAACTGCTGTATGCGTGCCTGTTGTAACTACAACTTCTGGTTGAAATTTGAAGTAATAATATAAACTAATAAAACAATTTGCTAAAAATTTAAATATATATCTTATTGGATATTTTTTTGTTCCATATATTAAAAATCTTATTCTTTCGCCATATTCTTCTTTTAAGCTATCATCTACTTTTGTCTTTTCTGTTATAATATGATAATCAAATTTATTAAATAATGGCTTAACTTGCATAAGTTCATTTAAATGTCCACCTGTACTTGCTATAAATAACACATTTCTCTTTTTTATACTTTCTTCGTTTTTTTCGGCTAATGTCTTGGTTTTACACTTTTTTGCTTTTTTTACTTTTTCCACTATCCATACTATTGAAAGTACAATTAATATTCCTAATAATGCTCCAAATGTATCGATTGATACATCTCTAAATTCTCCACTTCTTCCCGGAATAAACAATTGGTGAAATTCATCTGTACAAGCATACAGAAAATTAAATATTACACTAATGTCAAATTTTAATAATTTTCTACCTTTGAATGTGCATGCACATAGCATAACAAGCATACCAAGTAACATATAAACCGAAAAGTGTGCTAATTTTCTTAGATATGGCTGTATTAAATTCACTTGATTTTCAATCTCATTTTCAGATAAATTTTTATTTATTAACATAACAATCGCTCTAGCAACTTTTTGACTCGTGCTAGAGGATTGTGTGCCATTTTCGGCTGAAAAGTTAAATATTGTACAACATACTCCAATAATAAAAATCATTAAAATATATCTGATTATATGTTTTAAAATTTCTTTATTCATAATTATTTCCTTTTTTATAATTACTACATTTTATCTGGTACTTGTATTCCTAACAGGTTTAGTCCTATCTCCAGAACATTTCCTACCATATTAGTTAGATATAGACGTGCATCTTGAACACTTTTTTCTTCTACTAATATGTGATTATTGTTGTAAAAAGTACTAAAGCCTTGTGCTAAATTTATTAGATATCTTGCTAAAATTGATGGTTCTTCTTTTTTAGCTACCAATTCAAGTGTTTGTTCAAATGTTGCTATAGCATTTATTATTTGCATAGATTCCTTATCTGTTAATTTAGTAAAATCAACACTTGAAGCCTCTGGTATATATCCTGCTTTTTCTATAACGCTTTTTGTTCTTACACATATGTATTGTAGATAAGGTCCTGTCTCTCCATTGAAGTTTAATGCTTGATTTAAATCAAATACCTGATCTTTTATTCTATTTTCACATAAATTGTTAAAAATTACTGCGCCTATTCCAACTTTCTTTGCTACTTCTTCTTTGTTTTCTATGTCTCTATCTTTCATTATTTCTTCAACTTTAGAAATGGAGTCATTTAACAGGTCATTAACTTTTACAAAATTTCCTTTTCTTGTAGACATTTTTCCTTCTGGTAATCGTATCATTCCATAGCTTACATGTTCTAATCCATTTGTATATTTTTCATCTAAGTCTAAATATTTAGCTACTGCAAAAACCTGCTTAAAGTGTAAACTTTGTTCTATGGCTACAACATACAAACATTTATCAAAGTCGTATGTTCTTGCTCTATATAGTATTGCAGCTAAATCTCTGGTCGCATATATAGAAGATCCATTTGCCTTTTGAATAATGCATGGTGTTTCAATTCCTTGCTCTTTTAAATCTACTACTCTTGCACCTTGTGATTCTACTAATTTCCCATTTTTCTCAAGGATATCTACTACCTCTTGCATCTTATCAGAATAGAAGGCTTCTCCATTCATCGAATCAAATTTTACGCCTAATAAATTATATATTTTATCAAATTCCTTAAGACTTAATTCTTTAAATTTATTCCATATTTCAACGCAATATGGATCTCCCTCTTCTAACTTTTTGAAATTATCTCTACACTTTTCTAATACATCTTCATTTTTTTCGCAAAGAGCATTTATTCTTGCATATACTTCTGCCATTTTATCTATAGGATTTTCAGTAAAGTCATATTCGCTTCCCCACATTTTATATCCTTCAATTAATTTTGCAAATTGAGTTCCATAATCCCCTAAGTGGTTTAGCCCTATTGTATTATAACCTAAAAATTTATAAACATTATATAAGCAATTTCCTAAAATAGTGGTTTTTAAATGTCCTATGTGAAAAGGTTTCGCAATATTAGGTGAAGAATATTCTACTAATATTGTTTTTCCTTTTCCTACATCAGATTTTCCATATTGCGTTGCATTATCAAAGTCTTTTATAGTTTCTTTTATTATAGATTCTTTATTTATCGAAAAATTTAAAAATCCATTTACTGAACTTACACTTTCTATATATTTGTTATCTTGTCCAATCTCCTCTGTTATACTATTTTTCAATTCTTCAGCTATCATTACAGGCGATTTTTTCATTTCTTTTGCAAGTACAAAACATGGAAAAGCATAATCTCCCATATTACTATCTTTTGGAATTTCTAAATTTTCTAGTATTTTTTCTATATCTATTTTCATGTAATTTGATATTATTTTTGCTATCTCTTCTTTAAAGTTTATCATTAATTTTCATTCCTTCCGTTTAAAATGTACTTAATTACTTATATTTTAACTAAAATTCAATTTCATATTGAGGTATTTCTTCTTGCCCACCTATTTCTTTTGTAGGTTTTACATATTTATTATATAGCTCTGTAGCTTTTTTTTCTGAGATGCCTGCATCATTTGCTGAATCATGTATTGATGCTCCCCATCTCATATTTTTTATAGCTCGCATTTCTTTACTTCCTGTTGAAATTGCATTTTCTATTTTTTTAAAACTCTCTTCTAATGCTGGATTTTCTCTACCTCTAGCTCTTTGAAAATTTCTGCACTCGTTTATGTATCCTAACGCAAAAGTATGTTCCTTTCTGGCTGAATACCCTCTTAGAATTAATCCTACCGAATTTTTATCTAGGTATCCCAAGGATGTCATTGTTTCTTTTTTTGCCTTGGCTAATAGCTCCATATCTGGTATTTTACCATTCTTCATGCACTCTCTCAATCGGTCTATTGCTTCTGGAAAAGTGTTTTTACTTTTTTGACTATCATCTGCTTTTTCATTTGGTACCGCCTTTTCTGTTTTGGGTTGTGGAATATCTGCTTCCGTTTTCTTTTTTGTCTGCTCATTTATAACTGGCTTTTTCTTTTTTTGATCTGCTCTTGCATTTCTTCCACTTTCATTCCCATTATCTCTTTCTTTCCTTTTATTAAGTACCTCCGTTTTCACTTCACTTCCTGATATTCTTCCTTCTGCAATCAATTTAAGAACAAGACTGCCTATCTTATTGTTATTGTATTTCTTTGCTATCTCTGGTAAAGCCATGCCCGCCTTTATATCTTTATAAACAAGTTCTTTTAAATCATTCTTTTGTGATAAGTCCGTTTCCTTTCTCATTTTGTCCTCCACCTTTTCTTCTTTTATATCCTCTCTTAATATTAAACCTCTTCTTATAAACGCCCTTATCATGTTATTCATTACATTCCAATTAACATTATATTGTTTTTCTAATTCTCTTTTTGTTATTCCACTCCTTAATCCTTCAAGTATATCATGCTCCAATTCAGTAAGCTTTACATCTGTAGCTTTTCTTCCCCTTTTAGAATTTTTAATTTCATCTTCCGAAATATCGCCTCTATTTATTAGTGTTTTTGATATACTGTAAACAGTTTTAAGCTCAATACCACATTCTTGTGCAATTTCGCTCCTTGTTTTTCCAGCTTTTAAATTGTTTAACACAACATTTTGCTGTGTTGATAATTTTTTTCTTTTTGGCCTAATAGTTTTGGCTATTTCCTCCCTCGTTATCAATCCTCTTGTAACTAAATTATATATTTCACTACTTATTTTCTGATACGAAACTCCATAGTAGTCTGCTATTTCTCTTCTAGTTTTTCCAGACTTCAAATCGCTTAATACCCTCTCTTGAAATTCTGTAATCCTTGTTGGATCTTTGGTAAGCACAATTTGATCTTGACTTATTATTCCTTTTTCTATCAATGCTTTTTGAGCAGAATTAACTGATTCATAGCATATGTCATACTCTTCAACCATCTGACTTCTAGTTTTTCCATTCCTAACTCCTTGTAGTACTTTTACTTGCCTTTCTGTTAAATTAGCTATTACAGCCTCTTCTTTACTCAACAATCCTCTTCCCACTAAGGCTTTTATAATGGTGTCGTATGTTGATGCACTAATTGTATATTGTTCTTTTATCTTCTTTTTAGTTTTTCCCTCTTTCACAGCCTCCAATACAGTTTGTTGTTTATCTGTCAATTTTTTTGTTTTCTGACCTGTTCTAGCACTTTCTATAACTTCATCCCTTGTTATTAATTCTTTACTTATTAAATCTCTTACTATTTTACTTACCACAGCATAGTTAATACCTAATATTTCTGCAATTTTTCTTCTAGTTTTTGGAGATTTTTTTATTTCGTCTAGTACCCTTTTTTGTAAAGTACCTAAGCTCTTTTTTCTCTCCTTTTCTCTATTTCCATAGTAATAACCATATTTCTCTAATGCCACTATTGAACTTCTAATGCTTGACGGATTAATTCCATATTCTATCTCTATTTCTTTATTTGTTTTTCCTGCGTCTAATCCTTGTAATACTGCAACTTGAATTTGTGTTAATTTTCTTTTTCTTGGCAAAATTTCAGACATTTTGGCTCACTCCTTATAATTACATACTATTTTATTTTTTTATCGTGAGTTTCCATGTCAAAATCTAATCGTCTGTTGATAAATTATTTAGCTCTTAGTCTCCTAAACAAATTCCTATGTTTCTTGCTGTAATTACTAAATCATCATTCATTGTTACTTTTCTCAAATTACTTTCTGCTGTATTGCCTGATACTGCACCTATTTTCTTATTATTACCTACTACATCTTCTAATGGAACTGAGTCTAACTTTCCATTTTTTATTACTGCTAGTACTCCAAATTTTCCTTCCATTGCTAGGTTCATAGCCTTTGAACCATATTTAGTTGAAAGCACTCTATCAAAAGCTGTAGGAGTTCCTCCTCTTTGCATATAACCTAATACTGTGCATCTGGCTTCCAATCCAGTTAATCTTTCCAATTCTTTTGCAACAACTTCTCCTGTGCCTCCAAGTTTAGTGTTATCAACTCCTGCACCATTATCTCTTGTTTCTTCTATTGTATAAGTGCCTCCTTTAGGAACAGCACCTTCTGCAACAACAACTATGCTAAATTCTTTTCCAGCTTCTTCTCTTTGTTTTATTTTTCTTATTGCTGAATTAATATCATATGGTATTTCCGGGATTAATGCCACATCTGCTCCACCAGCTATAGCTGATTCTAACGCTATCCATCCAGCATATCTTCCCATAACCTCTAACACCATTATTCTATGGTGTGTTTCGCCAGTTGTATGAAGCCTGTCCAATGCTTCTGCAGCAACAGAGACAGCTGTGTTGTAGCCAAATGTAATTTCTGTACATGCAACATCATTATCAATCGTTTTCGGAACGCCTATAATATTTATTCCTTTAAGAGATAAATCTCTTGCAGACTTTTGAGTTCCATCACCGCCTAAAGTAAATATACAGTCAAATCCATCATCTTTTACATTTTTCACACATATATCTGACAAATCTCTATATTCAATTTCTCCATTAGGCAATTCTACTTTATAATTAAATACGTTTGCATTTGTTGAAGAACCTATTATTGAACCTCCCTTTGGAAGAATACCAGAAGCATTTTGCCTATTACTTGTACTTAATCGTACAAAGTCGTTTTTTAGTAAACCTCTGTATCCATCAATAAAGCCATAACATTCTATTCCATTGTTTTCTGCAGTCTTTATAATAGCTCTTATAACTGCATTAAACCCTGAAACATCTCCACCATTTGCAAGTATTGCAACCTTTTTTAACATCATGTTTTCCTCCTTAAGTTTCCTAAAACTCGTATCTATTGTTTTTTATACATTACTATTATACCAAAAAATCAATAAAATACAATATTTTATTGATTTTTTTGCCTTTTTTAGTATATAAAAGCTTCATATTAATTGCATTATTACACTACATATTAATGTTTTTATAATCGCTTTGCATGCTAATATATACACATACAGTTTTATTCCAATTTTATTTATCTCCTCATATTTATCCTGTAATAGATTTATTTCCTTGTCTTCAGCACATCTTGTACTATTCATATACTCTTTTGCTAAGTAAGGAGCTTTTGTCATTGCATCAATTTCTATAAAGCTCCTTACAGTAAAATAGATGTTTCCAGAAAGCATTTGTGCAGTTAATAAAATATACATTATATTTTTATCTACAATTCTAAATATAGATAGAATACATACTGCTAGAAAAAACAATATATAAAAATTTGAATATATAAAATTGAATTTTAATATTTTTTTATTTTGTATAGAATGAATGCATTCATGAGCTATAGTTTGGATTCTTGTGCAACTATCTTGTATATTACCAATTATTATTTTATTTGGCATAACCATATACAGACTTGTTGCTGTATTTTCTTCTTTTTCTATTTTTGTAGTCTCATTTCCTAATCTGCTCAAGATTTCTTTACAAACCTTTTCATTTTCTGGGAATTTATCTGTAATTATTTTAAGATCCTTACTATATCCAACTTCCTTTATTTTATTAATATCTTTAAATTTTATATCTAAACCTATTGTTAATAATATAATTGTTAATATTAAACTTGCTATAATCCAAACCATATTTTCCTCCATTTTATTATTTAATTAATATACCAATAAATTTTCTGTGCAATGTTTTAGTTTGAAATTTTTCTATTATATAAAAAAGAGCACAACAAAACATGTGCTCTTTTTAGCTTACAAAATATCTTTTACAGCTTCTGCTATTATTTTATTTACATCCGCAATTAAAACATTGAATCTCATTTCTGCGTCAAAATATTTTTTTATTTTTTCGTCTTCTATCAACTTCATATATTTTTCTTGTAATTCATCAATTTGGGCAGAATCTTCTTTCTTTCCCTGCATTGCTTGTAATTGAGTTTCATATCTTAACTTTTCGAAATCAGCTAAAGCTTGCTTTTTTTCTTCATTTGATGCAATTTCTTTCTTTATTTTTGCAAATTCAACATATTCATTAGACTCTTTTATTTCTCTTGCTAAATTATTTGCTGTATCATATATATTCAAAATAAATCCCTCTTTCTATGCATATGCATGTTTCTTTTTGAAACTTAATAAATTTGTAATTTCTTTTTGAGTATTTTCTGCTTTTTGAGCTTTCTTTGCTTTTTCTTGTAGCATCTGTTCTGCTTGTCTTTCTGCTACCGTTTGACATATTGCCTTTTCATATGTAAAATGTGTATCTTGTGCAATTTTTTCCCAGTTGAAGTTCTCTTTTACCTTCTGTCTTGCTTTCTTAGACACATTATCTGCTAATTGGTGATCATATAATAGTGCTAGCACAGAATCTGCAATTGAGTTAGGATTTCCTGCGTAACTCTTCATTCCATCTACTCCATGTTCTATTATCTCACCCAATCCGCCAGTATCAGAAACAACAGTAGGAACACCCGCAAGCATAGACTCTAATGCAACTATTCCAAATGGTTCATATGTACTTGGAAATACAGATACATCAGCACATTTATACATTTTTTGGACTTTTTTAGAATCTAAATAGCCTGTAAAATAAACTTTATCATTTAATCCCATGCTATTAGCTTGTGCCCTAAGTTCATCTATCATTCCGCCTTTTCCTGCAATAACCAATTTAGAATCATGATAATTCTCTAATATTTTAGGCATTGCAGATATCAAATGTTGAACACCTTTTTCATATACTAATCTTCCAACGTAAAGAATAATCTTTTCATTATCCATTGCGTATTGTCTTCTAAAATCATAATCTCTATCTATTCCCACAAAATTGTTCAAATTAACTCCATTTGGAATAACATTGATTTTATCAAATGGCAATCCAAAAGATCTCTGAATATCGTTTTTCATAAAATTGCTATTAACAATAACTTCTGTTGCTTCATATGTTAATAGCCATTCTGTATCATTAATATATCTTTGTGTGTCATCATGAATTCCACTATTTCTGCCAGCTTCTGTAGCATGAATGGTTGCTACAACAGGTATGCCAAATGAATTTTTTAATGTTTTAGCTGCATATGCAACTAACCAATCATGGGCATGTATTACGTCAAATCCACCTTCTTTGTTTATAATTTCAGTAGCCTTTGAAATAAGGTTAAAGTTTAATTGCATAATCCAGTCTATAAAATTGTTTGGACGAATCATATAATTATCAACTCTATAAACATTTACTCCCTTGTCGTTTTCATATTCTGGAATATTCGTTCCGTCCCTATATGTGATAACAGTAACTTCATGTCCATCTTTAATTAATCTTTTAGATAAATCATGAACAACTCTTGCAATTCCTCCTACTATTCTAGGTGGATACTCCCATGTTAACATCAATATCTTCATTTGATATTTCTCCCTTCAAAATAATTTTCTTTCGTATAAATTATATGCTTAAATAGCTTTGTTTTGCATAAAATGTTTAACTAGCAGAATTAGAATTTATTAATTGTTATAAACGCATAAACTTACTTCGTATATTTTATACAAAAAAAATACAAATGTAAACAATTTTTGATAAATTTTTTAATTATTTTGAAAATTTTAATAGGACGTCTTGCTTAGCTTTAAAACCTCAGCTATGTGTAAGAACGTCCCTATTGTTTAAAATCTACATTACATAGAATAATATGCAGAAGAACTGTAAAATACTGCCTAACAAAATTAACAAATGAAATATAGAATGTCTATACTTCTTAGTTCTGCCTAATCCATAAAATATTGCCCCTATTGTGTAAGCAATTCCTCCTGCGACTAAAAATATAGTTCCAGTAACTCCCAGTAATTTAGGTAAAAGCGGTGCCTTTATTATTATGCACCAACCCATTGCTAAATAACATATCATAGAAAATACTTTATATCTTTTTAAGTCGATTGCATTTAATACCATTCCTAAAATTGCGGCAGCCCAAATAACTCCAAACATTGTCCATCCCAAAGCAGTATTATATTTTCTAAAAGTGCATAATGCAAATGGAGTATATGAACCTGCAATTAACAAATAAATCGTACAATGATCAATTACTTGAAACACTTTTTTTGCTTTTAACTTTGGACTCAATCCATGATATATACTAGACATTGTGTACAACAAAATCATTGTTGCTCCATATATTGCTCCTGAAACCACACCATAAACATTGTTGTGTATTGCTGCAAATATCACACATAAAACAGTTGCTGCAATTCCAAAGCTTCCTCCAACTATATGAGAAACCATATTAAATATCTCTTCGCCTTTTGTATATGTTGGCAATATTCTATCATCTAATTTTATTCTATTCATAATATTAGCCTCCTTACACTATTTATTATTTTGATATTTTTCTTATACACATTCTTTTGTTTTTATAATCTTTTCAATTTCCTTAAATCTCTTTATTTTAGCTGTTGACGTTTTTATCATAGGTTCATCCGTTATTATAAGCTTTTTTATATGTTTATATGTAGTTAGTCCAGAATTAATTTTCTTAACATCTTGCCATATCTTATTTTTTAATTCTTCCTCAGAAATTCCACTAAACATATCTTTAACATAATCTTTATTATATACAATCTTAACAGAAACCACTAAATCATTATCCTTTGGTAATCCAAACACCATGCTCTCTTCAACATATGGCAACTTATTTACAAGTGCTTCTAGTTCCTCTGGAAATACATTTTTTCCATTTTTTAATACAATAACATTTTTCTTTCTGCCTGTTATAAAAATATATCCATCTTTATCCTTATAGCCTAAATCTCCTGTATAAAACCATCCGTCTCTCAAAACTTCATTTGTTGCCTCTTCATTTTCGTAATATCCAAGCATTATATTTGGACCTTTAGCTATTATTTCTCCTATTCCTTTTTCATCTGGATTATCTATCTTAATTTCTACTCCAGACATTGGATATCCTATTGAGCCATATCTTATACATTTCTCGTTTTCAGCAGTTAGTACTGGCGATGTTTCTGTTAATCCATACCCTTGAATTGTAAGAATTCCAAAATCATTAAATCCTTTGGCAACATTTTTTTCTATGGCAGAAGCTCCACTTACTATAAATCTTAAATTTCCGCCAAGATTATCTATTATACTCTTAAAAAGCTTTCTTCTTATATCTATTCCAAATTTTAATAAAAAGTTACTTATGGCTGTTGCAATTTTTATCGTTTTTGTTTTGCCTTGTTTTTCTATTTCCTTTGTTATTTTTTTATACATGGCCTCTAATAATAGTGGAACACAAACAAAAACTGAAACTTTATATTCTTTCAAATTCTGAGCAATATATCTTATTCCATCACAAAATACGTTTGTAGCACCGTTATTTAAAAATAATAATATTCCTGTTGAACCAAATGTGTGATGAAAAGGTAAGAATGCCATATTTATATCTGTATCATATATTTTTTCCGCCTTATTTAGTGCTGTTATATTTGATGCAATATTTTTGTGAGAAAGCATGACTGCTTTGGATGCAGATGTAGTTCCTGATGTAAATATTAAAATACTCATTTCTTCATTATTAATTTTGCTTTTTAGATACCTTTCATCCCCTTTTGTTAATGCCTGCTCTCCTTCTATAATTATATTTTGTAAGCTTTCAAAATCTTCTGGTAATTCAATATTATCCATGCAAATAAAAGTTGAAAGCTTGCATATTCCTCTATCTTTAATAGATTTTATAACATCTAAATACTCGCCTGCAAATATAATAGCATCAGCGTAACTTCTTTGTAATAGTGATTCAATTTCTTGTTCCGGTAAACCTTTATCTAGCGGGATAACTACTCCAACTCCATTTACAACTGCTAAATATGATAATATCCATTCATATCTATTTTTACCAATTATTGCAATTCTTTTTCCTTTTAATTGTCTTGCTATCAAACCTGTCCCTAGTGATTTGATATCTTCTCCAAATTTCTTATAGGTAATATCTATGTAATTATTTTTTCCATCTATTACTCTTTTAATCTTAAAAGCAATATTTTCTGGATATTTGTTAATTGCCTCATCTACAACTTCTCTAATATTTTCATATTCTTTTGTAGAATATATCTCATTTTTTTTATATTTGTTCATTCTCATTATTTCCTTTCGAATTTAATGAGCTTAGAATAACATATATCTTAACTTTAATCAATTTACTTGACCATTCGTTCAATATTGAATCATCCCGCAAAGCTAGCATAACCAACATCATTTTCTTTTAACAATTTTATTATTTGTTCTATATTTTCTGGAGTTTTTTCCTTTAATTTTATATTTATTTTATGTCCTCCATTTGTAAGTTCATGATATGGTGCCTCTACCTTTATTTTGTTTTCATTTTGTATGTCATCATTTTCTGATATATAAAACGAATTTGTGTATGCTTTTTTATCTGTTATTCCTTTTAGTTCTCCATAAATAGATTTATCTAATGTCATAAATTCTTCTGCAAGTTTTGTATCTTCCACTCCCATCAAATTGAAGTTCAAACTATATTTATTACTATATTCATCTACTTTATTTTTCATAAATCCTATTATCTGTAATCCTAATTTTTGGGTTTCTTTGCTACTTGAATGACTTTTCCCTGTGAGTGCAATCAAACATTCCTCCAACCCTAAAAATCCAATAATCATAGTACCTTGCTTTATTACTTTACGTATTCTATCTTCCTCTTTTGCTTTTTCACCGTCTAACCATATTCCCTGCCCAATAAAAAATGGAAAGTCTGCTGCTTTTTTATTTCCTTGTTTCTCGAATCTATCTAAAAGCTGATCTTTTACTAAATCTAGTTTTTCTTCTAATTCATTAAAGAATGGTTCATAATTTTTTTCCTGATTCTCACCTTTTTCCTTATTTAACATCTCACTATTTTTTATTGCAATTCTTGGTAGATTTATTGTTGTATATGAAAGCACTCCTCTACGTGCACTCATTGCTTTATCGTCATCAATCACATTATCTATCACCCTCATATTCGAAGCATTATATGCAACTTCTGTATCTGGATTTTGCTTTTTATAATATTTTTTGTTATATTTCGAATCTAAAAAGCTAAAATTAGGATACATTTTTCTACTTGCAACTTCCAACGCCTTCTTGTATAAATCATAATTTACATCTTCTTTGTTATAATTTATTCCTTCTTTTACTTTAAATATAACAACTGGGGAAACAGGATTCTCTTTATCTCCTATTCCAAAATCTATTGTGTCAAGTATTTTATCTGTAATCATTCTTCCTTCTGGAGATGTATCTGTTCCTATGTTTATTGTTGGATAAAGTTTTTCTTTGCCACTGTTTGTATCTATAACATTTATATTATGCATAAATGCTTCCATTGCTTGCATAGTCTCTTTTTCCGTCTTTTTTATTGCAGAATCATATGCTATTTTGAATACTCTTTGAAGTTGAGTCGACTCTCTAGAATATTTATTAAAAATATTTATATCAAATTCAATTGACTCTAACCTTTCTATTTCTCTTTCAATTCCATTTGTAGCCGCAAACTTGTCCAAATCAGTATATGCTAAAATGTCATCAATTGTCTGCTTAAATTTCTTTTTAAATGTATACAGTACACCGCGGCTCATATAGTAATCAAAAACAGGAATTGCTTGACAACCATGTTGTTCTTTTTGATTTAGATTTATTACCAATACTGCAAGAGCCGTGTACGACATTATGTCTTTGGGCTCTCTTATGTGTAGATTTCTAGAGTTAAATCCCTCATCATAAATTTTAGGTAGATTTATTTGTGATGATGTAGTAGTTCCAAGTGGCATGTAGTTTAGGTCGTGTATGTGTATTTCTCCTGTTTCTTGTGCATTTGCAACTTTCTTTTTCATCATATAAGATTTTGCAAATTCCTTCGATATAGTGCTACCATAGTCAACCATCATTTCCATCGGACTTATAACACTTCCATCTTGTTTTTCTTTCTTTAGACTAAGACTCTCTAATGCTTTCAAGAATTTGTGCTGTTTCTTTTCATCCCAGAACAATTTTCTAGATTGAGCCCTTCTTTCTCTGTATTCTGCAAAAGAATAAAATACATCTATATATCCTTCCTGTTTTAGATGTTTTTCAATTAAGTCTTGAATATCTTCGATTTTTATTTTCTGCGAATCCATTTTTTGAATTTCTTCAATTACCAAATTATACACTTTGTTTATGTCTTGTTCTGAATATTTTGGAATTTCTTCTTCTTGATTAACACTATCAAAACCTTTTTTTATTGCAAGAGCAATTTTGCTTCCATCAAAGTCTACTTTTTTTCCATCTCTTTTTATTACTTTAATATTTTCAAACATATTCTTCATCTACCTCTTTATTTAGGCATATTCTATAACAAAAAGTTCCCAAAATCAAGTAATATTTCTTCTTTCTATATTTGACTATTTTATGTTTATTTTCAAATTGGCAATTTCTTCTTTTCAAGTAATATTTTTCTCCCACTTTAATATAATTTCTATATCTACTATACACATCTTAGGGGTGATTTTCTTGTTAGTAAAATCTTTAAAGCTGAATTTCATAAAAAAGTTACTGTTTTTTTCTCTTGTAATTATTCTAGCTGGATTAATCTTATGTTTTAGCTTTTTTATTAGTAATAAGAAAGCTTCTTCTTTGGAAAATATTTTTAATTCAGATGTAAATAGCGAAAATTTTTTAAATCAAATTTCAAATATATCTGTCGAAGAAATTGCAGATGACGCCAAAAAGGATTCAAAATCTTATATCAAATGGGTGGACTTCAAGGCGTCGGCATCAGTACTAACAAAGCTTGCTAATTTAGACATTTCTTCACACAACGACCCTAATTCTAATGTAAAGTATAATTGGATTGAACTCATGGCTTTTTTAGGAACAAAGTATGGTGGAGATTTGAACAAGTTCAATCAAACTGATTTAGACAAATTAACAAAAGAGGTTCAAGCTGGTAAATCCGTTTCCGAACTTGCTTCTAATATGAAATTATATAATTATTTTTATGAAAGCTATGATGCAATTTTTCATGAATTCATCGGCACCTTCGAAGTTGCTTCTAAAGATGAAAATGGAAATGTTTCTTACACCACAAAATATGGTTTAAAAGCTTGCCTTCCAATAGCAAAGAACTACAGTTTCAGTCACTACAAAGATTTTGGTTCTTCTCGTTCTTATGGCTACAAAAGAGTTCATCTTGGAAATGACTTATTGCGGAAGCATTGGAACTCCTATTATTGCCGTAGAATCTGGTTATGTTGAGGCTCTTGGCTGGAACCAATATGGTGGCTGGCGTGTTGGAATTAGAAGTTTCGACGGCAAAAGATATTATTACTACGCCCATCTTAGAAAAGATCACCCCTATTCAAAAGATTTATCTGAAGGTCAAATAGTAAATGCTGGCGATGTTATTGGCTATCTTGGAATGACCGGTTATAGCAGTCACGAAAATGTTAATAATATCAACATTCCTCATCTTCACTTTGGAATGCAGTTAATTTTTAATGAAGTTCAAAAAGACGGTTATAATCAAATTTGGATAGATGTTTATGAAATAATAGAATTTTTAAGGAAGAATAGCTCTAGTGTTTACATGGCTTATCCCGATTCAAAAGATTATGAGCGAAAAGTCGATATGATGCAGATTGATTAAGATATGATGCAGATTGATTAAGATATATTGATTTTTCAAAGTTTGTACTGTATAATTTTGCTTATGAAAGAGTTAATTATTGAAAATAAAGATGATAATAAAAAATTAAATACTGTTATTTTAAAGGCATTTCCAAACCTGAATGTAAATGCCCTTTATAAAGCATTGCGTAAAAAAGATATTAGAATTAATGGTGCAAGAGTTAATGAAAATGTTTTAGTACATTCTGGAGATAATGTTAAGATTTTCATTGCTGATGACATTTTATTAGGTTCTTCTAATGCTGGTATTTTAGATACACAAAAAAATATTGAAAAAGTATTTGAAGATGAAAATATTCTTGTAATAGATAAACCTTCTGGAATTGAAGCCTGCGGAGAAAACTCTGTAACAGAACTGCTAGAAAAAGAGTATGGTACATTCATCAGTCCATGTCATAGATTAGACAGAAACACTTCTGGCTTGATGTTATTTGCTAAGAATCAAGCCTCACTTGATATTCTATTTGATAAGTTCAAAAATCATGAAACAGAAAAACATTATTTGTGTAGAGTTTATGGTGTTCCACGTGAAAAACACAGAATTTTAAAAAGCTATCTGTTTAAAGATAATAAAAAGTCCATGGTTTATATTAGTGATTTACCAAAGAAAGGCTATGTTGAAATTAATACAGAATACTTTGTAAAATCGTTCAATTCGAAAGAAAACACTAGTATTTTAGAAGTAATTCTTCACACAGGCAAAACTCATCAAATAAGAGCACATCTAGCACATATTGGCTACCCTATAATTGGTG
>USNR01000010.1 GCA_900556135.1 uncultured Clostridium sp. | reverse complement strand
CAAGACCTTCTCGTACATAAAGTTGTGGGTAGCAATGACTACTACAGGCATATCACTGTCAATCAACGCGATAGGTCCATGCTTCATCTCTGCAGCAGGATAACCCTCTGCATGAATATAACTGATTTCCTTCAACTTCAATGCACCTTCCAAGGCTACTGGATATTGGAAACCTCTACCATTGGCATCACCCTCCAACATAACTTCAATAAAGGCCTTGTTAATCATATCCATCTCTTTTTGACACTCTTTATAAGTATATGGAAGTTCTTCACCACCAACCAAACAGAATTGTTCAGCCATATCCTCAGGAACTGTCCAGTCTAATGTAATATTAGAGAAAGGTGCTTGCGTACCCCAACGAGAAGGTGTATTAACACCATAGACAAAAGATTGGATGCATTGTTTAACTTGCTTATAAGATAAATTATCTTCTCTTACAAAAGGCGACAAATAAGTATCAAAAGAAGAGAAAGCCTGCGCACCAGCCCACTCATTTTGCATAATACCCAAGAAATTTACCATTTGATTACACAAAGTTGACAAGTGCTTTGCTGGAGCAGATGTAATCTTACCCTTAATACCACCTAATCCTTCTTGAATCAATTGTCTAAGCGACCAACCAGCACAATATCCTGTAAGCATGCTCAAATCATGAATATGAATATCACCTATATCCTGAGCCTCTGCAATTTTCTTCTTAACTATGTATGCTTTTGCAAATTCTCTTGATACAGTGCTTCCATAATCCACCATAAGTTCTAATGGAGTATTAATATCGATTTCTCTTGATGAAGTTTTTAATGTTAAATCTTCCAATGCTTTTAAAAATTTATGTTGTTTCTTTTCATCATAAAATATTTTTCTGGATTGAGCTCGTCTTTCTCTATACTCTGAAAAAGATTTATATACATCCAGATAGTTTTCTTTTTTTAAATTTTCTTCTATCATATCTTGAATTTCTTCTATTTTTATTTTTTCTGGATTTAATGCTAATATTTCTCTTATTACCAAATTATAGACTTTGTTTATATCGTTTTCTGTATACTTTTCTTGCTCTCCAATGTTAACGCTATCAAATCCTTTTTTTATAGCTATTGCAATTTTAGTACCATCAAAATCTACCTTTTTTCCATCTCTTTTTACAACTTTAATATTTCCAAACATATTCTATACCATAGTGAGACATATTTACAATGTTAAATATGTCTCACATGCCTCCTTTTCGGCAAATTATTTTCCTAATATTTTCTTTAGTTCATCTGCTCTTTTAACTTTTTGTGTTGTTGTTTTTATTAGTGGTTCTGTTGTAATTTGAATATCCTTAATGTGCTTATAATTCGGTACATTCAAATTCAATTTTTTTATTTCTTGCCAAACTATATCTTGATATTCATCAGTATTCTTTTCTGGATACAGTTCCTTCATTGCATCATCATTATATACAATCTTAGCAGATAGTAACAAATCATTGTTATCTGTAGGCTTTCCATAAACAATACATTCTTGAACAAATGGTAATTTTCCAATTAAAAACTCTAATTCTTGAGGATAAATGTTTTTTCCATTTTTTAGAACTATTACATCTTTCTTTCTTCCTGTTATATATAAAAATCCTTCTTTGTCTAGATAGCCCAAATCGCCTGTATAAAACCATCCGTCTTTTAGAACTTCATTTGTAGCTTCTTCATTTTCGTAATATCCTAACATTACATTTGGACCTTTTACGACTATTTCTCCTATTCCTTCTTCATTTGGATCGTAAATTTTCACTTCTTCGTTACACATTATTAAGCCACTAGAACCTGGCTTTTTATAGTGGTCTGTTTCGGCAGAAATAACTGGCGACGTTTCAGTTAAGCCATATCCTTGAACAACTGAAAGTCCAAAGCTTGCCAATCCAACAACAGTTGACTTTTCCATAGGAGCCCCACCATAAAGTATTAATCTTAATTTTCCTCCTAAATTATCTAATACTTGTTTAAACACTTTTTTTCTAATATCAATGTGAATAAAAGCCAGCTCATTACAAACTGCCATCATAAATTTAATTAGTTTGGTCTTTCCCTGTTTTTCTATTCCTTTCATTATTTTTTTATACATAATATCCAACATTAAAGGAACGCTTACAAATACAGTAACACCATACTCTTTTAAATTTGTTGTTATATGTTTTAGCCCATCACAAAATGCTATTGTTGCTCCACAATATAAACAACCATACAAAAATGTAATCGTGCACTCGAAAGTGTGATGCATAGGCAAAAATGACAATAAAGTATCTGTATTATACATCAAAACAAAATGTGGCATTGCATTTATATTTGCACATACATTGTATTGCGAAAGCATAACCGCTTTTGCAGCCGATGTTGTTCCTGATGTAAATAACATAATAGTCATTTCATCATTCTTTATTTCTATATTATCAAACTCGTTGTAATCATTTTGCATTATTTCTTTTCCTTCTGTCACTAAATCTTGATAATATAAAGTCTCATTATCATCTATTTTATCCATACATATATAATATTTCAAATCTGTTTTTCTGTCTTTTTTTATTTTCTTGAAAATATCAACATATTTATCATCAAAAATAACAGCATCAGCCTTGCTTCTGGTAATCAAAGAATTAATCTCGCTTTCTGGCAACGCTTTATCAAGTGGAACTATAATCATCCCACCACAAGTCACAGCCATATAAGACGTACACCATTCATATCTATTATTTCCAATTAAGGCAATCTTTTTACCTTTCAATCCCATTTTAAGTAAAGCATTTCCAAGCTCAGTAACTTCTTGTTTATATTCTTTAAATGTATGTTTTATATATTCTGGATTTTTGTCAGTAGGATCTTTTTTATACTCAAAAGCAACACTATCAAGATACAACTTTGCCGCTCTATTTAATAACTCTTTATAATTCTTCACAGTTCCCATTTTGTGGTTTTTAAACTCTTTCATTCTCTTTTCCATTGCAAAAACTCCTTTTTATAAAGTATATAATTATTTCATATTTTATAATAAATAAAATTTAAAATCAACTATTTTACTTTATATATTTTATTTCAAATGTAGTTCCCTTTCCTAGCTCTGAATCCACTATTATATATCCATTATCTTTTTCAATTATAGTCTTTGCCAAAGATAAACCTATTCCCATGCTATTCTCTGATGCGCCTTTTGACTTATAAAACCTTTCAAATATATGTTTTATATCATCTGGATTTATTCCTATTCCCTCGTCTTTTATCTTAATCCTTGTAAACAAGCTATTGCTTTCCGCATAAATATATATTTTACTATTCTCATTACTATGTTCTATAGCATTTTTTACTATATTAGTTATAGCTTCTAATTGCCATTTATAATCCACTTTAAACTTTATATTTTCGCTTATGCTCTCTTGAACATTTATGTTCTTTAATTCCAACATTATCGCTAAATTTCCTATAACCTCATCAATCAGTTTCTTCACATTCACCTCAGTATCATTCATCACAATAGCGCCTGCATCAAACTTTGCAAGCTTTAGTAAAGATATAGTAAGGGAAGAAATCCAGTCAACCTGTTTGCTAATCTCTGCAATAAAATCTGCCTTTGTATCTTCATCCATTTCTGGGTTATCTATTATATTGTCTAACATTATTCTTATTGATGTAATTGGTGTTTTTATTTGATGTGAAATGTCTGCTAATGAATTGCTCAAATCTATCTTCTCTTTCTCACTATTTTCTGCTGTTTCTTTTAGCAATATTGTGGTTTTATATAACTCATTTCTTAATTTTGTTAATTCGTCTTCATCATTATCTTCTATATCTAATTTATAATCTCCATTATTGACACGAGAAATGTAATTATTAATATCATTAATTTTTTTATTTTGTTTTTTATAGAAAACTAAAACAATTGCAACTGTTCCTGCTCCAAACACGCAAATAAACAATATGTTTAATTTCATATTGTTTTTCATTGCACTTTCTAAATTCTTTATGTAAGTTGATTGCTCATTATATCCATACTTTTTCAATATATTATTTTTAGGACTATTTGAATCTTGTAATGTTCTTATAATTTCTTCTTCATCTGTTTCAGGATAATTTTCAACTATCCTTCCAATCAACTCCGATATTGTATAATTTACTAATTCTTTACATTTTTTATTCTGAATATTTATAATTGTACAAAAACATATTATAGCAACCATTATTATAATAATTCCTGGAATTATTACTTTTTTTAGATACTTCTTTTTATCCATATTTAGCTCCTTCAATCCACTCTGTAGCCAATTCCCTTTATAGTCTTAATCACATCATCTTTTCCTAATTTTGCTCTAATTCTTTTAACATAAACCGTTAGTGTATTATCATTCACAAAATTCCCTGCAACATCCCATATCTTATCTAGTATTTTTTCTCTTGATATTGTCCTACCAATATTACTAAATAACAATACCAATATTTTATATTCTAGAGCTGTAAAACTAACCTCTTCGTTATTAGCATACACTCTAGAAGCATCAACATCAATAACAACATTTCCAGACTTTAAAATATTACTAGATTCTGTACTTTCATATCTTCTTAATACATTGTTAATTCTTGATATAAGTTCTCTTGTTCTAAACGGCTTTATCACATAATCATCTGCACCCAAATCAAATCCTTCTACAACATCTTTTTCCTCATCTTTTGCTGTAAGAAAAATTATTGGTATTTTAGTTTCTCCTTTTATCTTTTTACACAATTCAAATCCATTTCCATCTGGAAGTGTAACATCCAAAATCATCAGATTATACTTTTCATTTTTTATTTTTTCAGTAGCTTCTTTAATATTATAAGCAACCTCACACAAAAAGCCTTCTTGTTCTAATGAATATTTTAACCCTTTAACTATTACTTCATTATCTTCAACTAATAAAATTTTTTTCATTTTTCCAACACATCCATTAATTTATTACCATACTTATATCATACAATTCATGTTTTTTCAATCACTCACACAACACATTTGCTTTTGCCGCTTCTTATTTCTATAGCATATTCCTTAATTATATCTTAAGTAATATCGCCTTTACTTATTGCTAATATGTATGTTTTCTATCTCAACTTTTAATTCTCTTTGAACTATATTTTGAATCTGAGCAATTTGTTCTTGTTTCAATTCTTTAGCTCCAACTATAACATTAACACTATCATTATTTATAAATATAATAACATTATCAAAACCTTTATTCTTTATTAAGTTTTCAGCTATCATTAAAGCGTTTTTATTTGTATTAATTTTCTTTATTTCTTCCTGTGCAATATTTTTTTGTGCTTCTGATATTTCAGTATTATTTAAAAGTTTTTGATAACTTTCAATCATTTGTGAATACATATTATCTCTATCTATTTTTGATTGTGTAAAATATTGCTCTTCATTATCTGTAGATGTATTTGTATCCGTGCTAGTACCTTCATTTGTTTCAACTGACTTACTTTCATCTTCACTTTTCTCATCATTCTTGACTTCTTCATCATTTGATACTAATTCTTCTACTGTATTTTCATTTTCAACCAATGCATTACTACTAACCAATGTTGCATCACCTATCTCTGCATATTTTTCTGTATCAGCTAAGCCAGCTGTCTGCAATGTTTTTTCCGCGTTTGTTGTATAGTTCATATATCCTGCAACAATCAACATTAAAGCAACTGTAAAAATTATTATCTGATTTTTCTTTATCATATTTTTCATAAAAGACCTCCTGCTTCTTATTCCATCTCAAAAACTTGAATTTTATGTGTGGCAAGTCCAGTTGCCGCTTCCACCGCCTGAATTATATTTGCCTTTACATCTGCATTATTTGCACCTTTTGCTGTAATTATTGCACCCTCTATGGTAGGATTTATAGTACTTTGAGTTACTGGCGTTTTTACTCCATTCTTTTCTTCATATACAATATCCTTCTTGCTTGACGTTTCGTTCACAGTTCTGTTTCCGCCGCCTGAATCCGTTTCTTCTGTTGTAGTTTGACTTGTATCTTCACTATACATTGGTATGGTTTGACTTGTTTTAGAATATGTAATTAAAACATTAACCTCTCCAACTCCTTTTATCTTGCTAAGAATCTTCTCCAATTTTTCTTCCATTGTGTCATTGCTGTTTTCTATTTCTTCTTTACCACTTTCTGTAGCCAGCACCTTTGTATTTGAGCTATCATCTGACTTTGTTTTTTGGTTTGTATCACCATTCCAAATATAATTTATCATTACAACAGTAGCTATAAGAATAATAATAAACACCACTAAATTTTCAATAATTTTCTTATTATTCCCATCATCTTTTTGCTTTAGTTTTTCTTTAATTTTCATTACTTTTTCTTTAAACATATCAGAGCCTCCTTAAGCTTTATATAAGAATTTTTCTCATATTCAACTAACATAAATTATATCTGTATTTATGCTATAAATTTCCGCTAAATAATTTTTGATTTCATCCTTTTTATAACTAACTATATTGCTCTGTTTTTGGCTTTCGTTTTTATTGCTTGTATTTGTATCATTTGTTATTTCTATTCGTTCTACTTGAATATCCACTTTGTTAATCTTATCTTTTCCATTCTCATTTTGATATGTATTTTCTATGTTATTGTCTTTAATAGTATTTTCTTTATCATCCTTATTTGCTTTTGTGTCACTACTTAAGTACACTTTCATCTGCTTTATTGTATATGGGCTTTCATCTTCTGCTTCAATATAAACATTACTAACCTCAAAATTTTTCTGTTTCAATCTGCTCTTTATATCTGTTTCTAGATTTTCTATATAAATGTCTTTTATCGTTCTGCTATTGTTTGAACTTAATTTTTTAGCTATTTTGTTATTGCTTTCCTCCATTTTCTCTGTATATTTATCCGTATTAATTACATCATTTATTGTTATTTTATTATTTGAGAACTTATTAATTATTGGAGAAACAATTGTAAACAATATATAAATTCCAATAACTACTTTCACATATTTCTTTAATGAACCTTTCGGCAAAATCATTTCAATAATTGTTGCAATTATAACAGCAATTATTATTCCCTGAGCCCAACTACTTAACCATGATATCATATGTTTTTTTATCTTATTGTTTTATTTATTGGAAAAATCAGCATAACTTTTCTAATAAATAAAATAAGACTTTCCTCCTAACTAATCATTAATGTGCTACTAGAAATATTTATAACTAATGTTATTCCAATAATAAGCGTTACTGCCACACTAATCATTATCGCTAAAAACAATTTGAATGTTCCTCCAATTTGCTCCAATAGCTTTACTATTTTAGTATCTGCTAATGGTTCACAAATTGCAGCTCCTATATAATAAACCGCCATGAGCGACAGTAACTTTAATATTGGATTTATGCAAATTCCAATAACTATTATTATTCCAACTATTCCTACTGCATTTTTTAATACATTTGTGCACCCCAGTACTGTCTCCACAGCATCCCCGAAGTATTTTTCCTACTACTGGTATTACTGTTGATACTGCTGTTTTTGCGGTCTTAGCTGTTAATCCGTCAACACCACTTGTAATTGTTCCTTCTAATGAGCTAACACCAACAAATATTGTTAAGATTATTCCCAATATCCATATTGTTGTGGAATTTATATATTTAGCTAATTTTCCTATTTGAACTTTGTCTGATACGTTTGAGATTACATTTAACGCTATTGATATAAGTGCAAATGGAATTATTATTCTAGTAATTATATTTCCAACCAGTGTAATAATAAACAATATCATTGGTTCCAACATAGTAGCTGAAGTAATACTTCCTGTTGCTAGCATCAACGTCATTAGTATTGGCAATAAGCAATTAGTAAATCCTACCAAACTTTCTATTGAATCTTTTACCATTGTTATTATATCTGCAAAATTCTTCATAACAATAGTAACAATTAAAATATATGTAACATAGTAAGTAATCTGTGAAGTTGAACCATTTTCTAGTCCATCTGATATATTTTTTAATACACTATGTATTATAACTATAATCACAATACTACCTATTGAAGCAATTGCTGTAAGTATCTCTTTAAAGAACTTTTCTAATATTTTCTTTCCTATACTTCCTGTATCAATATTCCCCTTTAAAGCTTCTGATAAAGCCGTAGAAATATCAATATCTTCTAATACATCTGTTGTATAATTATCCGCTTCTTTCAAAAAGCTGGATATATCTAAACTCTTCGTTTGTGTTTCTATAATGTCCTTTGTATTTACTTCATTTACATCTTCCGCATTTGCTATATTAGGAAACAATATCATAATCATTATTATTATAAATATTATTTTTTTCTTCATTGGCACTCTCTTTTCTACCACTATGGTAATATTTTGATAATGGTTTCTAAAAGACTACTCATAATTGGAATAGACATAGACATTATTAAAATTTTTCCTCCGAAATCTACTTTGCTTGCAATTGCGCTCTCTCCTGTATCCTTGCATACACTAACTGCATATTCTGTTAATATTGCAATTCCTGTTATTTTTATCAGTAATATTAAAAACTCGTTATTAATTGATGATTTATTTGCCAGACTTTTTAATATATCAATTATTCCTGCTATTTTTCCTATAACAAGTGAAATTATAAGTACTCCTGCTATCAACGAAACATATAGTGCATATTCTGGCTTATATTGTTTTAGCAATACTATTATAATTAGTGAGACTAAACCAATGCCTATAACTTTTACAATCTCCATAGCTATGTATTCCTTTCTCTGTTAAAATCAAAATATATGGTTTGCTAACAGAAAAATTATAATTTGTATGTTTTATAAATTGAATATTGTTCTTACTGTATCAAATAAAGTACTTATTTCTTTGATAACCATTGTTAGCACTATAATAAGACCTGCTAGAGTCGTCATCATGGCCTGGTCCTCTCTTCCAGCTCGTACTAAAACTTGATATAACACAGCAACAAGTATTCCTATTGCAGCAATTTTGAACAATAAATTTATATCCATTATTTTATCCTCCAATTTATTTTATGAAAATTAATTTTTGTTTCAAATTTTATACAAGTATTATTGCAATTGTTAAACCAACACTGATTCCCAAAGTTTTATACATTTTTTCATTTTTACTTTTTTCTAAAGTAGCCTCTTGTATTTGATTGTTTAAAAGTTCATTTATTAAGTCTATATTGTTTATTTGACCTTCTAAATCCATAGAACCTAACATTTTAGATAATCCCTTAAGAACTTCTATATCTTCTTTTGTAAAACTCGTATGTATTTTTTTCTCTTCTAAAGCTTGCTTCCATGCCTCAGAAGCCGTATTTTCTTCCATATGTTCACTTGCTATTAAAAATATTTCTCCAATATTGGTATTTAATTCTTTTTTTATTTGTCGAAATACCTCTGGAATCGGTTCATATGTTAATCTAATTTTTGCTTTAAACATATTTAGACCGCTTTTTAATTTCTTCAAGGTCATCTATTCTTTTTGAGTATTTTTTTGAATATATAATTCCTATGAGTGATGATGAAATCAATATCAAAAAAATTCCAACATATTTAACTATTATCATGTAACTTGTCCTTTTTATAAATCTACACATTATATATATATTCATATTTTATTATTTTAGAACTAATTTTTTAAAATCATATTTAATTTTCTAAAACGTATTTTTCTTTTTCCTTGTCTATTCCATAAATATCAGCAACAAACGCATTTTTATTTCTTCCTTTTAAGAAAACAACCTTTTCAAAGATTTTACTTTTTATTAAGATACTTATAGCAGGATTAATCAAGACATCATCAATATTACTTCCATGTGCTGTGAAAATGCCTTTAACTCCACAGCACACAGCATATTTTATAGCCTCTGCATCCTCCATACTACCAATTTCATCTGCCACTATAACTTTTGGTGCCATTGATCTTATTGCCATTTTCATCCCAATAGCTTTTGGCATATCATCAAAAATATCTGTTCTTATTCCTAGGTCATTTTGTGGTATTCCTTTATAACATGCACCAATTTCACCCCTTTCGTCTATAACAGTCGTGTTAATTCCACTAAACAACCATTTTTCATGCTTTTCTCCATTGCTAATTCTTCTAGTAATATCTCTAAGTAATGTTGTTTTTCCCACTCCCGGCGGAGATATAATCAAAGTGTTGTATATGTTATTTAAACTAATATTTAATATATAATTAATAATTCCGTCACTACAATTCTTTACTTGTCTGCTAATTCTAAAATTCAAGCCAGAAATATAATTCAAATTTATAACTTGTCCATCTCTTACAACTGCACTTCCAACAATTCCAACCCTATGTCCTCCATTTATGGTTATATAACCATTAGCTATTTGAGATTGATATGAATACAAAGAATTTTCACAAATTTTTTGTAATATGTAATTAATTTCTTCTCTACTTGTAACATGATTTAAAATCAACTCTTTATCTGATATTTTTAGTGCAATCGGCAAGTTTAATCTAATTCTGATTTCTTCCAATTCTGTTAAAATCTTTTCATCTTCAATTGTATTTAATTCTCTAATAATAACTGTTGGAAAACACTTAAAAACATTTTCATATCCCATGAACTGCTTTTTAACCTCCTGTTTTATACTTTATTTATAAAATAATTATTATTTTTTCTCTAAATTTCGAGATTCATTTTTCATGTAATTGCTAGTAATTAAAATTATCTGTGAATATTTATATCCATTTTTACTCGACAAAAAGAAGAGCCTATAATAAATATATGCTCTTCTTTTATATTTTAGAACTATTAAATTATATATTAGTTGTTTTCGCTATTATGATATACATTCATTACATCATCAAGCTCATCTAAGTTATCCAATAACTTCTCCATTCTTTCTTGTGCCTTTTCATCTAAAGCAACATATGTTGTAGGAACCATTTGAATTGAAGTTTCAATAAAACTTAAACCTGCATTTTCTAAGCTTTCTCTAACTTTAGAAAAGTCCTCTACCGTAGTTGTAACAGTATAAACTTCTTCCTCAGACTCAAAATCTTCTGCTCCTGCGTCTAATGCTAACATCATTAAATCATCTTCAGATAAAGTAGTTTCAGCCTTATCAATTATCATAACTCCTTTTTTATTAAACATATAAGACACACAACCAGAAGTACCTAAATTTCCTCCTGCTCTATCAAAAACATGTCTTACGTCTGCTGCAGTTCTATTTTTATTATCTGTACTAGCTTCAACAATTACAGCAACACCATTTGGTCCATATCCTTCATATGTAATTTCTTCATAATTCTCATTACTGCTAGAAGCCTTTTTTATAGCGTTGTTTATTGTATCGTTTGGCATGTTAGCTGCCTTACACTTTGAAATAACATTTTTTAATTTAGAATTTCCAGCCGGATCAGGTCCACCTTCTTTTACTGCAATTAATAACTCTCTACCAAGTTTTGTAAAAATCTTTCCTCTTGCTGCATCAGCTTTTCCTTTTTTTGCTTGAATGTTATGCCATTTGCTATGTCCTGACATGGTTAATTCCTCCTTTTTATTTTTAATACTTTAATATTTTACCATACTTTTTTGTGTTTGGGTAGACCTTTTAAGAAAATTATTGTATTTAAGTATCTCTTAAAGATTGCTCAGGTAGTAAAATCAATTTTTGAATTATTTCGTTAATTGAAAAACAGGCATTCCCCAAAATGCCTGTTTTTTTTTGACAATTTTCATTGCCCATCCTTTTACGAAATTTGGTATCTCATAAAATATGACTAGTTTCTTTTATTATTATACTACAATAAAAAAAATATGCAACCTTTTAATCTAAAATCCTATAAAAATCGTTCGACATTTTTCTACACTTTTTTAGAAATCTATCTTCTCTCTTATCCATTCTCTTACTTCTGTTATAGGGACTCTAACTTGCTCCATTGTATCTCTGTCTCTAATTGTAACAGCTCCATCCTCTAAAGTATCAAAGTCTATTGTTACACAATATGGTGTTCCTATTTCATCTTCTCTTCTATATCTTTTTCCAATACTTCCTGCTTCATCATAATCACACATAAACTCTTTTGACAACATCTCATATACTTCTTGAGCTTTATCCGAAAGCTTTTTAGATAATGGAAGAATTGCAACCTTGTATGGTGCTAAAGCTGGATGCAAGTGTAATACAACTCTAGAATCTCCTTCTCCCAAGTCTTGCTCTTCATAACTATTACATAAAAATGCTAATGTGACTCTATCACATCCCAGAGATGGCTCTATTACATATGGTACAAATTTTTCGTTTGTTTCTGGGTCTTGATAAGACAAATCTTGTTTTGAATGCTCCATATGTCTAGACAAATCATAGTCTGTTCTATCTGCAATTCCCCATAATTCTCCCCAGCCAAAAGGAAAAGCGAACTCTATATCTGTCGTTGCCTTACTATAAAATACTAATTCTTCAGGGCTATGGTCTCTTAAACGTATATTTTCCTTTTTCATTCCTAAGCTTAATAAGAAATTCTCACAGAATTCTTTCCAATATGCAAACCATTCTAAATCTGTTCCTGGTTTACAGAAAAATTCTAGTTCCATTTGTTCAAACTCTCTTGTTCTAAAAGTGAAGTTTCCTGGTGTAATTTCATTTCTAAAAGCCTTTCCAATTTGTGCAATTCCCATTGGTAGTTTTCTTCTAGTTGTACGTGCAACATTTTTAAAGTTAACAAATATACCTTGAGCTGTTTCTGGTCTTAGATAGATTTCAGCTTTAGAGTCCTCTGTAACTCCTTGGAATGTTTTAAACATTAAATTGAATTTTCTTATAGATGTAAAATTGTGTTTACCACAATTTGGACAGCAAATATTGTTGTCATCTATAAATTTTACTAATTCCTCATCAGTCATTCCATCAGCAATCATATCTTTTCCATTATTATGAGCCCATTCTTCTATTAGCTTGTCAGCTCTATGTCTTGTTTTACACTCTTTACAATCTATTAAAGGATCAGAAAATCCTCCAACATGACCAGAAGCTACCCAAGTTTCTGGATTCATTAATATAGCAGCATCTAAACCAACATTATATTTGCTCTCTTGTATAAACTTTTTTCTCCATACATTTTTAACATTATTTTTAAGTTCTACACCCAAAGGTCCATAATCCCAAGTATTTGCTAAACCTCCATAAATTTCTGAGCCAGGATATATATATCCTCTGTTCTTACATAAATTAACAATTTTATCCATACTTTCTAACATATGAATACCTCCTTTATTTTATTTGTTTTTCATTTTATTATTTATTTCAAGCCATAGCTTCTTATAAACTTTTATATCAAAAAGCCCTAGCATATAAATAATAAAATTTATATGCTAGGGACGAAAGATTTTCTCACGCGGTTCCACCCTAGTTTAAGTTATTATTGCTTTACCCTAAAATAACTTACACCTTAATTTAAAATTTGCTCCAAAGCTCCCCATATATCTTCCATTGTTGAATTTCACCATACTCAACTCTCTAAAAATATCCAATATACTTTTTCTTTATCATTGCATTTATATATTAATTTACTTTAAATATAATATCACTTTAGAGTTTATCTGTCAATGCCTCAGATAAATAATATAGCACAAGTGTTCCAATAGGAACACTCCCTAAAAAAATTTTTAAAGCTCTAACAGCTCTGCTTTATAATTATAGCATTTTTGGGCTGCATCGTCGATTATGTATACAATAATTATTTGTCGAAAATTTTGTACGCACTATTAGTACGTTGTGGATAATGTGGATAACCTTGTGAATAACTCTGTAGCAAGGGTTATATTTTAAAGTTTTGCACAACTTTTATTGTTAACCTATTTATTGTAAATCTATCGTACTTTTATTTAATAAATTATGTTATCTTTATGAGTTTAAAACAAAACCTATTATATATTAAACATGACGTATTTATATAACTTATTAATAACTAATTACGGACTAGTTGTAAATTTTACAATCAGTCCGTAAAAATTTTATAGCATCTTAGAATATTGCAATAATAATTAAAATTTGTACCACTATCATTATTGGAATCCCAATATAAAATCTTGGTTTCTTTGTTTTATGATGAAATACATACATTCCTGTAATTGCTCCAACACTACCTCCAATCAAAGCCAAAGTTAAAAGTGTAGATTCTTTAATTCTCCACCTATCCTTTTCAGCCTTCTTTTTATCTATAAACATAGCTAAAAAAGCAACCAAATTAATTGCTATAATATAAATTATCAAATTTTTTATTGTAAATATGTTATTTATTTCCATTATTATCTTCCCTCACATATTAGTATACCCTTATGCAAATAAGCTCATCTGATTGCTTTGACTCATTCCTTTTAAGCAACCTGCATTTGTTAGCATTTCTATTACAGACTTACCTACCTTTGAACGTATCTTCAAATCGTCTATAGACATAAACGAACCGTCTTTCCTTGCCTCTTGTATTCCTTGTGCTGCAACCGTTCCTAGTCCTGGTATACTATTTAGTGGAGGTATTATTCCTTCCTCGGTTACTTTAAACTTAACAGCATCTGATTCGTATAAATCTATTGGCAAAAAGTTTAGGCCTCTTTCATACATCTCTAACACTATTTCCAATACACCATATGTATCTTGGTCTTTTTTAGTTGCTGCTTTTCCAGCAAGCTCTATTTCTTTCATTTTATTTTTTACTCTTTCAACTCCATGGCACATTATATCACTATCAAAAGCATCTGCTCTTATTGTGAAATATGCTGCATAATATGCTTTTGGTTGGTGTACTTTAAACCATGCTATTCTGAATGCATTTGTTACATATGCTGCTGCGTGTGCCTTTGGGAACATGTATTTTATTTTCTTGCATGAACCAATATACCATTCTGGAATATTGTACTCCCTCATTGTTGCTTCATGTTCTTTCCATTTTTCTGGATCTTTAGATGCTTTTCCTTTACGAACAAACTCCATTATTTTAAATGCCTTTTGTGGAGGTAATCCTTCTTTCATTAAGTAAATCATAATATCATCTCTACAACATATAGCATCACTTAATGTTACAATACCTTTATCTATCAACTCTTGAGCGTTGTTTAGCCACACATCAGTACCATGAGATAAACCTGAAATACGTATCAACTCATCAAATGTTGTTGGTTTTGTATCTACAAGCATACCACGCACAAATTTAGTTCCAAATTCAGGAACGCCATAACTACCTACTTCACTATGTATTTGTTCTGGAGTAACTCCCAAAGCTTTAGTAGAACTAAAGATAGACATTGTCTCTTTATCATCTAATGGAACCTTTGTAGGGTCTATTCCTGTTATATCATAAAGCATTCTAATCATAGTAGGATCATCATGTCCTAGTATATCAAGTTTTAATAAGTTCTGGTCTATAGAGTGATAATCGAAGTGTGTTGTTATAATATCTGACGTTGGATCATCTGCTGGATGTTGAACAGGTGTAAATTCATATATCTCTCTTCCTTTAGGTACAACTATAATTCCTCCTGGATGCTGACCTGTTGTTCTCTTTATACCCGTACAGCCGCTAGCTACCCTTATAACTTCTGCATTGTTTATTGGTATTCCTCTTTCTTCGTTATATTTTCTAACAAATCCCATCGCTGTTTTTCCTGCGACAGTACCAACTGTTCCTGCTTTAAATGTAGTTCCTTTTCCAAATATAACTTCTGTGTATTTATGTGCTTTTGCTTGATATTCTCCTGAGAAGTTTAAATCTATATCAGGCTCTTTATCTCCATTAAATCCTAAGAATGTTTCGAATGGTATATCTATTCCATCTTTTGCAAGCTTGTGTCCGCATTTTGGACAATCCTTATCTGGTAAGTCAAATCCATTTTTATATCCATAATCAGTAAAGTCTGAATACTTACAATTAGGACATCTGTAATGAGGCGGTAATGAGTTAACCTCTGTAATACCAGTCATGTTTGCCACAAAAGATGAACCAACAGATCCTCTCGAACCAACTATATAACCATCTTCGTTAGACTTCCATACTAATTTCTGTGCAATAATGTACATAACGGAAAATCCGTTTTTTATAATTGATGTTAACTCTCTATCTAATCTATCTTCTACTATCTTAGGTAGTGGGTCTCCATATAATTCGTGTGCTTTATTGTATGCTATTGTTTTTATTGTTTTCTCGCAATCATTAATATATGGAGGACATTTTTCAGGTGATATTGGACTTATTTGCTCACACATATCTGCAACTTTATTTGTATTAGTTACAACCACTTCGTATGCTTTCTCTTCACCTAAATAGCTAAATTCTTCAAGCATTTCCTCTGTTGTTCTTAAATACAATGGTGCTTGTAAATCGCAATCACTATAACCTTGCCCTGCCTCTAATATTCTTCTGTATACCTCATCTTGAGGATCCATAAAATGAACATCACATGTTGCAACTACCAATTTGTCTAGCTTTTCTCCTAATGCTACTATTTTTCTGTTAATATCTTGAAGAGCCTCTACATTTGGTACTACACCATTTCTCACTAAGAACATATTATTGCCTGTTGGTTGTATTTCTAAATAGTCATAATCATTTGCTATAGCCTCTATTTCTTCATCATCTTTTCCTAGCTCTATAGCTTGATATAACTCGCCTGCTTCACATGCACTTCCTAAAATTAAGCCTTCTGAATATTGCTTATATATTGATTTTAATATCAATGGTTTCTTGTAGAAATAATCCAAATGAGATATTGATATTAACTTATATAGGTTCTTTAATCCCACATAATCTTTTGCTAGAATTATAGCATGGAAACTCTTTAATTTCTTAAAGTTTACATTATCAGATGTTACTTTAGCAATATCTTCTAATTTTTGTACACCTTTTTCTTTTAACATATCTAGCATCACTTTAAAAACTTTAACAGTTGTATCAACGTCATCTAAAGCTCTATGTGCAACAAGTACTTCAATTCCTAAATTCTGAGCAATTATTCCTAATTTGTACTTTTTGTAATCTGGGAATAATTCTTTTGCAAGACGCAAAGTATCTAAATATGTATTATCTAAAGTTAATCCTAATTGTTTTGCATTATATTTTAAAAATCCAATATCAAAGTCTGCATTATGTGCAACAAGTACACTATCCCCAACAAATTCTAATACCTTTGGTAACACTTTATCTATTGTTTCAGCATCTTTTACCATATCATCTGTAATATTTGTAACTTCTACAACTCTTTGAGGAATTGGTTTTTCTGGATTTACAAAACATTCAAATTCATCTATAACTTCTCCATTTTTTACTTTCATAATTCCTATTTCTGTAATTTTTTCTGTTCTAAAAGATAAACCTGTTGTTTCTAAATCTAGCACACAATATGTTGTATCTAAGTCTTGTCCTTTAGGATTTGATACTGCTGGTACTTTGTCTGGTACTAAATATGCTTCTACTCCATAAATAACTTTCATATCTGGATTATTTACACCTAACATTTTATGAGCATCTGGAAAAGCTTGTACACTTCCATGGTCTGTAATAGCAATAGATTTCATACCCCACTTCATTGCTCTTTTTATTAAATCTTTAACTGGTGTTATTCCATCCATTGTACTCATCTGAGTATGCATATGAAGTTCAACTCTTTTAACCTTGCTATTGTCCATTCTTACAGCCACTTTTTCTTCTGGTTCTTCTATTATTGCATTACACAAAACCCCAAGTTCTTTTGCATATGGATCAAACTGAGCTGTTCCTATTACCTTAACTTTTGCTGCTTTTTTTAACCTCTTTGTAATATTATCAACTTTCTCAGCCTGTACAAAGGCCTTGCAGTTTATAGTGTTTGTATTATCATATACACTAAATATAACTAAGAACTTACCATTTTTTAATTCCCTAGTTTTTATTCCCAGATTGATGTCGTCATCCTTATCATCTAACTTAATATTTAAAATTTTTCCAGCTATTGTAACATTTCCACTATCTACACTTAAGTCTGCAATTTTAACCACAGGATTTGTTACCTTTTGATTTCTTCCATATATTAATGGAGTTTCTTCCTCTTCTATTGGTGGTGGCTCTGGTAATGGTGGCTGAGAACCTGTAACTGCTTCTTGATTTTCACTAGCATTAGAGTTTTTATTTTCATTGTTTGCTTTTTTCTTTGCATTGTTGTTATTTTTCTTCTCTTCACCATTCGAAGATATGTTATTGCATGCCATCTGAGCTTCAACTTCTTTTAGCAATGCATCATCTATCATACTTTGTATTTTTACATCTCTTGGTTTACAATTTTCAATATAATCAATTTTAAATTTTGCCCCATATAAATTCTCTATAACATTTGGAATTATTGTGCTAAAATTATTAGCCTCTAGAAAACTTTTACCTGTATTAGGCAATTTAATTGTTAATATTTTATCATGTATTTCTATAGTGCTGTTTTTTAGCAATGCTCTTGCCATAGGATGTTTATGAGCAACATATGCTATAATAGAATCCCACTTTTTGCTTATTGTTTCTGCAACATTTTCTTTTAAACTTCCTTCATCATTATTATTTTCTAGTTCGTTTTTCTTTTCGCTATCATCATTACATATTTTTATATTGACAGATTTTACTAAAAATCTTTCTTCTATATATCTTTCAAACTTTAATAAATCTTCAATTTCTATTCTTTTTTTAGATAATAGTACTAATTCTAATTCGCTTTTTTTCTTATGAAGATTTATTTCTTGTATAAGTGCTTCATTCAGTTCAAAACTATTTGAATTATAATCTTTAAAAGCTTCTTTTATAGTCTTTTGTCCCATCATCTGCTCCTTTTGCTCTTCCCGGTATATTATATCTTTTTACATTCACGTAACTCTTAAAATATTCTAAGTACGTCATTGTATGTTATATAAATTGATAATGTTATTAAAATAGCAAAACCTAATAATTGAATTTTTACTTCTAATTCTTGGTTTAACGGTTTTTTACGCATGCCTTCTATTATAAGCATCAATATTTTCCCTCCATCAAGAGGTGGAAATGGTATTAAATTAGTAACACCTAAAGACATTGATATTAATGCCAACATATAGATAAATTCTTTAAACCCGTTTGTTTTTGCCACAACCTCTGATATTCCCACAGGTCCCATTAATTGATCTGTTGATACCTTACCTGTAAATAACTGCTTTAAATTATCAACTATAGATGACACATAATCTCCTGTATTCCAAAATCCATAATAAATATTGTTCATAAATGTATTATCTGCCTTTTGAAATATCACTCCAAGATAATAAACTGACTCATCATCAGGTATTACTGTAATTTCAATTTCCTGATTATTTCTTTCTATTACAAAATCAATTTGATCATAATCCTGATTATTTAATAATTCTATTAATTTTTCTGGATTATCTTCAATTAACTCGTTATTTACTTTTATTATCTTATCTCCGGTCTTTAATCCTTGGTTTTCTGCTGAGCTACCTTTAACAAGTCCTGCTATCTTTGTAGACTTCTGGCTTGCATCATATAAGTAAATTCCAATGCTTTTATATTTTACCTCTGTTGGTTTTAATGTAATATCTTTTTTTTCGCCGTTTCTCTTAATTGTGACTGTAACCTCTTCACCGTTATTGTCTTGCATAATACTATTTACATCTGTAGATGTTCTAACTTTTTTGTTATTTACTTTTAAAATTTTATCTCCTGCCTGTATTCCAGCATTCTGAGCTACATAATTGTCCATTGTAGAATCTACAATTGTCGATACATTGTTGCCTGCTGTTGAAGCTAAAATAAAATAAACAATAAGTGCAAAAATAATATTTACTAATGCACCTGCTGATACTATGGCAATTCTCTTTGGAATACTAGCTTTGCTAAAAGAACCTTCTTTATCAGAAAGTTCTTCTTCACCTTCCATACTAACAAATCCGCCTAGTGGTACTAAACGTAATGCATATTTTGTTTCTTTACCTTGTTTTTTCCATATTGTAGGGCCAAATCCTATTGCAAATTCATTTACTCTAACTTTGCAAAGTTTTGCAATAAGAAAATGCCCTGTCTCATGAATCCCAATTAAAAAACCTAATAAAAATATTATTTTTATTGCACTTATGAAAATACTTATCAAGTTGTAACTTCCTTTCTACCTTATTAAATAAGTAATAGCATAAAATACGCAAATGGAGCAATAAATAGCAAACTATCTATTCTATCTAACATTCCTCCATGTCCTGGAATTAAATTGCTATAATCTTTTATTCCTGCATACCTTTTTATTACAGAAGCAGACAAATCTCCAATTTGACCAATTATACTTAAGAATATTCCTGCAAGTGTTATTATTAAATAACTTATATTTAATCCAGCAAATTTATTTAATATAAATGTATATATTAAAGCACAAATTGTAGCACCTATCGTTCCACCAATACATCCCTCTATTGTCTTTTTAGGACTAACATCCGTAAATGTATGTTTTCCAATTGTTTTTCCAACCAAGTAAGCAAAAACATCTGTCATCCATGAAGTTATAAATACATACCATATTAACCATTTTCCGTTCTCCATTTCTCTTATTATAGATACAAACATCAAAAATAAAACAACATAACATACTCCGAAAAATGTTATTGCCACATCTATAATATCTGTTTTTATTCTTTTAGTTATTACCAAAATGAATGATATAAGTATTGTTAATGGAATAATGGCCCCCATTAATATAAGAGCTTGCTCCTTAGGTATAATATGTAAAAAGCAAATACATACAGACGCTGCATATCCTATAGGTTTTACAGGATGATGCCCTTTTTGTTCAAAAGCATGAAATAATTCATATATACATCTTATTGCAACTATTGCTGTAAATATATCTACTATATATTTATTTCCCAGTATAAATACTATTAACACCAATGGTAATATTATTGCTGATGATATAACTCTTTTCATTATTTCCCTCCAAATTTTCTAGTCCTTTGCTGATACATCTTTATTGCCTCATCTAAATCAGCCTCACTAAATTCAGGCCAATATTTATTACTAAATACAAACTCTGTATATGCTATTTGCCATAGCAAGAAATTGCTTATTCTTTCTTCTCCACTTGTTCTTATTAACAAATCTGGATCTGGCTGATTTGCAGTATATAGATTATTTGCAAATGTTTTTTCATCTATTTCTTCTGCATTTAATTTTCCGTCTTTTACTTGCTCTGCTATTTTTCTTGTAGCGTGAACAATTTCGTCTCTGCCTCCATAGTTAAATGCAATATTTAAAATCATTCCTGTATTATTTTTTGTTTTTTCTACTGCTTTTTCAATTTCTTCTTTTAAATCTTTATGTAAATTATCTTTTCTTCCAATTACATTTATTTTAATATTATCTTTATAATTGTTGAAAAAGTCTCTTAAATAAAATTTCAACAATTTCATAATAGCTCCAACCTCAGCTTGAGAACGTTTCCAGTTCTCTGTTGAAAAAGCATATACTGTCATATATTTTATTCCTATTTTATTAGCATATCTAGCAATCCTTTTTAAATTTTCGGCACCTTCTTTGTGTCCTGAAGGAGTATCTAATCCTTCTCTTTTAGCCCATCTTCTATTTCCATCCATTATAATTGCAATATGTTGTGGTAAATTTTCTTTCATAATTAATACTTTATAAGTCTATTATAAAATAAACTTAAACCTCCTATATTATAATATTTACTTCAATTTTAATTGATAAAACTAAACTGACATTATTTCTTTTTCTTTATCTGCAGAAATTTTGTCTATTTCTTCAATTTTTGTATCTGTCATTTTTTGTATTTTATTTTCAGCTCCTGCTAAATCATCTTCAGTAATCTCTCCATTTTTTTGAGCTGTTTTTGCCATATCTATTCCATCTCTTCTTATTGATCTTATTGCAATCTTAGACTCTTCAGTCATTTTTTTAATATCTTTTACTATCTCTTTTCTTCTTTCTTCTGTAAGTTCTGGGAAAGTTAATCTTATTACTTTTCCATCATTATTTGGATTAATTCCTATATCGGCTTTTTGAATTGCTTTTTCTATCTCTTTTAAAACACTCATATCCCATGGTTGAATAAGTATCATGCGTGGCTCTGGAACAGAAACTCCAGCCATTTGATTTATTGGTGTTGGTGTTCCATAATATTCAACCATAATTTTACTTAATATATTAGGATTAGCTCTTCCCGCTCTAATCTCTGATAAATTATCCACAAACACATTAATTGTTTTATTCATTCTTTCTTCTATTTCATTAAATTCCATTTTAAAACCTCCATTTATTTTTAATAATCATATCTTTAATACCTTTGCTTAATCTGCAATTACTGTTGTTCCTATTTTTTCTCCTTTTACAGCTCTTACAATGTTTTCCGTATCTTTAATACCAAAAACAATAAGTGGTATATTATTATCCCTGCATAATGATATAGCAGTTGAATCCATTACTTTTAAATTTTTATTCAAAACATCTGTATATGTTATCTCATCATATCTAATTGCATTTTTATCCACTTTAGGATCCGCAGAATAAACCGCATCTATAGTTTTTCCAACTAATATCACTTCAGCTTCAATTTCAGCTGCTCTTAATGCTGCTGTTGTATCTGTTGTGAAGAATGGATTTCCAGTTCCACACGCAAATATAACTATTCTTCCTTTTTCTAGATGTTTAATTGCTTTTCTTTTTATATATGGTTCTGCAATCTGTCTCATCTCTATTGAGGTTTGCAATCTTGTATACATTCCTCTTGCTTCTAGCGCATCTTGCAAAGCAAGACCATTCATAACAGTTGCTAACATTCCCATATAATCTGATGTTGTTCTGTCCATATTGTGGCCATTTTTTCCTCTCCAAAAATTTCCGCCACCAACTACTAAAGCTATTTCTACACCTAATTTTTTTATCGTTTCTATCTTATCACAAATTTGAGAAATAACCTCTGGATTAATTCCAGTTTTTGCTTCACCAGCTAGGGCTTCACCACTAAGTTTTAATAAAATTCTCTTATACTTGGCTTCTGACATTTTTTAAAATTCCTTTCTTATTTAAGTCCTCCTTATTCTATCATACATTCATAGTAAATTGAACCTCTTTTTTTAAATTTTTTTAAAATATTGCACAGAAAATTCATTACATAAATTTTCAGATTTGTTCTAATCGTAAAATATTCCTTTTCTTATTATAATTTTCTTATAATTGTTTAAACTAATTATTGTAGTTTATAAAATTTTATGTAGAAAACATTAAAACATACATTAATTTTGAAGAAGGGAGATGTCGCATGAATCAAATTTTGGTTTATAAGTTAGATTCATCAGATTTTAATACTAACATGTCAGCTTCCTCTACTTCATCAAAAAAGCAAAGTAAATCAGCAGAAATCTATTATTCAATATTAATTGTTTGTATTTTAGCAATCTCTTCATCAACCTTATATTCGTGCATTTATTTTTATAATCTAAAAAGCAAAAATGATTATAGTAAACAATTGTCCCAATCTTTTTCTGTTTCCACATTATATAGTTCCAACAATAATTATTCTACATCTTTTCTAAATTCTAATACTAGTGAAGGATCTTCAACGCCTTTTATTGTTGGTGCTATTGAAATACCTAAAATCAATTTGTATTACCCAATCTTATCTTATGCTACTGAAGAATCTTTAAAAAAATCTCTTGCACGCTTTGCAGGCCCAATGCCAAATGAAACTGGAAATCTTTGTATAGCGGGGCATAATAATATCGACAATAGTTTTTTCGGAAAGCTTGGCTTATTAGAAATTGGTGACGAAATAAAAATTTATGATTTATCTGGAAATTATTTAATTTATTATACTTATGATAAATACGAAACTACAAGTTCAGATACAAGTTGTACGTCGCAAGAGACAAATGGCTTAAAAATAATTACACTTATAACATGTAATAGTTTAAAAGATACAAGAAAAATATATAAAGCAAAAGCAGAATAAACTTATTACTGTTTATTCTGCTTTAATAAAATTCTTTATATAGTATCATTTCTCATGATAATTATTACATATTGTAATCACGAATCTTTTTGTATGCATATATAGCTGATACTCCACATATTGCAATTAATGCTGTTACTACATATATATCGCTTTCTCCAGTTTTTGGTAAAGCTGTTGTGTTAGTTGTATTATATTGACTAACAGTATTATTTGAAGTTAATATACTTGTAGTATTGTTTGTTACTGTATTATTAGCTGTTACGTTTGCTGTAGTATTTTCTGTATTTGTATCATTTGTAGCAGCAGCAGTATTATCCGTTGTGTTTGTTGGTAATATAATTGCTGTATTATCTGCAAATACAGATGATGTAACACATATAAGCATTAATATTGTTAAAATAATTACCATTAATATTTTAGATCTAGATTTTACCATTTTTTTTCTCCTTTTATCTAAATATAGTATTATTATTTACATTTTTAATTTTACTATTCTTTTTTCATATAGTCAATACATTTTCGAATTTTTATTATTACAATTATGTTACTAATTGTTACAATATTATTCTTGTGTATATGGTAATACAGCTATTTGTCTAGCTCTTTTTACAGCTATAGTAATATCTCTTTGATGTTTTGCACATGCCCCTGTTGCTCTTCTTGGTAATATTTTTCCTTTATCATTTATGAATTTTTTTAGTTGATCAGCATTTTTGTAATCTAAAACTAAATTTTTATCAGCACATAAAGGACATACTTTTTTTCTCATTTTTCTAAATCTTGGATTGTAATCATCATCACCGTTGTTATTTCTTCTATTATTTTGCTTTCTATCTGCCATTGTTCTCTTCTCCTTTCAGTCTTATTATATTAAAATCATTAAACCCTTATTGTTACAAAATTAAAATGGTAAGTCATCACCTGATGAAACAGAAAACTCAGAATCAGCTCCCGGTATAGCATCTCCTCCGAAACTTGCTCCGAAATCGCTACCTCCTGCAACCCCATCTCTTTTTGAGTCTGCAAAATATGTTTCTTCTGCTATAACTTCTGTTACATAATGTTTTTGACCTTGGTCATCATCCCAAGTTCTAGTTTGTAATCTACCTACAACTGCAACTTGTTGACCTTTTTTGAAATATTTGCTTACAAATTCTCCTGTTTTGTTCCAAGCTACTACATTAATGAAATCAGCTTGCCTTTCTTCTCCTTGACGTGCAAATCTTCTATTTACTGCTAAAGAGAATGATGCAACTAAAGTGTTGCTAGTTTGTGTGTATCTTACTTCTGGGTCTCTAGTAAGTCTACCCATTAAAATTACTTTATTCATATATGGCCTCCATTTTATTGTTTATTTTAGGTTTATTTTTCGTTTACATTGATTGTCATGAATTTTATAACATCATCAGAAATTCTGAAATTTCTTTCTAATTCAGTTATTAATTCTGGATTAGCTTCAAAGTAGAATATTGCATAATATCCTTCTTTGTTTTTCTTAACTTCATATGCTAGTTTTTTCTTTCCTAGTATATCAACTTTTTCAACTTTTCCATCATTATTAATCATTGCTGTGTAGTTTTCTGTTAAAGCTTTAACTGCTTCCTCGTCAATAGCTGGATTAATAATGACAACACTCTCGTATTTATTCATTATCTTTCACCTCCTTATGGATTGATAACCTACATATATATATGTAAGTAAGGATATTTTAACTTACCAACATCTCATTGCTTCGTTGTAAATGTAAATTAAAATAGCAGTGTTTAAAACACTGCTATAGTATATCATAAAATTAATATTTGTGCAAGCTAGATTAAAACATTTTTTAATAAAAAGTCACCCTAAAACCGACACCATGATAATTATTAGTAGTAGGATCTCCTTCTTTTCCATATAAATTTCTTGCACTTGCCGGAATATCAGTTCCATCCAAATCGACAAAGTCGCCCCCCCTTGACCTACAAGGTGCACTTGAGTAGCCGGAGTTTTCCAAGGTCCATTCCCATACATTACCTGCCAAATCATATATATTTAACAGTTTGAATTGTTCTACTGCTCCTGTAGTATGTAACAAGCCCTCTCCTTTTTGCTTTGTATATGTTGACGAAGACCAATTCACTCCTTTATCTAAAGAATATTTTCCGTTTGTGACTGTAAAAACTGTATTAGGATAATTTCCCACTTCCGTACTATCTTCATTAAGTACCTTTTGAGCTATCCCCTTTGTCTCCATATATTTCAATGTTAAATCCCATTGAACTCCAAATAATAAGCTACTTGTACAATTTCCAGAATACATATTGCTTGCCAAAGTTTGTGCCTGTGAGCATCTTAGCCACACATAAGGATATGCATTCCATTGTATCACCGGTGTATCAGTTATCGGATGTTCTACACTCCATTCTTCCCCATATGTTCTATATCGATTAGTCAAGCCCGTTTCATATCTTCCTATCCAGAATCCTCCATTTTGATACACACTTTTTAACATTTTTTGTTTTAACGTATTATATTGGCTTGTTGAACTCAATCCACACCCTGAATAATAGGTATCAGTAGATGGAGTACTTTTTCTATAATCACTTGTATATGTATGTAAATCATTTTCAATCTTTGTATATTCTGTACTTGAAAAAGATGTAATATTAAGTCCAGCTGTTGGGTATACTTTATTAGTCTGTGGAACTTCTATCCAAACATATTGATTTCCTTCCAAGTCTGTTCCCACATTACTTCTACCTTTATACATATTTTGGTCACTTTCATTGTCTGAAATAACTATTCCAGTTCCTATTCTTCCTCCTACGTAATAAAAACCTTCTGGTATTATAACTCCATCTATAGATGGATCTGCTATACTTACAGCTTTTCCAAAAGTAATATCATTTATCTCCTTTCCGTTTCTTCCATCTGCTGCATATCCTGATATATTTATCTCAATCTTCTTTCCATCATTGCCTATTGCGTCCTCTTTAGTTACAGTATATGTAGCTTTTCCTACCCTTCCATTCCATGTCGCACTTACCTCTTGTCCATTTATTGTTACTGTTGGCTCTGTTGTAAGTGTGTAGTTTGCAATCATTTTTAATGTTACCGTATCTCCTACACTAGCTCTGTTTTCTTGTTGTCCACTACTTTTCAGAGTTACTGCCGATATTATTGGTAAATCTGTATTTGAATAATAACTTTCAGCAAATGAGCCTCCTGAAAAGTCGTCAACTACAGTATAATGAATTTTGCCATCTAATTTTACTCCCTCTTCATAATAAACTGTTAAACTTTGTTCATTTACTAAATAAGTATCTTCTGGATTGTTAAGCTCTATTGTTGAGTCGAATGCCAACAATTTATCTATATCTATTTTATAATAAACTCCATTATCATTTGGATTTTTGTCACTAGGATTTAATGTGTCTATATCAAATGAAACAGTCTCACTGCTTGGTACACTTCCATTTGCCACATAATATTTTTGAATGCTTTCTGTTAGTGCTATTATATCTTCCTTTACTGCATAATATCTTCTTGTTTCTAATGTTGATGTTATGTTGGTTGTTAGAGCAATTACTAATATCATCATAATTACAATAGTTACAACCAATTCTAATAACGCTATACCTTTCGAGCTTTTTAAATTTTTCATTTGTATTTTCCTCCTAAGATAAAAATAAAAAATCTCTTTTAATTATTTATATCTTACTATTAATTAGGTTTTTTTGCAAGACAATTTTACATATTTTTTTAATTAAGCTCGTGGTAAATTTTGTTATTTTTTTTGAAAAATATTTTTAATGTTTTAAATTATTCTTTAATATTCTAAGCAAATTTCCTTTCCTCTCTAGATATTTGTTTTCTTTTAAAACTATAACCCATAAATATACAATAATTATCAATATCGCCCAATTTTTATATACTAAGATTCCTATACTCGATAACGCGGTTAAAACAATAATTGATATTTTAGATATTTTATTTGTATACAAATACGACTGTTCTAAACCATTAAACATATATATTAATTCTTTTATTATTCTTCCTCCGTCTAATGGATATATTGGCAATAGGTTAAATACAAATATCAGAATGTTTGAATAAATAACCATTTCTGCCGTGCTTGTTTCTAGATTTTTATTTAAAAAAATTATTATATATGTAAATATTGCAATAACTAGATTTACAAGTGGTCCAGCCATTGCTATTAATATTTGCTTTAAGGCTAATATATTTGCCTTTTTTACCTTTGTATTATAACTATAGCATTCTATTTTAAAATTTATACTGAACCCATATGGAGCTATTTCTAATGATTGTGGTTTTAGTCCCATACACAATCCTGCTGTTAAATGTCCTAGCTCATGTATAAATGCAAACAGCATTAAAATGGCATAGATTTTTATTTGCCTTGTTAATAAAAACACCAACAAAAAAATAAATACCTTTAAATTTATTTTTATATGCATTTTATATTTCTCCTTATACTTAATTCAAAATCAACTCTGGATTTATTTTTCTATCTTCCACCCTTATTTCAAAATGTAGATGTGGTCCTGTTGCTCTTCCAGTTGCACCAACTTCTGCAATTTTTTGTCCTTGCTTTATTTGTGTACCCTCTGTTACACAAAGTTTGCTACAGTGAGCATATAATGTTGAAATATCACTATTTTCTATTTTTATATGTTTTCCATAATCACCTTCACTAGAAGCTAAAGTTACAACACCATCCATAGCCGAAACTATATCACTTCCTGTATTTCCTCCTATATCCAATCCATAATGGTTTGCCGTTACAATTTCTGTTGCCTCTCTTGTTCCATATCTTGACGTTATAGTTCCTTTTAACGGCCATATGATACTGCAATTATTTTTTATATGTTCAACATCTAATTCTTCTTGAGTTTTACTTTCTGCTACTGTCTCCTCTATAGCTCCGCCAACCGCTTCCGCTTCGCTATTTATTTCTTCATTTTCTGAGGCAGAATCATTGCTTTCTGTGTTTTGCTCAACTTGCTCGTTTGAACCTTCTTCTAAATCTTCCACTCCAGAGCTTTCGTTGTTATCTATATGTAGAAATTTATATATAAAATTATTTTCGTCATTCACAAATCCTTTAAAATTGGAGTACAAATTTTCAAAGCTTATATCATACGCTAACACTCCATCTATTTGTTTTTTCACATCTTCCGAAAATACTGTATTATTATAATTCGCCGTATATAATGCTAAGTATATTACTAAGCATACTGCAATCTGAATTAATATCTTTTTTGTTATTTTTCTTTTTACTGTTGAGTCCTGATACTTTGTTTCATTTCTATTACTTCTTTCTCCATATATCCTTACATTATCCTGCCTTCTTCTATTATATATCTCTTCTGCTTTTCTAATTCTTTCCTCTACACTTATTGTTCTTTCCATTTTATTTTCTCCCTTTCGTTTTTACAATAAAAAATAGACCACTAATCAATATTAGTAATCTATATTCAAATCTTTTTAAATTATTCATCTGGCTACGCACACTAGTGTACTTAAGATAGATATTGCAAGTAATACAAAATTTATATATTTCAATCTATTATATTTTTTCTTTAATTTATTTTTATCTATTACTCTTTGACCGTCTTCCATTCTTTGTAAATAATTTTTTATTACCATTTCTGCTTCTTTTACAACAAACTGTCTATTATCTCTTTCTATTCTTTCTATTTTTTTAAAGTCTTCCTCCTTCATATATCCTTGAACTATCTCTTCTTTATTTTTTTCTTTTGAATTAGTATTTTTCAAGCAGTCTATATCTACAGCTTTTCTTTTGTCTTTAACAACTATTATAGCCTCTTCCAAAAGATTAGATGGCAAATTTTTTAATATCACAATGTTTTTCATTCCATTTACATCCATAATAAATTCCTTTCCATTGCCTAGTAAAATTACTTAGGCTAATATGTATATTTTTGATATACATATTATTTACAATTATGGAAAGATTATACATTGCAAATCATTTTTACCACATCTATTGCAATTTTATCTATTTCTTTTATATTTTTATTTTTTAGTTCCTGTATGTTTTTGATATTATTATGATAATTTTTTCCAACTACTACTTTTATGCTGATGTCTCCGTAAATATTTTTGTTTTTATTTAGTCCTTTTCCTATTTCAACTTTTCCATCATCTATAATAATATCTCCAATGTTTTTTCCTAATGCTGAATCTATTACTACTTTTAAACTTCCCCCATTATTATTTTCTACCTTTTTCATTATTTTTTCTGCATTTTGATAATTAATTGGATTTTCCATATCACCATACACAGTTGCTTTATACATACTTTTTAAATACGAGCCCACTAATGGTCCCAAGCAGTCGCCTGTAACTTTGTTACTGCCAATACAAATAAATACAATAGAGTCAAACATATATTTCCTTCCTTAACGCACTTGTTAATATTCATGTTCATTTTTTTACTGTCTTATATATTGAAATATATATAAGATGCCATAACTTAAAACAAATTTACTTGCGGTTTATAATTATATCAATATTCTTATTTTTTAAATATTCAGAATTTATTTTTTGAGAAAAACCTGCCAAGTCTTTGGATATAACTATTGTATTATATTTTTTACTAATTAATTCATCAATTTTATTATCAATATCATCATTTTCTTCTAAAGAGAAAACGTCAAACCCTAATAATTCTGGTACTTTAAAATTCTTGTTATCTGAAATAGATTTTATCCAAGATACTTTCATATAATCACCAAAATTATTGTTTGACGTTTTATAAAAAAATATGTATTAAATATTATAAAAATATGTTGCTTCCAAATCAGCTTCATTTAAAAGCAATGCAATTGGATATTTTTTATACGCTTCTCCTAATGTTCCATATAGTTCCTTAGGCTCTGTAAATCCCATGTGCCAACGTATTGCATATTTTTCTTCATTTGTTAGTTTTATGTATTCTGTAAGCATCATTACAGATTTTTCCCCATGACCATAAGGAATTGTATCTTCTACAGTATAGTATGGAACTTTTTCCCATTCTCCTCTTGCATTTTTTGCATTTCTGTAGTCTGTTTTGTAGAAGTTTGTTTTGCATATGTCATGTAACAATGCTGCTATTTTTATAGTTGCGTCAGGTGTATCAAATCCGCTTTTCTTTACTTTATCATCAAAAATCTCATATACCTTCATGCTATGTTCTAACAATCCTCCTGCATAATTTCCATGAAATCTTGTGCTTGCAGGTGCTGTAAAGAAATCTGATTTATTCAAAAATTCAATTAGTCCCTCTATTCCTTCTCTATTTGTCGATCTTAATAATTCTATAAATTTTTCTTTCATATTTTATTTTCTCCTTTTTTTTATTTTTAATTTAAATATTTATTTTGTAATTTATACAAATTCTTCCCATACTAGATTTGCTAAGTCTATGCCTTTATTTGTAAGCTTTATATTTTCATCTATTACGATTATTAATCCTTCATGATTTAGTTTTTCTAATTCTTTGCAAAATTTTACTATTGGACTAACATTAAACTTTTTCTCAAATTCAAATATATTTACTCCGCTTATTCTGCGTAGTCCTAAAAGCATATATTCTTTCATCTTTGCTTCTAAATCCAATGTTTCTTCTAGCACTAAATTTTTATTTGATGTTCCTTTTTCTATGTTTTCTATATATTGATCTAAATCTTGAATATTAGAATATCTCTTGTCCTCTAAAAACGAACTTGCAGCTGCTCCTATTCCTATATATTCTTTTTGCTTCCAACAATCGCTGTTGTGCACAGATTCAAATCCTGGTCTTGCGAAGTTTGAAATTTCATATTGATAATACTTATGTTTTTCTAACATTACTTTCACATACCAGTACATTTTTCTTTCTTCTTCATCTGATAACATTTCTAATTTATTTTCTTTTACCATTTTCTCTAATGGTGTACCTTCTTCTAATATTAAAGAATATACTGAAATATGCTCAGGCTTTAAATCTATAATTTTTTTTGCACTGTCTTTTACATCATCAAAAGTTTGATTTGGCAAACCTATCATTAAATCTACATTTATATTATCAAATCCAACATCTCTGGAATTCTTAAACGTTTCTTCAAATTGTTTGTAGTTGTGTATTCTGCCAATCTCTTGTAAAAGATTGTCCTTTGTTGATTGAAGTCCTATACTTAGCCTATTTATTCCAACATTTATATATGTTTCTAGCTTTTCTTTATTAACTGTTCCTGGATTAACTTCTATAGTTATCTCTGGATTCTCAACAATTTTAAAATTATTTTTTATCGTTTTCATTATACTTTCTACATATATTTCATCTAAAATTGATGGAGTTCCACCTCCAATATATATGGTTTTTAAAACATATAATGGTTCTATTTTGTGTTTCGCCATTACCTTGTTTTCTGTAGCATATTGAATTATTTCTTTTTCTATACATTCAACATATCTTTTTTCTAAATCTGCTTTATCTACATATGAAACAAAGTCACAATAATAGCACTTCTTTTTGCAAAAAGGTATATGAATATATAAACCAATTTCTTTTTCATTCATTTTATAGATATTCCTTTAACCTTCTAAATTTATTACTAACGCTTGATTTTCCTATAGGTTTCTTTAACATTTTTCCCAATTCTTCTAATGTAGCATTTGGATTTTCTTCCCTCAGTTTAGCTATCTCTTTTAAATCATCTGGTAATGTTTCAAACTTTCTTGTATTTCGCAATTTCTTTATTATCGAAATCTGTTCTACTGCTGTATTTATTGTCTTATTTAAATTTGCTGTTTCACAGTTTACAAGTCTATTTATATTATTTTTCATATCTCTCATAACTCGTACTTCTTCAAACTTTATCACAGATGAATTTGCACCTATTAATGCTAAAAATTTAGATATTTCCTCGCTATCCTTTATATATAGTGAGATATTTTTATTTTTTTTAAGTGTGTTCGATCTTATATTATATTCTTGTAAAATTTCTGATACTTTTTCTGCGTATATTTTTTTGCTAAACACAACTTCTAAGTGATATTTTCTTTCTGGATTATTTATATATCCACTTCCTAAAAAAGTGCCTCTAACATATGATTTTTTTAGATTTTCCTCTTTTACATTTTCTAAATCAGTTAATAAGTTTTCTTTAGCTAATTGCTCTGTCTTTTTGAATTTAATTGTGTAAATTTTTCCTTGCAATTCTATTTTATAATCATTTATTTCTACATTATTTAAAAGTTTTGCAAACCTATTTATATTATACTCGTTTTCAGTCGAAAACTTGGCATATTTCTCAGTGATTGTAGCATTTGCACCAGACAAATATCCAATCAATTCAAAATATACCTCTTGCTTATTTTTTAAATTACTCATTTTGCTTAACTCGTTTTTCGTGTAAGCAGAAAAAGACAATTTAGACATATTTAACATTTCTTTCTATAATATTTTTTAGCATTTCTTAAGCGATTATATCAATAATTTATAATGTTTGCAACTATACATCTATCATTTCCGGATAAATCTTTATATGCTTCTATATTATCATACTTACCAATCTCTTCTAAAATTTTTACAACCTCGTTTTTCTGGTTATAACCAATTTCTAAACATAATTTTCCTTTATCTTTTATGTATTTATATGCGTTTTCTGCAATTATTCTATAAAAATCTAACCCGTCGTCACCACCATCTAAAGCTATATGTGGTTCATGCCTAACGTCTTTAGGTAGTTTCTTTAGCTCCTCTCTTTCGATATATGGAGGATTTGAAACAACTATATCAAAATTATTTTCTGCAATCTGTTCAAACATATTAGATTGAATAAATTCTATTTTTGCTCCATTTTCCTTTGCATTCAACTTTGCAACTTCAATAGCTTTATCACTAATATCACTTGCAAAAATTTTCTTATTTTCATCCTTTAAATATTTATATAGAGAAATTGCAATTGCACCACTACCAGTGCATAGGTCCAATATTTTTATTTTCTGATTTTCAAAAAACTTATTGCAAATTTCTAGAACTTTCTCTACCAATATTTCTGTATCAGGTTGTGGAATAAGTACACTTTCATTAACGAAAAATTTCATTTTCATAAATTCTTGTTTATTCGTTATATACTGTAATGGCTTTCCCTTTATAATACTATCTATATTGTTATTGTACTCAACTTGTTCTTCTCTTCCAATCTCTTCTTTGCTGTTTATAATCAAGTACTGTCTATCTTTTTTTAATGTATGTGCCAATAATTCTCTTGCAATTATATTAGCATCTTCTATATTAGCTTCTTTCAATTTCAGTATATTATCTTTTAAAATATCTTCTATTTTCATCTTTCTTTATTTAACTTTCCTTAAACATTTTAGTATATATACAGAAAAATCCCCCACATTAGCCGTAAGCCAGAGAGAAATTTTAAGGACCTGCCTACGACAGGTGGGTGTCTTGTTAAATGCTTGTGGGTTTCTTATAGTTTATAAAAGTATAAGCATACACGCCACATTTAAAGACAGACTCCCTTTTAAAATTTGTTGGTTCTAAAATTCCAATCTATACGTGCTACGTAGGGATTATTTTTCTATAATTATATTATCATATACTCAATTTTATTTCAAGCATTTTTCTGTTATTTTATCATATATATTATTCCTAGTGTAATCCAAACTACTATTGTTCCAACAATTTTCAAAACTCTAACATTTTTATTTTGATTATCTGAGCTGAAAAACTCTTTTGAAATTTTCCTTGCATCAAATATTGCTAGGATTCCAATTGCCATTACTATTAATGCTACTAATGTAATTACTATTTCTTTCATATTCTACAATCCTTCCTCTGTTTTTTCGTATAATTTGTTTAAATTTATAGCTTTCTTATCAGTTAAAGAATTCAACTGTATATTTACATTCAAAGCTTTGTTTAGGACTTAGCATTATTGTATCCGGCTTCTCCGAGAATATTCCACTTGCATTCACTGTATCTGCTGTTGTGTACCATGGTTCTATGCACAAGAATGGTGCTCCAGGTTTTGCCCATACTGCCAAGTATGGAAATCCTGTAAAATCCATAGTAAGTATAGTTTTATTTTCAGCTTTCTTTTTTAAACTTATTTTGTTTGATGTTATTCCTTTCATTATTATAGCATCATTGTCAAAACTATTTTTTGTTATAGGTAGCCTTTTGCTATCTATCATCCTATTTTTTGCATATTCCGTTCCAATTAATCCATCTACTAAATATAAGAAATGTATTTTCTTTTCTTCTTCCTCAAATTCAAGATAATACTCTTCATTTAGTAAATCTTGCCTGTCTATTATAAATGCTGGATGTCCGCCTATACCAAATGGCATATTATTGTCGCCTTCATTTATAACTTTGTATATTGTAGTCAATTTATTTTCATCTGTTCTATAGGTTGTGTATAGAGAAAATTTATATGGATATTTTACTAATGTACTTTCGTTACTGTTTAAAACATAAGAATGAAAATTATCCAATTTTGTAACAGGCTCAAATTCCATATCGCGAGCAAATCCATGTTGTGTCATTTCATATGTTCTTCCATTTATGGTTGTTTGATTTCTTTTTAATTTTCCTACTATTGGAAACAACACTGGTGAATGTCTTTTCCAATAAATTTTTCCTTTCTCATCTACACAGTCTTCTCCTTGGTGTAATTTTTCTACTCCGTCTAGTTTAAAACTAATTATTTCTCCGTCCCATTCTAGAGGTTACCATTTGACTCTTCATATGCCTCATTCCCTTCTACAGATAGATTTTGTTGATTATTACACCTTCTATTTATTACTTTCTTCTATAAAATGCCATGTGTCCTCACACATTTCTTTAATTTCTTTTTCGGCAGTCCATCCTAACTCGTTTTTAGCTTTGCTAGGATCTGCGTAACATGTTGCTATATCTCCTGCTCTTCTTGGTGCAATTTTATAGGCTACTTTTCTGCCCGTCGCTTCCTCAAATGATTTAACCATATCCAAAACACTGTATCCTTTTCCTGTACCAAGGTTGTATATGTATAAACCTTTTCCTTCTTTATCAATTTTATTTAAGGCACAAAGGTGACCTTTTGCTAAATCCACAACATGAATATAATCTCTTACTCCAGTTCCATCTGGTGTATTATAATCATTTCCAAATACTGATAATTCTTTAAGTTCTCCTGATGCGACACGCGCTACATATGGCATTAAGTTATTAGGTATTCCTTGAGGTTCTTCTCCTATTAATCCACTTTCATGTGATCCAACAGGATTAAAATATCTTAAAATGCAAATGTCCCATGTATTATCTGAATTGTATAAATCTTTTAATATTTGTTCTATAAATAATTTGGATGTTCCATAAGGGTTTGTTGTATTACCTGTTTTACATTCTTCTGTTATTGGAATAACCTCTGGATCTCCATATACTGTAGCAGAAGAACTAAATATAAATTTCTTTACATTATATTGTTTCATAACTTCAAGTAAATTTAAACATCCTGTAACATTATTTGTATAATATTTTAAAGGCTTTTGAACAGATTCTCCAACTGCTTTGAACCCTGCGAAGTTCATAACCGCTTCTATTTTATTTTCTGAAAATACCTTTGCTAGTTTTTCTTTATCTTTATAGTCTATTTCATAAAACTTAAAATCTTTACCTGTAATTTTCTTTATAGCTTCTAAAGCTTTAGGTTTGCTATTAGAAAAATCATCTATTATAACAATGTCTTTCCCAGCATTCAATAATTCTACTGCAGTATGACTACCAATATATCCTGCTCCTCCTGTAACTAAAATTGCCATTTTTATCACATTCCTTTCATTTTTAGCTTTAAGGTTTTCATTTAAAACTTTGCCACTTTACCTTATTGCCTCTTAAGTTTATTAAAATCCATTTAGATTATATATCAAAACCTCAATAATAGCAATAGTTTTTGTGTTTACTTTTTGATGCAAGCATCTTTGTTTATCATAATTTTTTTATTTTATCTAATAATTATGACCCTGTTGATTTATATTTTCTTAATCCTATTTGCCAGACTATATAGCATGGTATTATAAATAATATTGAAACAACTGGTAGAATTATATTTATCTTATTGTCTGTTTTTTCTATTACATATAATAGTGGATAATAATTTACCCACGCAAGTGGCAATATATATGTAAAAAAAGTTTTTACCCATTTTTGATATATATTTAATGGATATTGAGCTAAGTCTCTTGCACCATCTGTAAATATGTTCATTATTTCTAGACTCTGTGTTGTAAAAAAGCTAATTCCTGCTTTTAATACAAATAAACCTGCATAGATTATTGTTGTTCCTAAAATCATTAATAATAGTGTTATAAATTTATCTGTCCTTAATAATTCTGAATGTTTAGATAGTAATATGATAAAAATTACCAAGGCTGTAATAGCTCTTCCAAACTTTGCAAATTCTATCTCCTCCCCTAAAACTTGCAATATTAAATTTCTTGGTCTAACTAGGATTCTATCAAATTTTCCATTGCCTATCATTCTGTCAAAATGGTCAAAGGCTCTAAAAAAACATTCTGCAATTGAATAGCCAACAAATGATATAGAAAAGCAAATTAGTATATTATCAAATGTATAACCTTCAATATTTCCAAACTTATCAAATAGAAATACTATTGATATAAATGCAGTTACTGAGGTTAATATTTGTGCTATTGCTGATATTAGAAATGCTTTTTTATATTCTAATATAGATTTAAGTTGCATGCTAAAATATTTAAAATATAATTTCATCTTTTATCCTCCTTGTACAACAATTTTTCTTAGATGTTTTCGTGTAAGTTTCTTTCCAATGGCTGTTAATATTATTAGCCAAAGAAATTGAATACAAATTATTTCAATCATTTCTTTTATGTTTGTTATGTATCCATTATAAATATTAAAAGACGCATTTTGCATATAATAAAATGGCGTGAACTTTAATATTTTTATCACTATATCTGGCATAAATGCTATTGGAATAAGCGAACCAGAACATGCTTCTATTAACATTTGAAACGCAACTCTTATTCCTTTGTCAGATACTGTTTTCATTACACATACATACATAAGCATTACATATGACATAATAATCGTAACTGATAAAATCAATGTTATCACGAAAAATATAAATGCTGTCATACTAACTGGCCAACTTAATCCATATTCTCCAAATACGGGAAGTGTGCATAATAAAATTATTGGAATTGCTCTTAGAGTGACTAGTGCACTTTTTCTTCCTAATGTTTTAGCATGCCATATTGAATATATATCAATCGGTCTAACAAGCTCCATTACAATGTCTCCTGTTTTACATTGCTCTAAAATTTCTTTATCAACAGACCACATATTAAACATCATATAAAAGGCTTGCTGTAGCCATATATAAGTGGACATCTGACTTATTGTATAATCTCCTGAAGTACCATTTTTTAAGAATGTTGAATATAACATTATATACATTCCAGCCCATGCAAATTGAGTTATTATACCAGCTATTGCAGCTATTTTATATTGAATTTCATTTAAAAATTTTATTTTAAAGTATGCTAAATACACTTTTATTTTTCTCGTTAATTTTTGAATCTTAATATGTATATTACTAACTTTTCTTAATTCCATTGTAGTATTCATATAACCCTCCTAATTAAATTTTTGATTTTTATTTTCTTTATTAAAAATTATCATATTTTTAATTTTAATTAAGACATCTCTTTACTAAATTTTGTATTCTTTATATAAGTTAGCTACAACATCATCAATATCAGTGTTGCTTACATCCAAATCTAATATTTCTGTTGCATTTGTTAAAAACACAATAGCTTCTGTAAGTTTTATTACATTCTCATCAATTACAAATTTTGTTTCTTCTTGATTCTTTTCTAGAACTTGCATTCCAAGTGGTAATTCTGTAATTCTTCCTTTGTATTTCACAGTAATTATTTTTTTACTGTATTTTTTTGTTAAATCTTTTAGTTTTCCGTCTAATAAAAGTTTCCCTTTTCCTATTAAAATAATTCGTTTAGTTAAAGCTTCTATGTCGCCCGTATCATGTGTTGTTAATATTATTGTAGTATTTTTTTCTTTGTTTATCTTTTTTATAAATTCTCTCACAGCAATCTTTGATGTACTGTCCAGCCCTATTGTTGGTTCATCTAGGAATACTATTTTAGGATTATGTAAAAAAGCTGCTGCTATTTCACATCTCATTCTTTGTCCTAAACTTAACTGTCTTGTCGGTGTTCTTATAATTTGTTCAATATTCAACATTTGCGTTAACATATTTTTTTGTTTTTCATATTCTTCATTTGGAATATTATATATTTCCTTAAGTAATTCAAACGAATCTTCTACAGGAACATCCCACCACAGTGCTGATCTGTTTCCAAATACAACTCCTATATCTTTTACATAATCCTTTCTATCCTTATACGGAACCAAACCATTTATTATACACTTTCCAGAATCGGGTGTTAATATTCCACACATAATTTTTATTGTAGTCGATTTTCCTGCTCCATTTGGTCCTATATATCCTACCATTTCTCCTTCGTCTATTTTAAAAGATATGTTATCCAATGCTTTTACCTCTTCATACTCTCTCTTAATATAGCTTTTGGCAGCATTTTTTAATCCTGCGTTTCTTTTAGTAACTTTGTACGTTTTCGAAATATTTTCTAATTCAATCATTTTCCATCCTTTCCGGTAATTTTCACCTAATTATTTTTCATCGAAAAAATACCAAATACAAAGATTTTATCTTTATATTTGGCATTATATGATTTTTTGTATTGTTCCTTATTTTGCAAGTCTAGTGCTGTTTTATAGTTGTTTGATTGTATAAAATCATATAATCCTATAAAATAGAGTTGACTTCTGGTTCGGAATGTTACAGGTTCTCTCTATAATCGACAAACAACATTTTACTCCCATTTTTCATTTATGTCAATACTAATTTTATACAATATAAATTATAGAATTATTTGGAAAATATTTATTTAATAATTCTCTCATATATTCTTCTCCTTCTTTTCGAATTTCCTGTTTGTACATGTACTTTCCTCTCCCTCTACCGGTCATTATGTTTTTATCATACAAATTAATTGCATTAGGAAATGCTTCTTCATTTATTTTTGTATGCACATAACTATACGTCATAAATATTACTTCGAAAAAAACATCATCTTTTACTTCTTGGCTCAATTCTCTATCTAGGGTTTCTACTAATTCTTTATATAGCTCTTTCCAATTTTCTACCAATATAACAGGTGCTATTAGTATTCCAATTTTATATCCTGCTGATTTTAATTTATTTAATGCATTTATTCTATCCTTTAGTCTTGACGTTCCAAATTCTACTTTATTTATAATTTCCTCTGGATTAACACTCATTCTAATTATTGTTCTTCCATTATGTTTTAAGTTTAATAATGAATCTACATATGCAAATTTGGTTGGAAATGTTATATATCCATTATTATTTTCTCCGAATTTTTCGATTGTCCATTCCAAATTTTCAGTTATTGTATTTTCTAAAACTAAGTCACTATTACTTCCAATTTCAAAAGTTAATTCTGAATTATCTTTCACATATGGATTATGTTTTATTGTTCCAACTTTTCCAGTATACTCGTTTGATGTTCTTATTATTTTATCTAGCATTTCTTCTCTATTAACAAATAGTCGCAAGTATGAACATTTATTGTAATTACATACTAAATAGCAGTACAGACACATTGCTGTGCAACCTGATGACGTGTATGGTACTAAGAAGTCTGATACTTTATGATTTTCTACATATTTATGTGTTTTTCTAATTCCTAAAATTAGGTTTTGTTTTAATTTTGGAAATTCTGCATTTTCTTTTTTTCGTAATTCTTCTATATTATTGTGGTTATCTATTATAACTTTTGGTACATCTTTATATTTTTCTAATAACTGTCGTCCTAATTCATAATTTTCAACATTTTCTTCATAATAAATTGTTTTTGGGTTAAACATAATCTCACCTCATATGTATTTTACCCAATAATTGCTAGATTAATTCATTTTCTACTTTACTTGAATTTTTCTTAATAAGGTTATGCATATTTTTCTGACTTTAATCTATCTTGTTATCTTTGCCACTTATTAAGCCTTGTTATTATAATTTTTTATTCATCAAGTCAAATTTTTATTTTTCCTTACTCCACGTCATACTTCACAATTAAACTCTTATGTTGCTCTATGTAGTTTGCAATACATTTTTCCTCTGTAAATCCTCACTGACTCACTAAATCAAAAATATAGAGTTCGAGCAATTTAACTCAAACTCAATATCTTTAACTCGTTTCTCGTTTTCGCGTGTGAGAAATATAATCTTTTATACAAGTATTATTTTTATTCTATAAATATCTTACCTTTTAAATCTTCTATTGTTTGTTTTAAATTTTTGACACTATCTAATGTTATACATTTTTCTTGCCATTTATATTTTTGACTTCCTTGTTTTTCGAACACCAATCTTCTCAAAAATTGACTAGGTAACTTTTCAACTCTATAAATTTTATTTCCATTCTTTTTACTTTCTATATAAATATAAGAAAATTCATTGTTAAAATTCTTCTCCAATGAGAGTATATCACATTCCTCAGCTTGTCCAAGTTCTTCATTTAAAGATTCCATCAAATCAAATTTGTATGGAATACAGTGCAAATGTGCATGATCTATACTTGCTCCTGCATATCCTGACTGCGCCGATCCGTGTTCAAAAAATAAAACGTCAGAATTATATATTTCTTTATAAACTTCTTTTATTTTTTCTTTTAATTTGCTAACCTGAATCTTAATTTCTTTAGGTATCTCAAAAAAGTTTAAATAATGTTTATTCGTTATAATTAAAATATGTCCTAAACATAGTGGTGAAATATCAACCCTCACATATATATCTTCATTTTCAAATAATATTGCTTCTTCAGCTGGTAAATTTGCTAATTTATTGTTAATATATCTTGTCTCAGTACAAAAAGGGCATTCGTTAGAATAGTTCATATTTTTCATTCCTTTCATTTTATTTACTTTTTTTTAACTTTAGTAACTCTCTTGACAGTTCATCACTATTTTTTTCTACACATAAACATTGATTATAGAGTTTATTTCCAAAATCTAAATATTCTACTAAGTTATTGTAAACATATTGCTCATAACCATATATTGTTCTCGATAATTCAATTAGATACAATAATGGCATATATTTTAAGTCATAATCATTTAATTCTTGGTATTTTTCAAATTCCTTTATATACTCTAAGAAAAACTCAAAATTAACATTTTGTTTTTTTATTTCCTTAGCCATAAAAAAATAATTTCTAATTAACTCTCTTGCAACGGGAATTTTCCTTGCTGATACCCAATCAACTATTGCTTCTATGTTTTCTTTGTCATTATAAATAAATTGAGTCACCGTATAATCACCATGGCTTTTTTTATATGTTAACTTATTCTGCCAAGTATAATCCAAATCTTTCAATTTTAATAATATTTTCCTTTTATGCAATAATGCATCATTAACATATTTATTTTTATTTATTTTTATTAATTGTTCAATATTTTTTATATCTTGCTCGCACAATTCTTTTGACATATAATGTCTCTTAAAATTAGGCAGTTCATATTTAAAGTTTTCCAATGACTTTATTATTTTTCCATATACACATGCAGATTCTATAATTTGTTCTTGATTTGACGTATTAGAATCCACAACTTGTCCCTCTATAAATTTTTGTACTATTAAAAGCCTTTTGTTAAATTCAAAGTATAATTCTCCATTTTTATTTAAAATGTATTTTGGTGTAGTTACTCCATCTCTTCTTAAATGTTCAACAACCATATATTCAATTTTAATCTTATCAATGTCAATTTTACTTTGGAATTCTTTTAATATATAATGACTACCTTTTGAAAAAATCTCAAACACATTGGCGCTTCCTCTATTTATTTTTTTTATTGCTTCAACTGATATACCATATTGTTCAATCATAATTTTTTTAATACTTTCCTTATTTAAGATACTTTCTTCAACAGCCACAGTATATTTCCTTTCTATTTTAAAATAACTTCCGAACTTCTTATTTTGTTGATATCAATTTCTTGTTTCATAACTTTAGTAATATTCTCACGTATGCTTCCGTCAAACAAATCAACATCTGTTGATGAAGTTAAGATGCATGGTCTAGCTATACCACTGCTTGTTATTCTAAATGGTACCTTTTTACAGATATTACATAAGCCTAATCTACAAAGAGAATGATAAAATTTTACTAATACTTTTCCATCCTTAGCGCCATTCAATTCTTCCATAACACTATCTATATGCCAGTCAAGTTCTATATCAGCAGCAATTTTCTTTTGAAGATTCATATATCTTTTGCTATATTCTTCATCAGTTTCGTCTCTAACAATTTCTAAAACTCTTACTCCAATATCATTATCAACTGCCCACCTTACTATATTTTCGGTATTTTCATCATCATCATTGTATACCGTGGCTATACGAACTTCACAGCCTGTTTTTTTGATTTCAAGAATATTGTTTTTTATTGTAGCAGAACTTTTACCCACTGGAGAATTTTTTGATATTTCTTTATCGAAATAATCCATGCCAATTACAACTTTTTTTAACCATCCTTTTTTTATCATTCTAAGCAATTTTTCAATTTCAATTCCATTTGTATTCATCTCTACACTAATTCCATATTCTTCTGTTAGCATTTGGCATATTTCTTCCACATATGGAGATACAAGTGGTTCTCCTCCAGTAATTCTTATCTTTTTAAGTCCAAAATCTTTGCTTGCCTCTACAATTTCTCTAATTTGTTCTTTTGTAAGCATTGCCATTTTTGTATTACCCTCATTATGACAATACACACATTTCATATTACAGGCTGCTGTAATAGAAATTCTTAGCTCATTTTTTGCTAATTTCATAAAAGTTACCTCCTATCTTTCTTCTACTACTCCGTAGTTTATCCACTTAGGAAAATCGAACAATTCTTCAAAGTTCCTTATGTATCCATTTTTAGAATAATTTGGTATTGCTGGTTTCACGAATCCTCTTTTGTCTTTTTTCCATTTATCTCCCTTAAGATATACGCAATTTGGCAAATCATATTTTTCATAAGTAAATATTACATTTGGATATCCACATTTTCCTATTCTTTCTATTAATTCTGCACTTTCATGTAGATTCCAACTCGTAGCAATAACATAAATATTATTATAATCTATTCTTTCCCTTCTCCTGTTCCATGAATCAATAGCCTCTTTACAGCTATTATAATGTCTGCAATATACTGTTATATCACCAACTTTAATCAAAGGATAATTTACTTGTTCATCGGTTGGTTCGATATATTTTTCTAATAATGGCTCAGGTTCAATAGAAAAATAATATCGGGGATTTTCCGCTAGTTTCACAAAGTCTTCATCATTTATATAAAGATTTATTGTTGGTGTTTTAAAAGGCATATCTAGCATATGGTATATCACTCCACCAACACAATTTTGTGAAATGAGTGTAAAACTTCTTTTGTGGATTCTTTTCCTTAAAATCAAATGATGTATATTTCGTTTCATTTTAATTATTATATTTGCATCTTCCGATTTCATACTTTTCCTCCTAGTTCTGTTTACATCTTATCTGGTGCTGAAAATCCTAACAAATCTATACCAATTTCTAATACATGTTTAACTAATGTAATTAATTCAATATGAGCTTCTGCAGTTGCTTTTTCTTCTTTTAATATTTTGGTATTATTATAGAATAAATTAAATTCAGTTGCTAATTTATACAAGTAACTGCATATTTTATATGGAGCATTTTCAATATATGCTTGTTCTATCGTTTGATTGAATTGTGAAATAAGCAACATAATATTTCTTTCTACATCTGAACCTGGTATAGTTATTTTACTTTTTACAAAATTAGGATTGTTCTCTTTATATTTTTTAATAATTGATTTTACTCTAACTATTGTATAAAGAATATATGGACCAGTATCTCCTTCTATCGAAGTGAACTTGTCTATATCAAAAATATAATCTTTTGATATTTGATTTGATAAATCAGCATATTTCAATGCAGCTAAACCAACAATTTTTGAAATCTCATTTTTTTCTTTCTCAGTCATTTCTTTATTATCTGCTAATTTATTGTATATTTTTTTATTAACTTCTTCTATTAATTTTTCAAGACGCATTACTCCTCCATCCCTTGTTTTAAAAGGTTTTCCGTCTTTTCCATTTATAGTTCCAAATCCTAAAAATGTTAATACTGTATCGGAATTTACCAAGTCCGCTTTTTTAGCACACCTGAAAACTTGAACAAAATGCATCTCTTGTCTTTTATCTACTACATAAATAACTTCATCTGGATTAAATTCTTTCTTTCTTTGTAATAGTGTTGCTAAATCAGTTGTTTGATAACACGATACTCCTCCGCGTTTCAAAATCATACACGGATTAATTGTATTATTATCTGTTGGCTCTTGTACGTCAACAACCATTGCTCCATCACTTTCATATATTATTTTCCTATCTTCCATCATCTTTATCATTTCAGGAACATATTTTTGAGAATCACTTTCTCCTAGCCATAAATCGAAGTTAACATTTAATTTCTCATAATTCTTTTTTAAATCTTCTAGCGATACTGCTACTATTTGTTTCCACAAATCATAATATCCTCTTTTTTGCTGTTGAAGTAAACCAGTATTTTTTCTTGCATTTTCTTTAAATTCTTCTGCAAATGCAATTTCTTCAGCTGTTGCATTGTCTTCTACTTTAGTTTTTTTACTTGCAGCTGGATATATTTCTTCTAATTCATCTATTGTAAACGGAGGTTCTTTTGGGTAGTCCCCTTCATAATTTTCATCAAAGTACAATAAATCTGGTTTTCTAACTTTTAACTCTTCGATTATTAAACCCATTTGCAATCCCCAGTCTCCCAAATGCACATCACCTATTACTTCATCTCCAACAAATTTGTGAATTCTTTTTATAGACTCACCAATAACTGCTGGTCTTAAATGTCCAACATGTAATGGTTTTGCAATATTAGGTCCACCATAATCTAAAACAATTTTTTTTCCTTTAATGTCTTCAAATCCCAACTTATTACTTTCAATCATTTTCTGACAATATTCACTTAAAAACTTTTCTGACAAAGTTATGTTTATAAACCCTGGCTTAACCATTTCAACCTTTTTTATCATTTGATTTTCAATATTTTTTACAACCTCATCTGCAATCATAAATGGTGCTTTCCTATATTCTTTAGCTGCTGTTAAAGCTCCATTGCATTGGTAGTCACATAAATCTGGTCTGTCTGATAAACTCACTTTACCATATTTACTATCAAATCCTGCCCTTTTAAATGCTTCCATAACAATACTTTCAAGTATGTTGTTAATTATTTTCATTTTGTATTCTCAACCTTTCTATTTATTTAATTAATTTCTATATTATCTAATATATATAATTTATGTAATAGTCAAAATATAGAACCAATCTCATTAACTATTATAATAGTACACTACCAAAAATTAATTTTCTTAATTCTATTTTTTTATTTTTATGTATTTAATTATTGCATTCTTATCAATACATAACTTGTTATTCCAAATTATATCATTTTTTTTCTATTATTTCAATAAAAAAAGAATTATTTCAAAAATAGAAATAATTCTTTTTTGGTGAGCCAGAAGGGATTCGAACCCCTGACCCTCGGCTTAGAAGGCCGATGCTCTATCCAACTGAGCTACTGACCCTTGATTACCTACAATTAGTATAATAGCACTTTTACTAAAAAAGTCAATATAATTTATAAATTTTATACATTATTTTTGATTCTTTAAGTACGTTCATTTTTATTTTCTAACACTGCTAAAAACATTGGTATCAATGCTTTTTGCAGTTTTTTTTCATCTGCTTCATAAATTATATCTGCAAATCCATTTCTATAATACTTTTCATTCCAGTAATATAAGTAATCCATAAAATCTTTAACATCAGTATATACTTCTTCTTTACTTTCATCTTTAAGAGTTTTATTTCTAACGTAATCGCCTACATAATTTCGAGAATCATCATAAAATACTTATAACCTCCTTAGAGATTTTTGTTATAGAAAACAAAAAAGAAGTTAGTTTATAGAATCAAACTAACTTCTTTCTCTTTTTTGATTTTGTCTAAATTTTGAAATTCTTTTATATCAAGACTTTCAAATTGTTCGACGAAAATCGTTTATGGCTCCTCGTGTTGGGCTCGAACCAACGACCTATCGGTTAACAGCCGAGCGCTCTACCAACTGAGCTAACGAGGAATATATAAAATCTGGCGACGACCTATCTTTCAGGCAAGGTAACTCGCGAGTATTGTCGGCACGTAAGAGCTTGACTTCTGTGTTC
>USNR01000009.1 GCA_900556135.1 uncultured Clostridium sp. | reverse complement strand
ATAGGTGCTCAAAGTATTTATTTTAAATAATTTGTGACAAATGATTGACTAACCTACATCATAAAAGTATAAAAAAGTAAAGAAATTATTGAATTATAGCTATTTTTTTGATATTATATATAAGGAGATTAATTTTAAAATAGTAGTTAATAAAATAGAATAATATATAAAAATGGAAGGAATGAATTTTATGAAAAAGCCAGAATTACTTGCACCAGCAGGGTCTTTTGAAAAAGCAAAAATAGCATTTATGTATGGAGCAGATGCTGTATATTGTGGAACAGGAGCACTATCTTTAAGAAGCAGAGCTGAAGTAGATAATGATGATTTAATAAAAACTATAAAATATGCTCATAGTATAGGAAAAAAAGTGTATGCAACCTTAAATATATATGCATGGGACAATAATTATGAAGAGATTGATGAATTGTTAAAAAAATTGGATGAAGTAAAAGTTGATGCGATTATAGCTTCTGATGGAGGAGTAATAAGAGAAATAAAAAAAGTAGCTCCAAATATAGAAATACATGTAAGTACCCAGGCAAATGTTGTAAGCTTACACAGTGCAGAATTTTGGTATGAAAATGGTGCTAAGAGAGTAATTCTAGGAAGAGAAACTAGCAAAGAGCAAATTAAATATATGGAAGAGAATAAGCCTAAGGACTTAGAAATAGAGATGTTTATACATGGTGCCTTATGTTGGGCTTATTCTGGAAGATGTTTCTTAAGTCAATACTTATCTGGAAGAAGTGCTAATTTAGGAGATTGTTCTCAAAGTTGCAGATGGGCATACAATATGTATTTAGAAGAAAAAAATAATCCGGGAAATTTAATGCCGGTTGAAACAGACTCAAATGGAACATATATATTATCTTCAAAAGATTTATGCTTAATAAAGGAAATTCCAGAGATTGTTAATATGGGAGTAGAAAGCCTGAAAATTGAAGGAAGATTAAAAACAGAGTATTATTTGGCAAGTGTAGTAAATGCTTATAGAAATGCAATAGACGATTACATGGAAAATCCAGAAGAATATGATTATAAAAAATATCTAAAAGAACTAGATAAGGTAAAAACTAGAGGACTTACAACGTTTTATTTTAATGATGAAAATAATAAGGATTTCCAAGAATATGAAGGCAAGCAATATAATCCAAATTATGAATTTGGTGGAAAAGTAAGAGAAGATTGTGAAGAAGAAAGTGCAGTAACGGTAGAAATAAAAAACAAACTATCTGTTGGAGATACATTAGAAATATTGGAGCCTGGAAAAATAGAAGCAAGAGAATTTGTTATAAAAAAATTATATGATGCAGAAACGGGCACAGAAATATCAACAATAAATCCAGGAAAACTTGGACAAGCTGTAAAAATGGAAATTCCATATTCGGTAAAAGAAAATTGGATAATAAGACGTAAAAAATAAAAAGATTACAACTTAGATATTTGGCAAGTTAAGTGATAACTATAATAAATTTAATTATTATAATTATCACTTACTTTCGAATGTAGAATAGTTGGATATTTTATAAGACGATACTAAGCATACAATAAAAATAAGAAGAGAGAATATACCAGTGATGTCAAAACTAAAACCTGGATATAGTACGAATAGTGAACCTAAAGTAAAACCAATTATGCTAAAAAAGGTTGCAGTATGATATTTATGTAATAAATAGTTTATAATTCTTAGCCAAATTAAACAGCCAATTAGCATACCAAGTCCAATTGGTAGTAAGATATGCAAATTAATACCGGCTATTGCAGAGATATAAGTTGAGTAAACACCTAGACACATTAGAAGTATAGTGTTACTGACTCCAGGAACAACTATACCAATAGACATTATAAATCCAGCAAATACAAGATAAGCAGGATTTGAAGCTATACTTAAGACAAAAGAGTTAAAGTTGAATTTACTTTCCAAAAAGATAAGAAATATGCCAACGATAAAAGAAAAAAACATAGGTGAAATTTTTTTTATTGATATACACTTATCAGTACTTACTTCTAATAATAAACTAGGTATTGTTCCTAGGATAAGACCTATAAAGGCAAAGCACGATTGCATTTGATAATTATAAAAAAAATATTTGATAATATTTCCAAAAAATACAATACCAATAAAAGCTCCAATACCAATAGGAAAAAGAAAAGCAGTGTTTTGTTTTATGTTTTTAAAAAAATTAAGAATGCCGTCAACAAGTTTTTCGTAAATTCCAAAAATAACACAAAAAACCCCACTGCTTACACCAGGTAGGATAGCTCCAAAACCAATTAAAAATCCAACTAAAAGATTAAATAAAAAATTCATAAAAGCTCCCATTTAATACTCATTACAGACTATTAATAAAATATATGCAATTAAACCGAGATAAATGAAAGTATAAAATGATAATAAAAATAAATAGAGAAAGAGTGATGAAATGAAGATAGAAGAGTTAACATTAAAGAAGAAAATAGGACAAATGATGATAATAAGACTACAAGGAAAAGAAGTGTCAAAACAAGTGATTCAAATGATAAAAGAATATAACATCGGTGGAATTGTATTGTATAGAAAAAATTATGATACTTATGAAGAGATGGAAAATTTGATTAATGAAATAATTAAAATAAATAAGGAGTGCAATAATATACCTTTATTTATCTGTGTTGACCAAGAAGGCGGTAGAGTAAATAGAATGCCATATGAAATAAAAAATTTAAGAAGTGCAAGAAAAATAGCAGATAAGAATGATTTAGAATTGGTAAAAAGAGCAGGCAAGGTAACAGCTGAAATGCTGAAAAAATCAGGTTTTAACATGAACTTTGCACCTGTACTAGATATACAGAGATTTGAAGATAATCATGCTATAGGTAATAGATGTTATGGAGATAGTATAGAGGAAGTTAGTAAGAATGCCTTAGAAGTGATGAACCAATTATCAAAAGGCGGAGTTATACCTGTTGTGAAACATTTTCCAGGACATGGAGCAACGTTAAAAGATTCTCATTGGTTTTTACCTAGAATAGATAAAGATATTAAACAATTAGAAACAGAAGATATGGTTCCATTTGAAAATGCAATAAAGCAAAATGCAGAAGTAATAATGGTTGGACATTTAAAAATTAAAAGTGTAGATAAAAGAACCCCTGCTTCATTATCTAAGAATATAATAAATAATTATTTGATAAATAAATATAATTACAAGGGCTTGATAATGACAGATGACTTGAAAATGAGAGCGATTAGTTTATGGTACGGTTATGCTAGAGCATGTTTGAAAGCATGCAAAGCAGGAAATGACTTGATACTTATAGGGACTCCATATTATGTAGTAAAAAGAGCAATAAGAAAGATAGAAAGAAATGTTAAGTTGGGATTAATAGATGAAAAAGATATAGAAAAAAGAGTAGAAAAAATAGTGAAATTAAAAGAAAAATATAATATAGAGAATGAATTTGCTTGTGGGTGCGACATTAATAAAATAAACGAAGAAATTGAAGATATAAATGAGAAAATAGAGCAAGCCTAAATTTGGTAGGTCATGCACATTAAGGAAAAGTGGCACATATATTGTGGTATATTAGAAAATTTGGAGGTGCATGAATGATATCAATTTCACTTATGGGATTTCTTACATTTATTCAGTCTGCAGTAATAGTTTTAGGTTATATATCTAATAATAGCTTATTTCCAGAGCCATTATCAAAAGAAGATGAACTGAAATATTTAAACTTGCTAAAAGAAGGCGACGAAGAAGCAAGAAATATTTTAATAGAAAGGAACCTAAGACTTGTTGCTCATGTTTGTAAGAAGTACGCATCTACAAAAATTGATCAAGACGACTTAATTTCCATAGGTACAATAGGACTAATAAAAGGAATAAATAGCTTTAAAGTGGATAAAGGAATAAAGTTGTCAACATATGTATCGAGATGTATAGATAATGAAATATTAATGTACTTGAGGTCAAATAAAAAGGTAAGTTCAGAAGTGTATCTTGAAGATGCAATAGGAAAAGATAAAGATGATAATACAGTGACACTAAAAGAGGTTATAGAAGCAAATGAAAAGAGCATTGAAGATGAAGTGGATTTGAAATTTAAAGTTAAAAAATTATATGAGAAAATGAAAGTGGTTTTAAAAGAAAGAGAAAAATTGATAATAGAACTACGTTTCGGATTAGATGGAAAAAAGCCACAAACACAAAGACAGATTGCAAAATTAATGGGGATTTCTAGATCATATGTATCTAGAATAGAAACAAAAGCGATAGGAAAATTGGCAAGAGAGTTTAAAGAGTGAAAACATAAAACGCATTTTTAAATAAAAACTAAAAAAACTCTGTACAAAAAAACACAATTAATGATATAATTCATTATGAAAAATAGACAAAAGATAGAAGGTATAAATAAATAACTTATGCCTTAGAAAGGAAACGGAAAAAAATGGGAAAAATAGTTTTATTAGATGACTTGACGATAAACAAAATTGCTGCTGGAGAGGTTATCGAAAGACCAGCCTCAGTTGTGAAAGAAATTGTTGAGAACTCTATTGATGCAGGAGCAACTAATGTTACTGTGGAAATTAGAAATGGTGGTATTTCTTATATTAGAGTAACCGATAATGGTAAAGGTATAATGCAAGATGATATGAAAATTGCATTTGAAAGACACGCTACTAGCAAGCTTAGAAGTGCTGAAGACTTAGATGAGATTAAATCTATGGGATTCAGAGGAGAAGCTTTGGCTAGTATTGCTGCTATTGCTAGAGTCGAACTTGTTTCTAAAACAAGGGAAAGTGATAATGGATATAAAGTAGTAATTGAAGGTGGCAATATTTTAGAAGACGGCGAAACAGGATGCCCTAATGGAACAAGTATAACAGTTGAAAACTTGTTTTTTAACACACCTGTAAGATATAAGTTTTTGAAAAAGGATTTTACAGAATCTGGTTATATAGAAGATGTAATAACAAGAATTGCTTTAGTTCATCCAGAAATAGCCATAAAGTTGATTAATACAGGTAAAACTATAATTCAAACTTCTGGAAATGGAGATTTAAAAGCTGTAATTTATAATATTTATGGCAAAGATATTGCTCAAAATTTAATTGATATAAATTACAATTATGAAGATATGATTATTTCTGGGGTTATTGGAAAACCAGTAATTTCGAGATCTAATAGATCAAATCAATTGTTTTTCGTAAATAAGAGATTTGTAAAAGACAAAACTTTATCTGGAGCTGCAGAGCAAGCTTTTAAGGGATTTGTTACTGTTGGAAAACATGGATTTTTAGTTCTTAATATAGAAATGAATCCAAGAAAAGTTGACGTGAATGTTCATCCAGCAAAGCTAGAAGTTAGATTCCAAGAGGAAAATCTAATATTTAAAGCTGTTTATCATGCTATTAAAGATGGACTAACAAGAGAAGATTTAGTTGCTTCAACTTCAAGTATAGAAGGAATAGATAAGAACAAAGTTAATAATCAAGATAAAATTGACACATTTGTTAAAGAAAGTAGTACAACAACATTTAGAGAAATAATGGGAAATACACAAAACAGCAATAATATAGATTCAGGTGTTTCAAATAGTGGCAATGTTTATAATCCGACTGAAGAGGAGAAGATTGCTAAAGAAGAGAGAGATGCTAGGGAGTTTGATGAAGTTATAAACAAACTACAGAAAATGCAAAATATGATAAAAATTGCTAATGGAGAAATAAGCCAAAAAGAAGAGCAAGAAAAGGACGTCAGCTTAACTGAAACTCAAGAAGCGGACATTAAGGCAGAAATAAAAGAAGAAAAGCATGAATTAGCAGAAAATATAAAGGTGGAAAATCAAGAAATTAGAAAAGAAGAAACAACAGCTATTAAGGATTATTTGAGTGATATTTCAAGAGAAGAAAATTTGGAAAGTGCAACAGTTGAAAAAGAAAAAGTAACAGATGAATTGACTGTAGAAAATGATATAAAAGTAAAAACAGAAATGACAACACCAGAGGAAAATTTAGAGCAAAAGTTGCAAAAAATTAATGAATTAAAAGAACAAATTGCAAAAGAAGCTCCACAAAACAACAAAGTAAATAATGATGAAGAATTTTTGCAAATGTATGAGAAAATGTTTGGAACAGCAATTAAGAAAAAAGATCCAGAAGAAGAAAAAAATGATGTTATTAATGATTTTAAGCCAATAACAAAAGCAGATAATATTTCTGTATTTGAAAGTGAATCTAAATACTCATTAAAACCAGCATATAAATATATAGGAATAGCTTTTAAGACATATATAATAATAGAAATGAACAGTGAGTTGTATATAATAGATCAACATGCTGCACATGAAAGAATTATGTATGAACAAATAAAAAAGAACTATTACAATGATGATAAAAAAGATTCCCAACTGATGCTGTTGCCCGATGTAATTACTTTAACACATAAAGAAATGGGAATTTATAAAGATAATAGAGAAATGTTTAAAAAAGCAGGATTTATGGTTGAGGAGTTTGGAGAAAACACTGTTAAATTAACAGGTGTACCAAATGTTTTAATAGATTTAGAAACAAAAGAGTTATTTCTAGAAGCCTTGGATGAAATTAATACAGTTGCAAGAACTGCAAAACAAGAAATAGAGGAAAAGTTTATTGCTACTGTGGCATGCAAGGCAGCAGTTAAGGCTCGTATGGTGCTTGCAAAAGATGAGGTAGAAAAATTACTAGACGAATTATTGGTGTTACCAAATCCATTTACATGTCCACATGGAAGACCAACAGCAATAAGAATGACAAAAAATGATATTGAAAAGAAATTTTCTAGAAGATAGAAAGGTGGTTTTATTATGGATAATTTTATAATGTTGTTTGCAATATTAGCAAATATAATAGCAATCCTTTTAGTGTATTATTCATTTGGAAGAAAGATTGATAAGCAGAAAAGATTTATGAACACATTAATAGGAATGGGGTTTATATGTATCTTGGTATGGCTTGTGTTTTCATTAAGTTCTATTGGCATTGAAAAAATATCTGCGTTAGATAAAGCTAAAACGTTGTTAACAATTGCGTTTGTGCCTGTTGATGCGATTTTATTTATCCCAATATCTGTAATTTCATTTAATAAAAGTAAGGAGAAAAAAATTACAGAAAAGTCTTTTTATACAAGAATGACAATAATTGTTATATTAGCAATCATTGTTATGATTTGTGAATTTTTCTATTTTAGAAATTTTCAAAAGGATATTGTAAGATTAAATGAGGAAATTAAGGTTAATCAAGAAATTAAAAAGAATAGCGAAAATAACAATGCACTAAATGAAAATGATGTGTCAAATGAGGTTAATGAAGTAAACGAAATAACTAACGAGATTGAAAATGTTCTAGAAAATAACATATAATTAAAGAACAAATCTGAAAATTTTCAATTTTCAGTCTTTACTCTACTATTTAGATTTCTTTATAAAATTGAAAATTTCAGTAAATTTGTTCTTGTGCGAAAATTTATGAAATAAATTTTCTTACAATATATTTTATATAATAAAAAAGTTAGTTTGACTTTCCTATTATAAAATAAAGGGGCAAGAAGTAATGCAAAAAGTTATTGTTATATGTGGTCCAACAGCAAGTGGAAAAACGGCGTTATCAATAGAATTAGCTAAGAAAATTGATGGACAAATTGTCTCGGCTGATTCTATGCAGATATATGACGAAATGAATATAGGAACAGCGAAGCCAGATGAAGAAGAAATGCAAGGAATAAAACATTATCTAGTTGGAAATATAAAGCCGACAAGAAGATACAGTGTATCACAATATAAAAAAGATGCTACACTAGCTATTGAAGAAATAATAAGCAATAAAAAAATTCCTATTGTTGTTGGTGGAACTGGTTTGTATGTTAATTCTCTAATTTATGGGATAGAATATCCTGAAATAGATATAGATTTAGAATATAGAAAACAACTGGAAGAAGATGCTGAAAGCAATGGTTTAGAGAACTTATATAAAAGAGCATGCAAAATAGATCCAGAGGCAATGAAAAAGATTAGTGAGAATGATAAAAAAAGAATATTAAGAGTACTTGAGATATATAAGCAAACAAATAAAACAAAAACACAACTTGAAAAAGAATCAAGAGAAAAAGGAGTAAACTTTGACTTTAAGGTGTTTGCAATAGACTACGAAAGAGAAAAACTATACGAGAGAATTAATAAAAGAGTTGATATAATGATGGAAAAAGGATTACTTCAAGAGGTTAAGGAATTATACAAGAAATATGGAGATGAACTTTTAACCTCGGGACAGGCTATTGGATATAAAGAATTAATTGACTACATCAATAATAAGTGCTCTTTAGATGAAGCTGTAGAAAAGATAAAACAGGAAAGTAGAAGATATGCTAAAAGACAGCTTACATGGTTTAGAAAGATAGAAAATATTGTGTGGTTAGACGGCATGGATAGCGTTCAGATGAATATAGAAAAAATATTAGAGGAGATAAAGTAAAAAACGAGTACCTCCTTGAAGGGAATGGAAGATAACGTGGAGAAAAAAGAGTTTAGAAAGGGAAGAAAGACTAATACGATAAAAAGAATGTTAGCTTATAAGAAAGAAGAAAATCCGTACCTAATAGATGGTGTTCAAAAAAGTGTTAAAAAGAATAATGGAAAAACGAAAAAGATTGTGTTAGGCACTGTAATTACAATACTAATATTGTATGCGGTATTAATGGTATATAAGTTAATTAAAAATCCAACAGATACTTTCATTGTAAGTAATGGAAGCTTGTCAGAAGAAGAAAGTGTGACAGGTTATATAGTTAGAAACGAAAATTTAGTGGAGAGTTCAAAAAAAGGAAGTTCTATTATTAAGATCAAAGATGAAGGACAAAGAGTTGCAAATGGAAATCCTGTGTATAGATTTTACTCGGATAAGGAAACGGAGCTAGAGCAAAAAATTAGTCAATTAAATGATAAAATACAAGAAGCGATGGAAAACAATGATAATAGACTTTCAAGTGATAAGAAATTGCTAGAAACACAAATTGAAAGTGAATTAGATAATTTGTATAAAAAAAATGAAACACAGAAGATTCAAGAATACAAAAAGACAATAAATTCATATATAGCAAAAAAAGCTAAAATTGTGGGCGACTCTAGTCCTGCAGGGGCATATATAAAAAATTTAATTGAAGAAAGAAATCAATATGAGAGTCAATTAGAAACAGAATCTGAATATGTAACAGCACAAACAAGTGGAATTGTATCATATAAAGTTGACGGATTAGAAAAAATTATGTCGCCAAATGAATTTGGAAAGTTGAATAAGGAATTTTTAGAAAATTTAAATTTGAAAACTGGACAAAATATGGCTAGTAGCGATGAAATAGCGAAGATTGTCGATAATTATAAATGCTACATAATATTTAATTCTGACTCTGAGCAAGCAAAAAAAGTAGAAGTGGATGGCAAGATCAAAATCAGAATACAGGATTCATCAGAAATTACTGCTACAATAAAAAATATAATTGACGAAGAAGATGGAAGTAGAACTATAGCTGTAGAAATAGAAAATCAAGTTGAAGATCTCATTTCATATAGAAAAGTTTCATTTGAAATTATATGGTGGAGTGCTAGTGGATACAGAATTCCAAACTCTGCAATAAAAAAGATAGGCAATGTCGACTATGTTATAAGAAATAGAAATGGTTATTATAATAAAATGCCTGTAAAAATATTAAAACAAAATGAAGATTATTCTATAGTAGAAAAGTACACGAGGACAGAACTACTAGAACTAGGATTATCTTCTACAGAAATATCGGATTTAAAAACTTTGACTTTATATGACGAAATTTTATTAAATCCGACAGAAGAACAATTAAAATAACAAAACAGTATTACAAAAGTATTACAAAAAACTTAAAATACAATTACATTATCAAAAAAAGCTTGACTTTATTACAAAAAAGATAGATACTATAGCTAGTTAATTTACGAAGGACGATAAATTTAGGAGGTTAAAAATGTCAGGAGCTATAATGAATAAGATATGGGGAGCATTTGGAATGGATGCAGAGGAGAATGAGGAAGAAGATATAGATTTAGCTGAAGATTATGAAGAAGAAGAGGAAGAAAAAAATAAATTGTGGGGAAGAAAAAATAAAGTTGTTAGTATGCCTCAAGCACAACAAGTAAAAATGGTTATTTCTCAACCTACTACATTTGAACAAGCTGAGGATATATGTGATTTATTAAAAGAAAAACAATCTGTAATAGTAAACTTAGAGTATGTAAATAAAGATATTGCTAGAAGAATAATAGATGTTGTTAGTGGAGCTGTTCATGCTCTTGATGGTCATATACAAAAGGTATCTAATTCTATATTCTTAATAGCACCATTTAATTATGAAATTACAAATGAAATGGCAAGAGAAGAAATAAAAAACAAATTATCTGTTTCATGGTTAAAAAACTCAGGAAATAACTAATATTATACCTTGAAGAAAGGACGGTAAAAATGATTACACCATTAGATATAGAGAATAAAAAATTTGCAAAACAAATGATGAATGGCTACAGTGTGGAGGAAGTTGATGATTTTTTAGATGAAATAACAGCTGATTATGAGAGATTATATAAAGAAAATAATGAATTAAAAGGAAAAGTAGAAGAAGCAAAGCAAAGCTTGGAACATTATAAATCTATAGAAGGAACATTAAATAATACATTAGTAATGGCTCAGAAAACTGCTGATGAAGTTAAAAATATTGCTAAACAACAAGCAGATCAAATAATAAACGGAGCCCAAGAAGAAGCAAAACAAGCATTGATGGATATTGAAAGTAAAACAGCTTTAAAGAAAAAAGAACTAGATGATGTAAAAAAACAATTTGATGTATATAAAGCAAAAATGGAATCACTTTTAATTTCACAACTAGAATTAATAAAAGAAATAAAAGAAGACTAAAATTCAATTGAATTTATATAAAGAACAAAAGAGGCAACTTTGATAGTTGTTTTTTTTGTTCTTTATATATTAAAAATTTTGAATTTGTAAAATAGTGTAAAAGATAAAGATAGAGCTAAGAATGAAGAAAAAAATTAAATTTATTCTTAAAAATGTAATATAATGGAAAAATGAAAGTTGACAACACATAAAGAAAGTGTTATAAAATAATTACAAAAACGGTTAAAAATATTACAGCACTATTAAATGTATATTACATTTATGTGTAATATATTGACATATCAAAAAAAAAAGATAAAATATATATATGCTAGAATTCTTTAAAACTATATTTTAGAAGGGACAACATAAGTTTATGAGAGTTATAAGCGGAAGCGCAAGAGGAACAAAATTATATACAATTGAAGAAACAACAACAAGACCTACGCTAGACAGAGTTAAAGAATCACTATTTAATATTATTAATAACAAAATTGACGAAGAGACCGTAGCTTTAGATTTATTTGCAGGAAGTGGTGCTGTTCGGAATCGAAATGTTAAGTAGAGGAGCAAAAAAAGTATACTTGTGTGATATATCTAAAAAGGCAATAGATATAATTAATCAAAATTTAAGCAAAACAAAATTAAGCGAAAATGCTAATGTAGAAAACAGAGACTACAAACAAGTATTGAAAGACTGTAAAGCAAAAAATATAAAATTTGACATAATTTACATAGATCCGCCATATAAAGAGAATATATCTGCATATGCTGTGAAAATTATAAATGAAAATGATTTATTAAAAGAAGACGGAATAATTATAATAGAAACTGATGAAGAACAAAGAGATTTGAAAGAATTAGAAAAAATAAAGGATTTAAAATATAAAGTTTACGATTCTAGAAAGTATGGCAGAGCACATTTGATTTTTTTTACAATCCAAAGATGCCTAGTATAAGAAAGGAATGAATAATAATGGAGATTTTTACATTATTGGAAACAATAGAGGATATACTGGAAAATAGCAAAGAGATTCCATTTTCACACAAAGCAATTGTAGATAAAGAAGAAATGTTGGAAATAATAAAAGAAATTAGATTAAAACTACCTGAAGAGCTTAAACAGGCAAAGGTAATAAAAGAAGAACATGATAGAATAATTAGTAAAGCTGAAGAAGAGGCAGACGAAATTGTAAAAGAGGCAGAAAACAGAATTATTTCTATGATTGATGAACATGAAATTACGAAAAAAGCTTATGAACAAAAGAATAAGATAATTGAAAATGCAAATGATATGGCTAGGGAGATTTCTAATGGAACTAAGGCGTATGCTGATAGTATATTAGAAAGCATCCAAGTGGCATTAGAAGATGCGTTGAAAGTTATTGAGAATAATAGAAAAGAAGTTAAATAGAATAAGAATTGCGTTGATACATATTGTATTAGCGCTTTTTTTATAAGGTGTAGTGGTTAAATTTTTATAAAAAGATGTGAAAAAATAAGTATAAAAGAGATATAGCGAGATATAAGTGAAATTTTGTGTGGAAAAGGCAATTTTTTGCATCTAAATAGCTTTGACAGAGAATGAATGTGATGATAATATATTTGCATCACATAAGAAACGTAAGGGGAAAAGTTATTGACGACACAATGAAAATATTTTATCAGCAATAATATTTTATGGGAGGTGACAGTGATGAGTGAAGAAGGAGTAATAGAAATAATTAAGTTAATAAATTCAGTTAGAGATGAAATAAGGGAATATAGACGACAAGATAAGGAAGAGGCAGAAGCAATAAGACAGCAAGATAAAGCAGAACTAGAGGCAATAAGACAGCAAGATAAAGCAGAACTAGAGGCAATAAGACAGCAGGATAAAGCAGAACTAGAGGCAATAAGACAGCAGGATAAAGCAGAAGCAGAAGCAATAAGACAGCAAGATAAAGCAGAAGCAGAGGCAATAAGACAGAGAGATAGAGAAGAAGTAATTGCAATGATAAAGAAGTGTAAAGAAGAAAGCAGAATAGAAACACAAAGAGTGATAGCGATTGAAAGAGAAAAAATAATAGATGCTATATATGAGCAAACTGAAAAAATAGGAGAATTATTTCAAGTGCATGAAGAAAAAATACACGAATTACAAGTTAAAGTGGGACTAGCTTAAATAAAAAAATAGTTAGACCTTCAAATTGTTAAAAAATACAATTATTGATTTGTAAAAAAGTTTATTATTTAACGAAAAAAGTATATAAAAACTATATACTTTTTTTTGTTTTTGATATAAAATTATACTGGTTGAAAATATAACATAAGAAGGGATTGATAAGAAGTGGCTAAAAGAGGAAGAAAAAAGAAAAAAACAACAAATATAAATGTAATTGTGGCAGTTATGATTATAGCTAGTATTGTACTGGCTGTTTTAATATATACTAATTCAGGATTTATTGGAGAAACGTTAAGTCCTTTTTTAGGAGGAATAATGGGATATGTGAAATACATTTTACCTGTGGGCGTTTTTGTAATGGCTATTTACATAGCATATCAAGGTGAAAACAACTGGGGAGGAAAAATTGTTCAATTTTCATTATTATTATTAGCAGTATCCATTATTATGAATGTTTATGAGATTTCAAATGGAAAAATTATAATAGAGGAAAAAGAATTTCAAGACGTACTAGCTCAGTCGTACAACTTAGGAGCAAAAAATATTGGTGGAGGAGCAGTAGGAATGATATTTGCTCTACCATTAATTAATCTGTTAGGGAAAATGGCAACAGTAATTGTATCAATAGGAATTATTTTGGTACTGTTAATATCTATGTTTGGAATAGATATTGCTAATGGTATAACGGAATTTATAGAAGAGAAGAATGCTGCAAAGGAAAGAAAAGCAAAGAGATATAAAGAAGTAGAAAAATCAGAACCTAAAGAAAAAGTGGAGACAAAAAAAGAGAGAAGGTTAAGAGAACTTGCAGAAAAAGAGCAAGCAGCATTAGATGTGGAGCAATTGCAAATTAATTTGAATGACAAAGAAGAAAAGACAAGTGAAAAGAAAGAGTCTAAATTATCAAAATTAGCAAAAATAAGAGGACATGAAAAAAGCGGAAATAGTATTCCAGAGCAGGCACCAGAGTTTATAGAGGAACCTTTATTTAAGAAGGAGCAAGAACAAAAAGAAGAAAAGACAAAAGAGGTTCTACAACTGCAACATACAATTACGGTTGAAGATGAAAATTATGAATTTCCACCATTAACATTGCTAAGTGAGGGAGAAAAGAAAACGTTAAAGGGTGGAAAGAAAGCATTAACAGATACGGCATCTAAATTACAAAAAACATTATATAGTTTTGGAGTATCTGCAAAGGTAGAAAATGTTTCAGTAGGACCTGCAATAACAAGATATGAACTTAAACCAGCAGAAGGGGTAAGGGTAAGTAAGATTGCAAACTTGGCAGATGATATTGCATTAAATTTAGCAGCTAAAACTATAAGAATAGAAGCACCAATACCAGGAAAGCAAGCAGTGGGAATTGAGGTCCCAAATGAAGAAAGCGAAACAGTACATTTAAGAGACATAATAGATACTGATGCTTTTAAAAATCATAAATCTAAACTAGCAGTAGCATTAGGAAAAGATGTATCAGGAACAGAAATAATTGCTGATATAGCAAAAATGCCACATGTTATGATTGCGGGGGCGACTGGCTCTGGAAAGAGTGTTTGTATAAACACCTTAATTGCAAGTATTATATACAAGGCAAAGCCTAGTGAAGTAAAACTTGTAATGGTGGATCCAAAAATCGTTGAACTTTCTGTTTATAATGGTATTCCACATTTATTAATTCCAGTTGTAACAGATCCTAAAAAAGCAGCAGGAGCACTTGCGTGGGCTGTTCAGGAAATGGAGAATAGGTATTCAATGTTTGCTGCAAAAGGAGTTAGAGATTTAAAGGGATATAACGAGGCAGTAGAAAATGACGAAAACTTTGGAAAACTTCCACACATTGTTATAATAATTGACGAGCTTGCTGATTTGATGATGGTAGCTAAAAATGATGTTGAAGATGCAATATGTAGACTAGCACAAAAAGCTAGAGCAGCTGGAATGCATTTAGTAATAGCTACACAACGTCCATCTGTAGATGTAATTACAGGATTAATTAAGGCAAACATTCCATCTAGAATAGCATTTGCTGTATCATCACAAGTAGACTCTAGAACGATATTAGACCAAGTTGGAGCAGAAAAACTTTTAGGAAAAGGAGATATGCTATTTTTTCCAACGGGAGCACCAAAACCAACCAGAATACAAGGAGCATTTATTACAGACAAGGAAGTAGAAAAGCTTGTTGACTTTGTAAAAGCTAATGGTGAAGCAACGTATAGTGAAGATATATTAGAAAGTATAGAAAAAGCTAATAGTACGGATAAAGAAATAGAAGAGGCAGATTTGGGTGGTGATGACGAAACAGATCCACTATTAAATGAAGCAATCCAAACTGTTGTTGAAACTGGACAAGCATCAACGTCGTTTATCCAAAGAAGATTTAAGGTAGGTTATGCTAGAGCTGGAAGAATAATAGATCAAATGGAAGAAAGAGGAATAATATCTGGATACCAAGGAAGTAAGCCAAGAGAGGTTCTTATGACAAAAGAGCGTTGGGAAGAACTAAATTCTTAAGGATAAAAGGAGAGAAGTGATGAATATATTCTCAAAACAAACAAGAGAAAATTATAATGAAAGCTTAGAAAAAATACTAGAAAAGAAGGATTTTTCTAGTGAAACAAAAAATTTATTGCTAAGCATGCTATACAAAATAGAAAACTCGTATGAAGACTATTATAAGGTTAAGCCGATGGCTGAAACTAAAAAAGAGTTTATAGAAAGAATCTTGAATATAATAAGAGAAGAGTGTGAGTACCTAGAAACAGTAACGCCTAAAACAGAAAATAGTAAAATGCTAGAAGAGGCAAAAAAGAATTGTATAGTTGATATAGCAACTGGCAGAATTGTTGTATATGCAAATGAAAAAGATATATTATATTCATTAATAAAACTAAATGAAGAGTATAGACTGTATAAGTATTACAGCCAACTTGATTCTAACGAGCAGGACACTGAAATAAATAGAGCAACACGAGAATTTATAATAGATGGCATTGCTATGAGCAAGTCGGAAGTGATTAGAGACTTTAATGGGTGGTCATGGACAAGCAATGTAAATGATATTGAAAATATAGATATTAATTTGATATATCAGAATATTTTAATGTTAACAGACAATAAAATAGAAAAAATAGAAACAAAAGATAAATTACAAGAAAAAAACCTAGAAAATTTAAACAATGAAAAGACAGATAATACTTCAAAATTAATAAAGGAAGACAATGCTTCAAGCAATATAATCGCAGAAGCTTTAGAATCTATATTTTTAAAAGAAAAGGTTTCAAAATTATTAAAATATATAAATATAATTATATATTCGAATCTTATAAAAGAGGATATAGAAGTTAAATATCAAATAGAACATAAATTGGAGAATAACAAAGAACAATTAGAGTTAATGCAAGATAAAAAGGCATTTTTAGATGTTGTATCTAAAGAAAAGAAAAAAATAAATGAAAAAATAAAGACAACAGATAAATTGTTAAATAACAAAGAGTTACTGGAAGATGAATATAATAAAAGAAATTCAAAATTGCCAAATGAAAAGAAAATATTTAGCATAAGTCATTTGGATACAATAATTGAAGGGGAACGTGCACAATTATTAAAAGAATATAAATATTTAAATAAATTATTGGAGCCTAAAGAATATATTAAAGAAACAGAAAAACTAAAAAAAGAATGTTCAAATCTACAAAAAATAGTAGATTCTGAAAATAAGGATTTTTCAGAAGACATTATGAAAGCTATACAAATAGAATTTTTAAAATGTTTGAAAGTTAAAATTGAATCAGCGGAAACAAGAGAGGAAATCATTAAACTAATTTATGATTTCAGATATTATTGTGTATTACCAATAAATGAATTACAACAAATCAAGGATGTCCCAGAATTAAGAGAGAATGTAAAAGAAGTAATGAACATGTTGATTGACAAAAGTATAGATAAAAACATAATAGAAAACATTTCGAATAGTGTAAGCTTGTGTTATAATACTTTAAAATATGTATTTGAAAGTAGAATAGTAGACCTTGAAAAAATACATTTAAAAATAACAAGAGTTAGCGAAGGGAAGACTCAAGAAGATAGCAAGCATAAAGAATATAATATTTTAATAAGCTTGTATGATTATAAGTCGGAAGAAGAAGTTCATCAAGCAAGCGTGAATAATTTAGAGTTATTAAATATAAAAACAAACAAAAAGATAGCATTATTTTTGTAACAAAGATATACAATATAAAAAAGAAAAGGGAAGGAGATACAAATGAATATAAGCTTTTTAGGAGCAGCAAAAACTGTAACAGGTTCAAACTTTTTAGTTGAAGGAGCCGGAAAGAAATTTTTAGTGGATTGCGGTATGTACCAAGGAAAGGCAGAACAAGAGCTAGAGAATGAAGCCCCATTTTTATATGATGTTAAAGACATTGATTTCATGCTATTAACACATGCACATATCGATCATTCTGGAAGAATACCAAAATTATATAATGAGGGGTATAGAAATCCGATATATGCTACAAAGGCAACATGCGATTTATGTTCTATAATGTTACCAGATAGTGGACATATACAAGAGATGGAAAATGAATGGAAAAATAAGAAAAGAATAAGAAAAGGGAAAGAACCTATTCCGCCAATGTATACGGCAGAGGAAGCGGCAAAATGTTTGGAAGTATTTAGACCAGTAAAATATGATGAAATAATAGAAATAGATGAAAACATACATGTAAGATTTAATGATGCAGGCCATATGTTAGGCTCTAGCATAATAGAAGTTTGGGTGAAAGAGAATGGCGAAACAATAAAAACAGTATTCTCAGGAGACTTGGGAAATAATGATATTCCACTTTTAGATTCACCAACAATGATTGATGATGCAGATTATTTGGTAATGGAATCAACTTATGGAGATAGATTACATGTAGGAAATGACCATAAAGCACAAGAATTTTTAAGCATTGTTTCAGAAACATTAGAAAATGGCGGAACGGTTGTTATACCATCATTTGCTGTTGGAAGAACTCAAGAAATATTGTATGAACTAAATATGATAAAAGAAGAGTTAATAAAAGATCCAAAGTTTGCAAAAGAATATGAAGAATTAATGAAGGTACCTGTGTATGTTGATAGTCCACTTGCAATTTCAGCAACGGAAGTTTTTAAAGAAAATGCAGAATTATTTGATGAGGAAACGCAAGAGATAATCAAGAGTGGAGATAATCCATTAGAGTTTCCTGGATTAAAATTTACCAGAACGGCAGACGAATCAAAAGCATTAAACGAAAGTGATATTCCATCAATAATAATTTCTGCAAGTGGAATGTGTGAAGTTGGTAGAATTAAACATCATCTAAAACACAATATATGGAATCCAAAAAGTACAATATTATTTGTTGGATATCAAGCACCAGGGACACTAGGAAGAACAATTGTAGATGGAGCAAAAAAAGTAAAAATATTTGGAGAAGAATTTAGTGTTAATGCTAGAATTGAGTATATAGAAGGTTACTCTGGACATGCAGATCAACAATGGCTATTAAACTTTGTATATTCATTTATTAGAAAACCAAAACACATATTTTTAGTACATGGAGAACCAGGTGGACAATTAGTTTTAAAAGATAAAATTATGGAAAGCACGAATATTCCAGTTACAATTCCTTCTTATGGAGAATGTTACACATTAGATGAACACTTAACAATTGAAAAGAAATTTGAAGACCCAATAGATAAGAAATTCTTGAGATTACAAGTGCTAGAAAGAATGCAAACATTACAAGAAGAAATTGAGGATATGAAAAATATAATAAAGGAAGATGTTCTATCTAAAGAGGAAAATGATGATGAAGTTTGTAAGCTAAATGAAAAGGTAAAAGAACTGGAAAGAAAAATTGTTGATATTATTGAAAATAAATAATATCGAAAGGAAAGAAGATATGGAACAAAAGTATTATAATGATGCTATAGTGGGAAATAAAAATATAAGAGCTACACTTAGTAAAAGAGGAGAACTATTAAGATTATATTACCCAAATGTCGATTTTAAACAATTTATTGATTTTTATAGAGTTGGAGTTAAAATAAATGATTCATCAATTATTTATTTACACGAAGATATAAATAACAAATATAGTCAAGAATATGTTGAAAATACAAACATATTGAAAACAGAGATAGAAAATACATATTTTAATCTAAAGATATCTCAAACGGATTATGGAATGATGAAAGAAAATGTTTTGATTAGAAAGTATGTTCTAAAAAACAATAATAAAGTTGATTTAAAAATCAATTTCCTTATAAATTCAAAACTTCTTTCTAATGACAATAACATGATATCTGCAAAGGTAATACCAAATGGGCTAATTCAATATGGACACGATTATTCATTTGTTACTTTTTCGAAAAATGAAATAAATGGGCACAGAATAAACGATACAAAAAATTATATAAGTAGTGGTATTTTAGAAGACAAAGACTATATAGGAATGTCAAATGATTCTGCTATAAGTTATGAAATAGGAACGTTAAAGCCAGGAGAAGAAAAAGAAATTAATATATATATATTAGTAGAAGCAAATCAAGACTTAAAGAGTAATGAAGATTTAGAAGAAAAGATAGAAGGCTTAAAAAAGATAGATGAAAACAAACAATATGGTATAACAAAGAAGTATTGGTTAAAGTATTTAGAAAGCCATAAACAAATAGAATTTTCTGAATTTTCTGAAAGCACAATAGAAAGAATGAAAAATATATATAATCGAACAATATTGTTATTTCCTTTATTGCAAAATGAAGAAACAGGTGGAATTGCAGCTACAATAGAAATTGATGAAAGGCTATCTAGATGTGGTAGATATTCATATTGTTGGCCAAGAGATGCTGTTTTTATAACAAAGGCGTTTGATGAGCTTGGAATGAAAAAAGAAACAGAAAAGTTTTATAAAGTGTTCTGTAAAAATACACAAAGTAAAAATGGAATGTGGGAACAACGATTTTATACAGATGGTAAGTTAGCACCATGCTGGGGATACCAGATAGATGAAACATCTAGTGTAATTTATGGAATTAATGAGCATTATAAAATTACAAAAGATGAAAAATTTGTATTAGATAATTTGAAAATGTGCGAAAATGCAATGCACTTCTTGTTTAAATATTTATCTGTAGTTTTTGACGAAAAAGAAGAAATAGATGTGGTAAAAAAGGAGATTGAAGAGAAAGCCAGAGAAGATGGAAAGCAAAAAGATGAAATATATAAACACTTAAGTTATGATTTGTGGGAAATGAATGAAGGTGTTCATTTATACTCACTAGCCAGTATCTATGCAGCATTTAATTCTATGATAAATATGTATGAAATTGCTAAAACGAAATATCAAGAAAATAGGCTAAAAGTTGAGCAAATAATTAAAAACACTAAAAAAATGAAAGAAGAAATGGAGAAAATAAAAAAATATATAGCATCTAATTTGTATGATGAAAGTACAAAAGTATTGCATAGAAATAGCAAAGATGGTAAAATGGATGTTAGCATGATTGGTGCAGTAACACCATTTGAGTTATTTGGTGCAAAAGAAAAGAAAATTTTAAATACAGTAGAAAAGATGAATATGACATTAAGAACATATACGGGGGGATACATAAGATTTGAAGAAGATAGTTATATGCAAGGAGCAAATCCTTGGCCAATAGCAACTTTATGGATGGCTTTATATTACATGAAAGCAGGAGAAAGAAAGAAAGCAAAGGAATGTATAAATTTCGTAACTAATAGTGCTACAGATTTAGGCTTTTTAGCAGAACAAGTAGACAACAGTACAATGAAATCTAATTGGGTAATTGGACTTCGGTTGGTCTCATGCAATGTACATAATAGCAATAACTGAATTTATGAAAAAATAAGTGCAATATTTGAAAGGAGAACAGAAATGTCTAAAAAGAAACATGATATAAATGAAATAATTGTAAAAGTGATGGCTGCAATATTAGCTGTACTAATGGTGGTCGCAGTAGCTGGAACATTGATTTATTACTTATTACATTAATAACAACAATTAGAGAAATAAGTGGCAGTAAGAAAAATAGTATATTCAAAATAAAAAAGAGGAAAAGAAGGAGATAAGATGATAAATAATTTTATATTGAGTATGTCAATGATATGGCAAAACATAATACAATACTTGTATGAATTATATCAATATCCAGTAAAGCTAATTTCAGTAGTGCTAGATGTAACCATAGTATTATTTATAATAATTTATATGTTTAAAATTGCAAAAAACTCTAGAGTAATGCAGTTGGCTAAAGGAATTCTAACAATAATAGTAATCACCTGGCTAAGTGACGTGTTACATTTAACAGCTGTTCATTCTATATTAACAGCAATATTACCTTCTGGAGTTCTAGCACTGATTGTTATATTTCAACCAGAAATAAGGAGAGCATTAGAACAGATAGGAACAAATAAATTTGTAAATTTTTTTGGAATGAACAAAGACATTGCAACAAGAACAAAAGAAGATATATATAAAATAGTTATAGCTGTTCAAGAAATGGCAAAAACAAAAACAGGAGCTTTGATTGTATTAGAAAGAGATATTAAGATTGATGATATAGTATCAACCGGAATAGAAATGAACTCTGAAATATCTCCACAATTATTGGTTAATATATTTGTACCAAAAACGCCATTACATGATGGAGCTGTTGTTATTGCAAATAATAAAATAGTTGCAGCAGCATGTATTTTACCATTGGCTAATAATAGAGATATATCAAAAGAATTAGGAACAAGACATAGAGCAGCTGTTGGAGTTTCTAAAGAATCAGATGCTATTGCTATAGTTGTTTCGGAAGAATCAGGAAAGGTATCCATAGCTAAAGATGGAACACTTATTGCTGATGTTAAAGAAGAAGCTCTTAAGAAGATTTTAATAAAAAACATAGTTACAGATAGACTAGAAAACAAAAAGGAAAAGAAAATAAATAGATTAAAAAATATAAAGAAAATAAGAAAAGAGCAAAGCAAAGAAGATGAGTAGAAATATTAGATTAACAATTGAATATGACGGCAAAAAGTTTAATCGGATGGCAAAAACAACCTAATAAATTGAACATACAAGGAGAAATCGAACAAGCTATAAGTAGTTTGACGGGTGAAGAGATTGACTTAATTGGCTCTGGAAGAACTGATGCAGGAGTACATGCTTTAGGACAAGTGGCAAATTTTAAAACTAATAGCAAAATTCCAATAGAAAAGATGGCTGTGGCAATTAATTCTAAACTGAAAAAGAGCATAATAATAAAAGATGCAGAAGAAGTTGAAGAAAGGTTCCATAGTAGATATAATGCAAAAAATAAAACATATAGATATATAATAAATAATTCTGAATATGGAAGTGCAATATACAGAGACTTGGAATATCATTTTCCAATAAAACTTGATGTAGAAAAGATGAAAAGAGCAGCAAAATATTTTGAAGGAGAGCATGATTTTTCGGGATTTAAGGCGAGTGGGACAAGTGCAAAAAATAGTGTCAGAACAATATATAAAGCAGAAGTAAAAGAAAATGGTGAAAGAATTTTAATAGAATTAACTGGAAATGGATTTTTATACAATATGGTAAGAATAATATCTGGAACATTACTAGAAGTAGGACTTGGAAAAATAGAAGCTGATAATATACCAGATATAATAGAATCTAAAAACAGACAAAATGCTGGAAAGACATTGCCAGCACATGGATTATATTTAGTTGAAGTTAAATATATTTAAACATAAAGTTTAAGGATCTTATAAAGAATTAATGGTAGAACATTAAGTAACCAACCATTACTAAAAAGCATATTATATTATAAAGAATAAAACTATAGTAAAGGGAGGGCTATAATATGAATCTACTATTATTTTTTGCATTGCCAGTTGCTACCGTGATATTAGCCATAGTCTGGCAAAAGATAATAAAGTGCCCGATATTGGTTGCCGCCACATCGTTTGCCATATACTTAATTGTAACATTTGCAGCATTTGATTCAAGCTTTTTAATATATGCAATAATTTATACAATATTAGCATTTATTGCTGCGTGGTTAACTAAATTTATATGTCAAACTTTTGGAAGAAACGGCTTATTTAGAACAATAAATGCGGAGAACATAAATACAAATAATTTAAATACAAATACATTAGAAATTAACGATGATGATAACGACGACAACAATAATAATGGATGCGGATGTGGATGTGGATGTAATAGATATGGTTATAACAGAAATCAAAACAACTATAGATGCTATCGTTAAAAAAGACTTTTTATACAAAAAACAAAGAATATTACAAAAGTATTACGATAGTATTTCAAAAAAATTAAATAATAATATAAAGGCAAAAATATATTGTTTTTGTCTTTTTTTTGTTGTAAAATAAATAAAGTAATATATATTGTAGAATTAACTACAAAGAGGAGGAAAAAATGGCTACAAATCCAATGCAAAGAAAATCAAGAAATTCATTTCTTTTAGGAATATTGATTACAGTATTAATTATGGGAGCAATAGTTGCTTTACTGTTATTTCAATTAATGAAAATGAAAGAAGAGGAAAATACAAGAATTGCAAATTCGAAAACTGTATACGTTTTAACACAAGCAGTTAAATCAGGAGACACAGTTAGTTCATCAATGCTAAAAACAATGACTGTGGAAAACGATGCTGTACCAACAGATGCTATAACAGGTGGAAGCTTAACTGGAAATTCAATAGCAAAAATAGATTTAGCTAAAGGAACAACTATAACATCAGCAATGGTACAAGAATCAGACGAACAAACAACAAATGATTTAAGAGTGCAAGAATATAATATGATAAAACTTTCTAGCCAATTAACAAGTGATGACTATATTGATATTAGATTAAGAATGCCATCTGGACTAGATTATATTGTTGTTTCTAAAAAACGTGTTGAGGTTCCAACAATAGATGGAGTAGATTCAGAAAACACAATTTGGCTTAAATTAACAGAAGCTGAAACAATAACAATGAGTAACGCAATTGTTGAAGCATATATTATGGATGGAGCTGTTTTGTATACAGCAAATTATGTTGAACCAGGTTTGCAAGAAAGTGCAACACCTACATATGTACCAAGTGCAAATGTACAATATCTAATTCAACAAAATCCAAATATAACAACAGAAGCTAAAAATGCTTTAATCACAAGATATAACAATACTGTATCAACAAGAAATAATATAAATAATGAATTATCTCAATATTCTGATAAAACATTAGATGGAGTTGAAGCAGGTGTTGAGACAGAAGTTCAAACATCACAAGAGCAAAGAAAAGCATATTTAGATGCTTTATCTGGAAATTAATTTTGAAAGAGAAATAGATTCTTAGAAAAATAAACGGAGGACTAAATGAGAAAGATAGGGTTTATTGGGGCTTATGATAAAACAGATTTTATTATATACATAGCAAGAGCACTTGTCGCAATGGATAAAAGAGTCTTAGTTGTAGATACTACGATGAGTCAAAAAGCAAAATATATTGTTCCAACAATAAGCCCTTCTATATCATATGTAACTGAATATGAACAGATAGATGTTGCAGTTGGTTTATATTCTTTTGAAGAAATAGCTAATTATTTTGGAATGCAAGAGTTTGATCAAAATGAGTATGATTTTGTTTTGATTGACATAGACAAACCAGAAATGATAGAAAGTTTCTGCATGTATGATGCAAACAAGAATTATTTTGTTACATCATTTGATTTATACTCTTTAAAAAGAGGAATAGAAATCTTAAGTGGTGTAAAAGAACCAATGGATTTAACTAAAATATTGTTTTCGAAGTATATGTCACAAGAGGAAGATGAATATTTAAACTTTTTATCTTTAGGACAAAAGATAAAATGGAATGAAGAAAGAATATATTTTCCATTTGATAATGGAGACCAGAGTGTAATAATTGAAAATCAAAGAATTGAGAAAATAAAAATCAAAGGATTAAGTGCAGAATACAGAGATGCGTTAATGTATTTAACAGGTAAAATTATAGAAGATGAAAAAGTAAACATAAGAAAAGCATTTAAACAATTAGACTAAAAATTATGTGGAAAGGATTTTTAAATGGCAGTAGTAGCTTTTTGGGGAAATTGTGAAAAAGAAACAGGGCAAACTATATCTACAATTGCAGTAGCAACAATGATGGCTATAGAACATAACTTCAAGATCTTGGTTATGACTACTGGCTTTAAGGATACAACAATAAATGAGAGCTTTTGGGAACCTAAAAAAACATCAAGTATGATACAAAGAGAACTTGGAATACATGGTGGAATACAAAGCATGGAATCAGGTATAGAGGGATTAAGTAGAGTAATACAAAGCAATAGAGGAAGAACAGGATTAATACCTGATTATGCAAAAGTTGTATTTAAGGACAGGTTGGATGTATTAGTACCACCCAGAACCAAAGATTATCAAGAGTACTTAAATATAGCTAGAACATACCCTTCGATTGTAGCACTTGCAAATACAGATTATAATATGGTACTTGTGGATATAGATAAAAGATTACCCACAGATACTCAAAAAGAAATTTTAGAAAATGCAGATGTTATTGTAATAACAATTAACCAAGGATTAACTAATGTAGAAAAATTGGTTGAGTTAAAAAGAACTAATGAATTATTCCAAAAAGACAATACACTTGTTTTAATTGGAAAATATGATAGATATTCTAAATATAATTTAAAAAATATAGGCAGATACTTAAGAGAAAGAGATCCGATTTCAGCAATATCATATAATACATTATTCTTTGAATCAACAACAGAAGGAAAAGTAGCAGATTATTTTTTAAGATATAGAAATTTAGTTGATAAAAATGATAGAAATTCATTATTTATCGAGGAAACTAGAAAGACATGTTCTAATATAGTTTCAAAAATACAATCGGTACAAAAGAGAAGATAACCTTAGGAAGGAATGTGATAAAAGATGAATATTACTAATATTATACTAATGATTATCGTTGTAGGTGTAGCGTTTTATGTTGTTTATAACTTTATAAAAAAGAGACAAAATGCAGAAAAGGAAGAAACTCTGCATGTAGATGATAAAACCTATACATTAGAAAAAATGATTGAATTTGTTAAGAAGAGATTAGACGAAATAACAAAAATAAACCTTTATGATATAGGATTATCAGAAGAAGAGTTAAAAAGAAGAAAAAATAAAAAATATGAGTTAAAAAAGGCTTTAAAAGGTTGTACATATGGGGATGTAAACGATAAAAAGTACATAAAAGAACTTATATATGATATGCTGTACAATGAATATGGTGTAGATGAAATAAATGTTTCAAAAGCTATCCCTTTTGATGTACCATCATTATTAACACCACAAGATAAATTCGATATAATTATATATATGTATAAATTGGAATTTGGATACGAGGCTTTACCAGAAGTTATAAAGAAATACAATTTGGCAGAATTAAAATATGTAGATGGAGAATCAAAACCATCTTATGTAATAACTTCTGAAGAAATTAATGATATATACGAAAAAGAAAACTTTGTACTAACATTTTCAGACAAATTAAATATAGTAGTACAAAGAATATACCAACATTATAAAGGTTATAGCTCTATAGATGAAATTAGAGATATGAACATAGATGGTGTGTCTGGTGGTGTATCTGGTTTACCAGAAAGCTTTTTAAGTCAGGTTGCACAGGTAGATTCTGACTATTTAGGACAAATAACAGAACACAAAGTTCCACGTGCTTGTGATAGTATATGGATAATGTTCCAAGGTAAATCAATAAGATTAGAGTTCTTATCATTTGGATCGGAAGCTGAGCTAAAAAGGGTTTGCCAAAATATTTACAAATTTAATAACCCAGGACAATTATCTGATACAAACGGTTATAAGATTAATGAAATGAAAGACGGCTCTCGTGTTGTTGTTGTAAGACCAAGTATGTCTGAAACATGGGCATTCTTCGTAAGAAAGTTCGACGTAAAGAGAGCAACTCTAGAACAAATAGTAAGATTCCCTGGAAAAGAAGATACAATAGATTTATTAAAATACTTAGTAAAAGGAGCAAGAATTATATCACTTACTGGTGAGCAGGGTTGTGGTAAAACAACAATGCTTATGGCGATGATTGAAAATATATACGAAACAATGAACCTTCGTATTACAGAAACTGCATTCGAGCTTCATTTAAGAAAAATATACCCAACAAGAAATATTTTATCAATGCGTGAAACAGAAACTATATCTGGACAAGACTGTTTGGACGTTCAAAAGAAAACTGACGGTTCTGTTAACATCATTGGTGAGGTTGCAACAGACCCCGTAGCTTCTTGGATGATTCAATCTGCACAGGTTGCATCTAAGTTTACATTATTTACTCACCACGCTAAAACATTCCCAGATTTAGTTACGGCGCTTCGTAACTCTATGTTAAGAGCTGGAGTATTTAAAGATGAAAGAACAGCAGAAGAGCAGGTTGTTTCAGTATTAAATTTCGATATTCACCTAGTAAAAGACTTTAGAGGTAGAAGATATATAGAAAGAGTAACAGAGTGTATACCAGTAGAAGATAAAAATGAATATACATATGATTATAGAAAACAAAAAACATTAGAAGGTAAAGTTGAAAAGTTCATGGATAATGCGACTGTTTACTTTACTAAGAGCACAAATAGAGAATTATACCAATATAGAAACATATTGGAATATCATGACGGAACTTATGTAATTACTAATCCAATATCAGAGAAAAACATAAAAGAAATGTTAAACAACATGGATGATACGGATGCAGAAGAGTTCAAAAAATTCGTACAAGAAAAATGGAATATCAAAGCATACAGAGATGCTGATTTGATAGACGAAATGGAAAAAGCAGAGAAGTAAAAATCAAAGGAGGTGCAATCTATGTCTAGTAATGTGATTTTATATATGTTAATGGCTATTTCTGCAGTATTTGCTATAATAGTTATAGTATATATGGTTCTAAGAAAAAAATTGCAGAGTTCAGATGTTATGCAAATACAAAAACTTAGAGAAGGCACCAAAGAAAAAAGCTTCTCTATGGAAATATTGTACCAAAAATTATATACAAAATACATAAAAACACCTTTTTTGAAAAGATACTTGTTTAAAATAAGAAGAAGATTAGAGATAATCAATATTGATGATGAGTATTTAACAAGAAAGCAAACGGCAAAAATTTTAACAAATGCACTTTTAGTAATAATACCGGTTACAATAATTATTATATTTATAACAAAAAATAATGGTTTACTTATGTCTATACTATTGATATTTGAATTGTTTATGATTGATACAGTAGTTGATGGAATGGTAGACAAAATAGATAATAATTTGTTACAACAACAAATAGACTTTTTCGCAGAAATAAGACATGCATATCATGAATTTAACATGGTAGAAGAAGCAATTTATCAAGTTGCACAAGATGATGAACATGTTGAAATGTCTAGACAAGCAGAAAAGATATATGAGATATTAATTTCTAATGACCCAGAAAGTGAATTGGAAAAATATTATGATATAGCACCAAATAGTTATTTAAAGGAATTTGCAGGAATATCATACCTTACAAAAGAATTTGGTGATAGAACAGTAGATAAAACATCTCTATACTTAAAGAACTTAAACAATATTAGCCAAGAGATGCAACTTGAAATATTAAAAAGAGATAAATTAGATTATGTGTTTCAAAGTTTATCGGTAATTGCAATATTACCATTGTTGGCACTAGAGCCAATAAAAAATTGGGCGGTTTCTCAATTTTCATTTACAGAATCATTCTATTATGGAAAAAATGGAATGATAGTCCAATTAGTAATAGTTATAATAACATTTCTATGTTATATATTAACTAGAAAACTTAAAGACAATGGTTCTACAACAATAGATACAAGACCAGCAAATCCTTGGCAAGCAAAATTGTATAAAATAAGGATAATAAAAAATATTGTAGATTTGTTTATTCCAAAAGAAGGAACAAAAGAAAGAAGAAAATTAAAAGAACTTATAAAAGATTCTGCATCTAAAGATAAAATAGAATGGATATATGTAACAAGACTAACACTTACAATATGTACTTTTGTTGCATCACTGTTAATATTTATGCAATTACATAAAATTCAAATAAATTACATATATACAGAACCAACCTCAACATATGATATTGTTGGACAGATGTCTGATAAGGATTTAAAAACAGCAATGCAATTAACAGAAAGCGATAATAAATTCTTGGATATGTTTAAAGGAAAAAGTGATACAAAACAAGAAGATATAGAAAAAGCAATGAAAAAATCATCAGACTATAAAGGAAGTACAGATGATGAAATATCTACAGCAGCAGAAAGAGTATTAAAAAAATTAAGACAGTTAAATAGCGAATTGTTTCTACAATGGTTTGAAATGCTTTTAGCAATAGTATTTGCATTAATTGGATATAACTTACCTGTATGGTTATTATTCTTCCAAAAGATAATGAGAAAGTTGGAGATGGAAGATGAAGTTATGCAATTCCAAACAATAATATTGATGTTAATGAGAATTGAAAGAGTAAATGTAGAAATGATACTAGAATGGTTAGAAAGATATTCTAATATATTTAAAGAACCATTAGCAAAATGTATAAACAACTATGAAAGTGGACCTTGGGAAGCTTTAGAAGAATTAAGAAATGATGTTAGCTATAAAGAATTTATTAGATTAGTTGAGAGTATGCAAGCAGCTGTAGAAAAAATACCAATAGCAGAGGCCTTTGATGAGTTAGACTCTGAAAGAGAGTATTATCAGGCAAAACGTAAAGAATCTAATGAAAGATTAATTAGTAAAAAAGGAATGATAGGCAAAGTAATAGGATTTGCACCAATGGTTGCATTATTTGTTGGATATTTAATAGTTCCATTAGTATTCATAGGATTAACAAGTATGACTTCATCATTTAATACAATGTCTTCAATGTAAAACTAAAGAAATATAATATTATATAATACGATTTATTAAAGGAGGGAAAGAGATGGAGAATGCAACAAAAGCACTTGAAATGGCAGCAGGAGTTTTAATAGCATTATTAATAATTGGGTTATTGGCGTATGCATATAACAATCTTTCAGATGAAAAGAAAATAGAACAGTCATCAGAAAGTGCAATGCAAGCATCCGAATTTAATAAATCGTATGAGGCTTTTAATAAAAGTGGCCTACAAGGAAGCGAAATACTTTCGCTTGCAAATAAGATAGTAGATTATAATAAAAAAGAAGCTGATAAAAAAGGATATCAAGAAATCAGATTATTTGTTACGATAAATGATTTAACAACACAAAACACACAATATTTTAAAAAGAGAACTAATCCCTATGAAGCTGATGAAATATACAATAATTATGAAAGTTTGAGTCTAGCGATAAAAAATACTGGTGATGTGAAGAAAAATGGAAAGATAATTGCTGAATGGGCTCAGCAAGCAAGTAAGAGTATACCTACAGAGATATATGATGATGTATCTGAATATAAAAATTTATTAAATGATCAAACAGGAATTGCAAGAAAAACATTTAAAGCACCAACTGTAGATTATGACAAAAATGGAAGAATAACAAGTATGTCTTTTGTTGAAGGAAAATAAAGGAGGACTGAAATGGAAAATGCAAGCAATGCATTACTAATGGCAGGAGCTGTACTAATTGGAGTATTAATATTATCTGCTGGAGTATATTTATTTACACAGTTCTCTAGTACTAGTCATCAAATTTCAGAACAATTAACAGCATCGCAAATATCTCAGTTTAATAGTCAGTTTACTAAATATGATGGAAGAGAAGATATCACAGCACATACGATTGTTAGTATATGTAACTTAGCAAAACAAAATAACGAACAATATTATGGAAGTTCAGGAAGTAATTCGGATCCATATTATATACAAGTGATTTTGAATAATGCTGGAGTAGATTACAACAGGAATAATTTAGAAAACGAAAATGAAGATTTTTATCAGGGCTTTATGAAAGGTAATGACATAAAGTATGATATAGCATCTGCAAGGATTAAAAAGGTAACTTTTACATGTACAGAGGTAAAAATTAATGAAACTACAAAATTGGTAAAAAAAATAACATTTAAAAAGAATTGAAAACAAGAAAAAAGTATAAAAATGGAAAAAATTGTGTTGCATAAAAAAAATTGTAATGATATAATAAAGAGGAATTATGAAAAAGATTATAATTTTAATTATATCCATAGTTTTAGTTGTAGTTATAATAATAAGTTATAACATATATGTATACAACAATAACAATAAAAAGACTATGGAAAAAAATAAAATATACGAGCAATTCTATAATATGGAAGTATTAGGAACAGATATAGCCTCATTAATAAATAAGGTGGATGACAGTAATAATAAAAACAATGTAGAAAAAGATGAAAAGGGATTGTTTATAAACAATAATAATAATTCTATTTCAATAGAAGTAAAGTTTTTAGAATTGGACGAACCAATTTCATCAGAAAAAATAGAAGAGCAGGGGATAACAAGATTTATTCAAAATTTTGGCGCAGTAAAATTTAAATGCACCAAAATAGAATATCATAAACAAACAAAATATGTAAAATATATGTATTTTGAGCAAGTTTAAAATTAATTAGTTATTAATATTTTATATTGGAAACAGTATAAAAAATAAAATATAAATTTATAAAATCTAAGGAGGAAAAAATTATGGAAAATGCAAGTAAAGCATTAATTATAGCAGGAGCTATATTATTATCAATTTTAATTATAGGATTAGGAATGTATATTTTTACACAAGCAAAAGGTGCAATGAGTGGAACTGGATTGGATTCAGAAAAGGCAAATGCATATAATGGAGAATTTAAACAATATGAGGGAACTATTTCTGGATCAAATGCAAGGGCTTTATATGAAAAAGTAGCATCACACAACAGAGTTAATACAGACGATTATTCATTACAAATAACATTAACAATAGGAAATACAGAGCTTACTGGAACAACACCATATGAACCTACAGCTGCTGCAACAATGGATTCAAATATTTTAAAAGCAGGTCAAACATATCATGTAACATTTGATTACAATAAGAGTGGATATATTACAAAATGTAACATAAAACAAGTTACACAATAATAGATAAACTAAACTATAATTGAGGATAAATTATGGAAAATGCGGCTGAAGCTTTAAAGTTAGCATTTGCAGTATTTGTTTTTGTAATGGCTTTATCAGTTTGTATATCTAGTTTTTCTCTTGCAAGAGAAACTGCAGATATTGTATTAACTGGAGCTGATGAAACAGCTTATTATGAATATGAAGATACTGGAAGTACTGAATATAGAATTGTGGGATTAGAAACTATAATTCCCACAATCTATAAATATAATAAGGAAAATTATACAGTGAAATTTAGAAAATGTGATTATAATGATGGACAGATTTCGAACTTGAGAGAAATTACATTGTATAAATCTCCACGAACAAGCGACGATATATCAGAATTAGATTTGAATGCGGAACGAACAAGAGGGGAACCTTGGACAGGAAGCAATGAGCAAATAAAGTCTTTTTTGGATTGCTTAGTTAATGGACGGAGATTACAATTTCCCTGATTCGAGAAGTAAATTGAGTTTTTCTCAAAGACTTGTTGAAAAATTAAAGGGGAAGAAATTTCTCGAGATGGTTGGAAGAGAAGAAAGCACTGATTCTAATAATTTAAACAAAACAACGTCTAAAACAATTATAACATATGTACAAATAAATTAAACAACATAAGAAAAAGTATCTTAAATCTAAAAATAGAAAGGAAATAAAATTATGGGAGACAGTTTAATAACAATAATTGCTATATTTTTAGCAGCAATACTAATGTTTATATTTCCGTTAATGGCTATATCAGAAAGAACAGATGATGTTTCTCAATTAGTTGTTGAAACAGCTACAACAGAATTTGTAGATAATGTAAGAAGCACTGGAAAGTTAACACTAAATAATTATGATTCTTATGTTCAAGAATTAGCAGCAACAGGAAATGCCTATGAAGTAAGTATGGAAGCACAAATTTTGGACGAAAATCCAGGGGTAAAAACTACACAAGCTGAAACAACTAAAATCGGTGAAAATGTGTACTATACAATGTATACAAGTCAGATAGAAGAAAAATTAAATAGTAGTTCAAAAAATACACTTAACCTTAAAGAAGGAGATATATTTTCTGTTTCTGTAAAAAACACTAATACAACAATAGCTCAAATATTAAGAAACTTTTTCTATAGAATAGCTGGAAATGATACATACCAAGTTGCTGCACAACATGCAGGAATGGTAACAGTAAATGGTACAAAAACTGATGGAACATATAGTCCACAATAGTTTGAAATATTTCATACCAAGTTGCTGAGTAACATGCGTGAATAGTAACAGTAAATGGTACAAAATAAAATTGATAATATTTGCATACATAACAATGTATGTTTAACTTATCCCAACCTAATTGTTGCATAACGCGATTGATTAAGGTTGGGATTTACTTAAATATAATGTAAGATAATGTTTAAATTCCTTATGGAAATACGGAATTAAACATTATAAAAAGAAAGGCGATACGAATGAAAATACAACATTTAGCTGTAATATTTGTAATTATTATAATTCCAATATCATTAGTGTTATCATTATATATAAATAATCATATATCAACAATCGAAAAACAAACTCAATACACTACTAAACTTATAAATGCTACATATGATATGGCAAAAGCATTTCAATTAAATACATTTAATAATAGATATTCAACATTAAACAATTCTAAAATAAGAGATATAGAGGCATCTATAAGTACATTTTATAGAACCCTTGGAACAAACATGGGGACAATAGGTTATGGAGCATATGATTTGCAATCATATACTCCAGCGATATTATGTACTTTATATGATGGATATTATATATATACAAAATATAATGATATAAAGACAGATGATAATATTTTAGAAAATGATGATAATTACACTTATGGTTTGAAACCTTTTATTTCTTATTCATGTAGATATGTTAGTGGAAATAATTATGATTTTGTTGTAAATTATACCTTAGATAATACAATAACAATTATAGGAAAAGTTAACGGAACATATGTAACTAAAACAGGTCATTTAGTTGTTGATGCTACTAATCCAATTAGTGATCAGGGAGAAACATTGTCAGAAAGATTAATAACGATTGAAGGAAATGATAGCTTGGGAAATCCAACAACATTAATGGGTATTTATGAATATGTTATATATGGAAATGAAAAGATATATAAAGATAATAATAACGATGCAAATGGCAATCCTAGATATTTTAGATATTCAACTGATTATAGAAAAAATTATGTTAGTAGTGCATCATATGATGATATAAATGCTTTCTTTAATGATGATGGTAAAAAAAGTGCTTATAAATATTATGAGGAAGCTATTGATTTTACTAATTGGGTAAAAACTAATATAGGCAATATTAAACCTAATAATGCAAAAGATCTAGATGGAAATGCAATAAATTTTTCATCAAATATAGATAACACAAATATATTTGATATAAATGCTGATAATAATCCATTAAAAACTAGCTCAGCATTTAATGAACATAGAATGAATGTTATTAGATATTCTATAGAATCAAATTTGTCAGCTGCAATTGCTAATTATAGTAAATTATCACCAGATAGTTTTGCATTTGCAATGCCAAAAATAGAGGAGGACGAATGGTATAAAATTACTAATAATGTTTGCTTTGTGTCGTTTTTACAAGGATTACCAATAGGAAGTAAAACATATAGTAATTATTGTGTTGTAGCCAATAATACAAACCAGGAAACTGTGGGGACTGATTCTATATACATAATAGCAAAAGATAATGCTGGTGTAGAGGAATATCATAAAGCAGGATGTAAAAAACTTGTTAATGGTTTTGCAGATGGAACTTATAATATTCTAGGTGCATATCCAAGTAGCGATTTCAAAAGAAAAAGTTTATCACTTACTGGAGCAGATGCTAATGCTCATAGTCAATTGTTGGGCAGAGACTATGTTACAGACTATGAATATTTCTTTCCTCAAGAATATACTGCATGTTATGATTGTATAGTAAATATAGCAGATACTTATAGTATAGATGATATAATAGAGGGAACAATAAAAAAAGATGATGGAACGACAATTCAGGTTCCAGATACATTGAGAAAAAAATATTTAACAGCATTAGCTCGTACAAGATATAATTTATATACGGTAAATGGCTATTTCGGCGCAAATTCAGACTGAATTTGAAAGAAAAATAAATATGTAAGAAAATAAATAAACTTCGTGATTAAATAAAATTTATTTAATCACGAAGTTTTATGTTTTGTTTATATTAAAAAATTTAAGTTATGATATTTTATAATATAAAGTTAGTTTCTTTGCCAGTTGGGGAGGGGTTTTTGACCAGGAAAGCTGATTTTATTATTATTTTAGTGTAACTATGGTAACTCCCATTTCACCTTTGCCGAAAGTGCCTAATCTAAAGGAATCTACATGAGAATTTCTGCGTAAAAATGAATGTATTCCTTCACGAAGTTTTCCTGTTCCTTTGCCATGAACTATACGAACCGATGAAAGTTTTGATATTGATGCATCATCTAAATATTTATCAATAATAGGAAGTGCTTGGTCAACATTTAAACCAATAACATTTATTTCTGAAGAAATAGTTTGAGCTTTAAAGTTTGCACTAAATGAAATAGACGAATTTGCATTCTTAGTGTGCAAAAGTGTTTTTACTTTTGAATTGTTTGAGTCTACACAAAGTTGCAAATCGCTTATGTTTACATTCATTTTCATTATACCAATTTGTACTTGAACTTCTCCAGATTTGTTAGGTAGTGAAAGTATTGTAGCTTTTTGGTTTAGCTTCTTTACCATTACAGTTTGACCAATTTGAATGTTGTTTGCTGTTATTGGAATATTAACTTCATTATTTCTATTTGAAGATTCCTCAATAGAAGATATTTCTTCTAAAGATGAGTTTAATTTGTTACGTAATTTATTTGCATTACTTATATTCATATTTTCACTATTTAACTCTTTTATAATTTCATTTGCTTCATCTTTTGCATCTAATAAAAGGTCACGGGCCTTTTGTTTTGCGTCAGATATTATATTCTGTGCTTCTAAATCTAATTTTGAATTGTCTCTTTCTAGCTTCTTTCTAAGAAGTTCAACCTGATTAGAATTTTTTATTATGTTTTCTTTTTCTTGTTCAATTTTTAATTTATCATCATAAATGCTTTTAAGGAGCGATTCTATATTTATACTATCCTGTTTTAAATATGTAGAGGCAACTTGCAATATATCATCTGGAAGTCCAAGCTTTTTACTTATTGCAAAAGCATTGCTTCTACCAGGAACACCCATAAGCAATTTATAAGTAGGTTTTAAATTTACCACATCAAAATCTGAACTAGCATTTTCAAAGCCATCTGTAACTAGCGCGTAGTTTTTTAACTCTGGATAGTGGGTGGTGGCAATTGTAAGGGCACCTAATTTGTGGAAATGCTCTAAAATACTGATGGCTAAACTAGCACCTTCAACTGGATCTGTTCCAGAGCCTAATTCATCTAATAGAATTAAGCTATTTGATGTAGCAGAGTTTAGAATTTCTATAATATTTACAATGTGAGAAGAAAATGTACTTAATGATTCTTGTATGCTTTGTTCATCTCCAATATCTGCAAATATGTTGTCAAAAACATAAATAGAGCTATTTTCTTTAGCTGGAATAAGAATACCACTACATGCCATTGCAACTAATAAACCAGTTGTTTTTAAAGTCGCTGTTTTTCCACCAGTGTTAGGTCCAGTAATTAGTAGGGATGTGTATGTATTGCCAATTGAAACATCAATAGGGACAACTGTGCTTTCATCAATAAGTGGGTGCCTAGCTGCAACTAAATTTATTAGTTTCTTGTCGTTTAATGTTGGACATGTTCCATCTATTGCTCGTGCATATTTGGCTTTTGCAAATATAAAATCTAACAATCCAATTGTTTTAAAATCTATATCAATATTAGCAGAAATAGGCATTAAGCTTGCAGAAAGATTGGCTAATATTTTTTCTATCTCAATAGCTTCAGATACTTTTATAGAGTTAATTTTATTGTTTAAATCATATATGCTCGAAGGTTCAATATACACAGTAGAGCCACTTGCAGAGATATCTAAAATTGAGCCACTAATTTTATCTTTAAATTCTTCCTTAACTGGAATAACAAATCTATCGTTTCTAATGGTGATAATTGAATCCATTATATATTTTGAATAGCTTCCAGAATGTATAAAGTTAGAAAGTTTTTCACGTATATCTTGTTCTAATTTTCTTCTATTTCTGCGTAAACTAGAAAGGGCAGAAGAGGCTTTGTCGTCAATTGTATTTTCGTCTATGATACAGCTAAAAATTTTGTGTTCTATGTTTTCATTTGAATATAGTTCTTCAAAAATATTTTCTAACAAAGTAAAATTAGATAAATCGAAGGATTTATCTTCGTATAGATATTCTTTTAATTCTCTGGCAATTTTTAGTACATTTGCGATTTCTAGAAGTGCTTTAGCAGATATACTGTTTCCACTATTCAAGTTTTTTATATAAATGTCAATGTCTGCAATTTCTGTAATTGGAACAGAACCTTTTCTAATAAGTAGCTCTAACGCTAAGGATGTTTCTTTTAATGATTTTGCTACTTCATATTCATTAGAGGAAGGTGTTAAATTAAGTATCAATTCTTTTCCGTGCAGATGTGACACAATAGTTTTCAATTTTATCTAAAACTTTATTAAATTCTAATCTGTCTAAATCTTTGTTCATAATTTGTTCCTTTCAAACCTTTTTATACAAAGTATTATACAACAAAAAGGGGATAAGGTCAAAGAAAAATGTTGATGGAAACGGGGTTTTTTCGTCAATATTGATATAACCTTGACAAATAATTACTACTAACTTATAATTTAGTTGCAAAACCTTGAATGTTATTGTAATGGTTTGCAACTGAAGATAAATGGAGGTCTATATGGAACTAGAAAAAGAAGTAAAAATTGAAGATAAAGATACTGCAAAAAAAACAAAGAATGTTAATGAAAAAGAAGAGATAAATATAGGGAAGATCAAAATAGATGAACCAGAAGTGAAGATAACTTTTAAAAGAATTTTGATGTATTTTATAATATATAGTTTTTTAGGTTTTGTAGTTGAAACTATATTCGGAATGTTAACAAAGGGAGTAATAGAAAGTAGAAAGAGTTGTTTCTATGGACCTTTTTGTTGCATATATGGATTAGGGGCTGCAATTATGATTCCAGGACTTCAAAAGTTTAAGCGTAATAATTGGACTTTAGCAATAGGCGGAATGATAGAAGGATGTATAATAGAGTATGTTGTAAGTTGGATAGGTGAAATAATATTTCAAATAAAATGGTGGGATTATTCTAATATGCCACTTAATATGAATGGAAGAATATGTTTGCTATTTACAATCTTCTGGGGAATATTAGCTGTTGTATTACTAAGACTTGTAAATCCATTTATAGAAAGAACAATAGATAGATTGCCTAAAAAATGGTTTGATATTATAGCGATTGTGGGAAGTGTTTTTCTACTGTTAGATTTGTTATTTACATCTTTTGGATTGAAAATTTTTTATACAAGATTAACAAAAGAACATAACTTGAATTTGAAAGGTGAAAATATTTTAACTGTTAAACAAGAGGTTTTGGATAATGAGTTTATAAAATGGTTATCTGATAATGTTTTTACAGATGAAAAAGTATTAAAGACATTTCCAAATATAAAGTTTGAAGATGCAAATGGAGAGATTATTTGGGTAAAAGACATATTAACTAATATTCAACCATATTATATAAAGATAAGCGATAAAATAACATTAAAATAAGAATAAGAATCTGGATGAAATATCGTCCAGATTTATTAATGCTCTATAATATGAAAGCCTGCATGACTTTCCTATTATAGAGCACTATATTGCAAAGCAGGTCTAGTCTATTCTAAACATACTAAACCATTTTAGTAATAAGAATTTTGAAATATTTAAAAGTGTCAATCTATTAATTTTTTTACTTGCAATTAAATTTACAGTATCTAAAGTTTCGCCATTTATGGAATAAGTTATTTCTCCTAGTTTTTGTCCTTCTAAGATTGGGGCAGATATATTTTCATCTAAAGAGATGTTTTGAACTATTTCCGAGTTATTACCTTTTTTTAAAAGAACGCCTGAGTCATTTTCTAAAATAACATCTAATGTTGATGGAGTTCCCTTGTTTACTGTGATAGTTCTAATTACATCATTTTTCTTTCCGAATTCTTTAAATTCATAATTGTTAAATCCATAATCTAAAATTTTTTGAGCTTCTGCAAATCTTATCTTACTGGTTGGAGCTTTCATTATAACACCAATTAAAGAAAGTCCGTTTCTGGTTGCTGTGGCAGATAGATTATAAAGTGCTATAGAGGTAGATCCTGTTTTTAGTCCTGTGCATCCAGAATAATTTTTTACAAGTTTGTTTGTGTTTACTAAACTAGATTTTCCATCTCTTAGAGAGTCCATATAGATTGTTGTGTATTTTGTGATTGTGGGGTGATTTAGCATTAGTTCTCTAGACATAAGAGCAATATCATAACTAGAGGTTACATGACCATCTTCATCTATTCCATGACAATTTTTAAAGCAGGTGTCATTCATTCCTAATTGTTTTGCTTTTTCATTCATTTTGCTAACAAAAGCTTCTTGACTACCCTCTAGGTAATTGGCCATCGCCACTACGCAATCATTGGCTGAAACTACGCAGATTGCTTTTAACATTTCATCAACAGTTAAAGTCTCTCTAACGTCTAACCATATTTGAGAACCGCCCATGGCTGCGGCATCTTCGGTACATGGAACTTTATCCATAAGTGAAATTCTTCCTGAATCTACTGCTTCCATAATTAGAAGTAAGCTCATTACCTTTGTAACGCTTGCGGGACGCAGCTGCTCGTGCATGTTGTAATCGTAAATTACGAGTCCAGTTGATTGCTCCATTAAACAAGCACTTCCAGATTCTAAGTTTAGGGAGTTGTCTGTTACTGTATCGCTATTAGAGCCAGAAGCGGGAGCATTTGTTTCAGTGGTTTCTAATTTCTGAGATTGATTAGACCAAACATATGCTGTTTCTTCAGCTTTTAAAATTGGTGAAAACGTAAATAAGATTACAGATAACACAAATAATAAAATAAAAGTTGTTCTACATTTATTAAAAATATTATACATATATAATCCTCCTGAAATATTATATATAAATAATATTCGAAATCTAAAATTATAGAACAACTCACAATACTTTAATGATTATAAAACTAAAATACAAATATTATGTTAAAAATAATAAATTCAATATACTAATTTTACAATTCGTACTGTAACATTTTCATCATCAGAGTTGAAATACATTTTGATGTCATTTCCAGTAGAATTTGTGAATTTAAAATCCATAGAGCCATATGCTACTGCGGCATCTTTTCCGTCAGGGACATAAGTTACATCTTTTCCATGCTCATGTCTTTCGACAACTTTTAGACCAGGGACTGCTAATACAACATTGTAAAGTGTGCTACTAACCTGACAATTTCCACCTCCAAGAGCTTGTACAGTTTTGCCATCAATAATTACGTCTGCTTCTTGGTAACCTTTAGCAGAAGTCGAAGGACCTAGAGTGTTGCAAAAAGAAAAAGTTTCACCATTAGAAATCACTTTACCATTTAAACTGGAGCATGTTATACGGATATTGTTTAATCTGCCAGATGCTTTAGATTTTAGGGGAGTAGAATAAGAACCAAGTTCTTCTTCTTTCGGTTCTTTAGCTTTTTCTTCTGCAATTCTATTTTCTTCTATTTTATTCTGAAGTTCAGCATTTTCGCTAACTTTTGCGAGTTCGTTAGCGCCATCATTTGAATTGGTTGCAAGACGACTAGCACTTTTATTGTTTTGATTTTGAGTAGTTTCTTTGTTTTTATTGTAGAAGAAGTATATGGCAACTCCTATGATAGCGATAACAATTAATCCAACTAATATATAAGTGTAATTTTTTTTCATATAACTCATCCTTTCAGGATTATTATAGGTAAAAAAATAAAAATTATACAGTTGCTTTTTGCTTTTCTAGATTTTTTTAGTTAGTGCCTGAGGATAATTGGTTATTGTTATTTAAAATTTTGACATTTGTAATGATATGATTTATTTATTGTCCAATGTGCTAGGTAGAGATGATTATAATGTGTTCGACATTCGCTCTTTTGACTAATAATATGCTCCAAATTAGGAAAAGAAATTTCCCTTCTGCAACTACAATAAAGACGTGGGCTTGTAGTTAAGAGAAAGTTTCAATCCCTAATTGTGATCATATTTATTAGTCAATGCGTCAGGTAGAGGTAATTTTAAGTATTTATGAGAAGAGGAAAAATATTTCGAGGAGGAAAAAGCAAATGGAGAGAAACAAAGGAGAGACAATTGGAATAATGGGAAATTCTAAAGGAATTACATTGTTGGCTCTGGCTGTTACTATTGTGGTTTTATTAATATTAACAAGTATAGGCTTAAAGCTGGCTTTAGGAAACAATGGTATTATTGGAGAGGCTAAGAATGCAAAGGAACAATCGGAAATAGATGAGGGAAAAGGGATTGTGAAAAGAGCAACTACAGTTTCTTTGATAAAAAGTAAAGGTTCTAAAGTTGAGCAAGATACTTTAGAAAAAGCATTGGATGATGAGACAGGAGAAGGGAAAACAGAGGTTAGTGATGTAGGAGATGTTTTTGAAGTAGCTTTTGTAGACTCAAATAGATATTATGAAGTTGATAGTGAAGGAAAATATGTTGTATTAACAAGAAGTTTAAACTTTAAATCAAAACATTCGTATGATGATTATACAAGAACTGACTTTGGAAATTTAAATGAAGATGAAATAATAGAAGATATAAAGACTGAGCTTACAAAAAAGGATGAGAACTGTATGGGATTTGCAAGTATAGGTCAAAAAACAGCCTTTAAGGGAATTTTTAGAGGAAATATCAATTCCATACAAAATACATATACAAAAAAATATGGATTGTTTAGTTATATAGAAGGAAAATTCACTCTAATCTCATGGTTGACAAATTTGAATTATGTAGTATAATAGTAGTATGTTGAATTAATAATAGGTGAAAGGAAAAGATAAATGGCAAAGATTTGGAAAAAACTATTATTAGTAATTTTAATTTTAGCGTGCTTATTTAATGTTGTTTCAAAGATTGTAAGACGTTATCCATTAAAGGAAGAATTAAAAGCGTCTGCTCAATATATGTTGGAACAAAGAAATAAATAAAATAACTAATAAATAATGCTTGAAAAATTTTTTAATATATGATATTATATTATTTAGCAGTTTTTAATTATGTGTAAGGAGAGGTGAAAAGCAATGAAAGAAGGATTACATCCAAATTATGAAGAAACAACAATAACATGTGCTTGTGGAAATGTTATGACAACAAGTTCAACAAAAAAAGACATGAAAGTAGATATATGTTCTAAATGTCATCCATTTTGGACAGGTAACTTAAAAAGAGAAACAACTGGTGGTAGAGCAGATAAATTCAAGAAAAAATATGGAATTAAATAAAAAGTTTGCTATAATATATAGCAACTTTTTTTTATATAAATAATAGGAAAATTATACTGACTTTCCTATTATATAAAAATACATTGCTATTTAGGATATACAGTTGAACCCATTGACAAAAGCTGATAAAATGTATTAAAATATGACAAGAATAAGTTAGAAGGAATGTTGATTTATAATGGAAAATAGAGTAGATAGAAAACAGATAGAAAACATGGATGAAAAGGTAAAATTACAAAAAGAGTTTATAGATAAAGTTAGAAAAATTAATGAAGGAAAAAATTTAAAATATCACATATTAACTATGGGATGTCAGTTGAATGAGAGTGATTCTGAAAAGTTAAGTGGTATGCTTGAAGAGATGGGATATAGCCTTACTAAGAATATCGAAGAGGCTAATTTAATTGTGTTTAATACTTGTTGCGTTAGAGAAAATGCTGAGGATAAACTTTTCGGAAAGTTGGGAGAGGTAAAGAGAATTCGTGAAGCTAATAATGGATTAATTGCAATTGGCGGATGTATGATGCAAGAAAAACATATTGTTGAGAAACTAAAAAAGAGTTATCCATTTTTTGATATTGCTTTTGGAACTCATACTTTATATAAATTTCCAGAAGATATATACACTGCATTAATGGAAAATAAACAGATTGAGGACATTTTAGATATTGACGGTGAAGTTACTGAAGGTTTACCAGTTAAAAGAGATGATAATATTAAAGCATCTGTTCTAATAATGAATGGATGTAATAATTTCTGTACATATTGTATTGTTCCATATGTTAGAGGAAGAGAGAGAAGCAGAAAAGCAGAAGATATATTAAAAGAAGTTGAGGACTTGGCTAAACAAGGTTATAAAGAAATAACGTTGTTAGGACAAAATGTAAATTCGTATATGAGGTCTGAAAGAGAAAATGGCATAAATAAAGGAGAGATAGATTCTTTTGCTAAATTGTTAAGAGCTGTAAATGAAATTGAAGGAATAGAAAGAATTAGGTTTGTTTCTCCTCACCCAAAGGATTTTACAGATGATGTAATTGATGCTATAAAGGATTGCAAAAAGGTTTGTAAAATTATTCATTTACCATTACAGTCTGGAAGCACTAATATATTGAAAGCCATGAACAGAAAATATACAAAAGGGCAATATTTAGAATTGGCAGAAAAAATTAAAAGTAGAATTCCAGAAGTGGTATTTTCTACAGATATAATAGTTGGTTTCCCAGGAGAGACAGAGGAGGATTTTGAGGATACTTTAGATGTTGTAAGAAAAGTAAATTTTGAACAAGTTTATATGTTTATATATTCAAGAAGAGTTGGAACTCCTGCTGATAAAATGGAAAATCAAGTACCTGAAGAGGTTAAACATGAAAGATTTGACAGACTAAAAAAATTAGCAGAGGAAAATATTAAGATAAATAATCAAAAGTATGTAGGAACTACTCAAAAAGTATTAGTTGAGGGCTTTAGCAAGACAAATTCTAGTGTTTTAACAGGAAGAACTGATACAAATAAGGTTGTTAATTTTGAAGGCTCAAAGGATCTAATTGGAAAAGTAATAAGCTTAAGAATTGTTTCAGAACATATGTGGTATTTAAAAGGTAAAATTTAAAATAGAAGTAAAGATGTAATAAGGGAGATAGATAAAATGGCAGAAAAATCAGGTTTTTCGCCTATGATGCAGCATTATTTGGCTACTAAGGAAAAATATAAAGATTGTGTATTATTTTACAGACTGGGTGACTTTTACGAAATGTTTTTTGATGACGCTGTGAACATTTCGCAGGAGTTAGAGTTGACTTTAACAGGAAAAGAATGTGGACAGGAAGAAAGAGCTCCAATGTGTGGGATTCCATATCATGCAGCAGAAAGCTATATATCTAAGTTGATAGAAAATGGACATAAGGTTGCAATTTGTGAGCAATTGGAGGACCCTAAAACAGCTAAAGGTATAGTAAAAAGAGATGTTATAAGAGTTGTTACACCTGGAACTGTAACAGAGTCTAACTTGTTAGAAGAAAAAAGAAATAATTATATAATGTCTATATTGAAAAAGGGAACATTCTTTGGAATTGCTGTTTGTGATATTTCTACTGGTGATTTCTTTGCAACAGAGATAAAAGAGGAAAATAATTTTCAAATGTTGTTAGATGAAATATCTAGATATTCTCCTTCTGAAATAGTTGTAAATAAAATGCTATATGATTGTGAAGAAGAAATTGACAGTATAAACCAAAGATTTAAGGTATATGTTTCAACTGAGGATGAAGATAAGTTTTCAGAAGATGTTCAAGTAATATATAGAAATTATACATTAGTTACAGATAATGATGAAGTTATTGAAAGTATAGATGATAAGCTATTTGCAATATCTGCAATAAATGGACTTGTGTCATATATACAAGATACTCAGAAAACAGATTTAAATCATATTAATAAAATTGTTATATATTCAATTACAAAATATATGTCGCTTGATATTAATGCAAGAAGAAATTTGGAAATAACAGAGAAATTAAGAGATAAATCTAAAAAAGGAACACTTTTATGGGTACTTGATAAAACTTCAACTTCTATGGGAGGAAGGCTTTTAAGAAGATGGCTAAGCAATCCTTTAATAGATGTAAAAGAGATAAATAACAGACTAAATTCTGTAAAAGAATTGAAGGAAGACGTAATCTTAAAAGGAGAGTTAACTTCTAGATTAAAAGGCGTATATGACATAGAAAGATTAGCAGGAAAAATATCTTATGGAAGTGCAAATGCAAGGGAATTAAACTCGCTAAAAGCTTCAAGTGAAAGATTACCAGAAATAAAAAGATTAATTGAAAATACAACGTCTCCAATGCTGAAAGACTTGTATGAAAATATGGATACATTAGAAGATATCTATAAATTGATAGATTCTGCAATAGTTGAGGATCCACCTATAAGTGTTACAGATGGTGGAATAATTAAATTAGGCTATAATGAAGAAATAGATAAATTAAAAACAGCAATGATACAAGGTAAAAACTGGCTTATAGAGTTAGAAGCAAAAGAAAGAGAAGAGACCGGAATTAAAGGATTAAAAGTTGGATATAATAAGGTTTTCGGATATTATATAGAGGTTACTAAATCTAATTTGTCATTAGTTCCAGATAGATATATAAGAAAGCAAACTTTAACAAATGGAGAAAGATATATTACAGAAGAACTAAAAGAGTTGGAAGGTCAGGTTTTAGGGGCAGAGGAAAAAGTTACAGCTTTAGAGTATAATGCTTTTGTAGAAATAAGAACAAAAATCAAGGAAAATATAGAAAGAATACAAAGGGCAGCTAATATAGTTGCAACTCTAGATGTTTTATGTTCGCTTGCAACAGTTGCAGAAGATATGAATTATTGTATGCCTGATGTTGACAAAAGTGGAATTATAGACATAAAGGAAGGCAGACACCCAGTAATTGAAAAAATGTTACCAAGTGGAAGCTTTATAGCAAATGATACTTATATGGATAAAGATGAAAATAGACTTGCTATAATAACTGGTCCAAACATGGCAGGAAAGTCAACATATATGAGACAAATTGCATTAATAACATTGATGGCACAAATTGGAAGCTTTGTTCCTGCAACATCTGCACATATAGGAGTGGTTGATAAGATATTTACAAGAGTTGGAGCTTCTGACGATTTAAGCATGGGTCAAAGTACCTTTATGGTTGAAATGATGGAAGTAGCCACTATTTTAAAAGAAGCAACAAGCAATAGTTTAGTAGTATTAGATGAAATAGGAAGAGGAACATCAACATATGATGGACTTTCAATTGCATGGGCTGTTGCAGAATATATTGCGGATAAACAAAGATGTGGAGCTAGAACTGTATTTGCAACACATTATCATGAATTGATTGATTTGGAAAATAAATTAGAAGGTGTAAAAAATTATTCAGTAGCAGTTAAAGAAAAAGGCGAAGATGTAATATTTTTACGAAAAATAGTTAAAGGTGGAACTGATGAAAGCTATGGTGTACATGTTGCAAGGCTTGCAGGAGTTCCAAAAGTTGTAACAAAAAGAGCAAATGATATTTTAAAGAGTATAGAGAGAAAAAATGCTTTAACAAATAAGAAAGTGTCAGAAGAAAAAGAAGATAAAAAGGTTGTTACAGGCCAATTGGATATGTACAATTATAAATTGGCTCAAATTGCTCACGAATTAGATAAAATCAATTTGAATGAATTAACTCCTATAGATGCGCTAAATACATTAGTAAAAATAAAAGGCGAGATGGGAGCTTAAAGAAGAAGATTTGTCATAATAAGGTAGCAAAACATAAATTTGAATAAAAAATCTAAAAACTATTGCAAAAGAATTAAAGTAATAGTAGAATAGGGATGATATTGGTAAATAAGTGAAAGGAAGGATAAAATTATGGCTTTAGTAACAACTAAAAAAATGTTTGAGAAAGCAATGACAGAAAATTTTGCTATAGGAGCTTTCAATGTAAATAATATGGAGATTATTCAAGGAATTGTGGATGCAGCCGCAGAGGAGAATTCACCTGTAATATTGCAAGTATCTTCGAGTGCAATTAAGTATGCAAGAGTTGGATACTTAAAGAAAATGATAGAGGCAGCTTTGGAAGAACATCCTAATGTTGATTTAGCATTACATTTAGATCATGGACCAGATTTTGAAACATGTAAAATGTGTGTAGATAATGGATTTACATCAGTAATGTTTGATGGTTCAAAATATGATTTTGAAGAGAATGTTAGATTAACAAAAGAGGTTGTTGATTATGCTCATAGTCATGGTGTTGTAGTTGAAGCTGAACTTGGAAAGTTAGCTGGAATTGAAGATGATGTAAATGTTGCAGAATCAGATGCTATGTATACAGATCCAATGCAAGCAAAAGAATTTGTTGAAAGAACTGGATGCGATTCTTTAGCTATAGCAATAGGTACAAGCCATGGAGCATATAAATTTAAAGGTGAACCTAGACTAAGATTTGATATTTTAGCAAAGGTTAAGGAACTATTACCAAATACTCCAATAGTATTGCATGGAGCTTCAACAGTAATTCCAGAGTTGGTTGAAATGTGTAATAAATATGGTGGAGAAATTCCAGGAGCAAAAGGTGTACCAGATGAGATTTTACATCAAGCAAGTCAATCTGGAGTATCAAAAATAAATGTAGATACAGATTTACGTTTGGCTATGACTGCACAAATACGTAAAACTTTTGCAGAAGATCCTTCAGTATTTGATCCTCGTAAATATTTAGGACCTGCAAGAGAACAAATAAAAGAAACAGTACAACACA
>USNR01000008.1 GCA_900556135.1 uncultured Clostridium sp. | reverse complement strand
AGATAAAAGCAGAAAAAGGTATCACTCTAGTGGCTCTTGTTGTAACAATTGTTGTTTTATTAATCCTAGCAGGAATAAGTATAAGGCTAGTGCTAGATAATAATGGAATAATAAGCAGAGCAGGAGATGCAAAAGATAAACATGAGCAAGGAAGAGTAAATGATCAAACAGATTTAAATTCAGCAGTGGATTATATAAACCAAATGACAGGAGAAAATGGCGGAGGTTCAGAAGGAGGTTCATTGCCAACTGGAACGGGAACAACGCCTTATTATCCAGGCAGTAACTTTACACAAGTAACAGGAACAAATTTAAGTACTGGATTAGTAATACAAGACGGAAGTGGAAACCAATATGTATGGATAGAAGTTCCAAAAACTGAAGCAATTTATGGGGAGGATAATTTAAATATAACGGAATTTTCTAATACAGAATTAAATACAATAAAAGGGAAATTAATAGCATATACAAGCGACTATAGAAAAAGTGGATATTCAGATAAATGGTATAACGGATGTGGGGTATCACAAGCAAATTATCCAATAATGTATAATAAAATGCTAAAAAGCGTGTACCAAAACGGAGGATTCTGGATAGGAAGATACGAAGCAGGAATTGGAACAAATAGAACAAGCCATAGTACAATTGCAGCAGATTTAGTACCAACATCAAAAGCAAATCAAAATCCATTAACATATATAACGTGTAGAGAAGCACAAACATTAGCAAGTAGAGTATTACCAAGTGGAGGAACATATACAAGTAGTTTAATGTTTGGAGTGCAATGGGACTTAGTGCTAAAATATTTAGAAACAAAAGGAACATCGCAAGCAGATTTAAAAACTGATAGTACAAATTGGGGAAATTACAGCAATGCAACAGGATTTACGATAACAAATACGAATGCCCAATATTCAACTAATGATGGCGCAAGTTGGGCACGAGTTACAACGGCAGGCTATCAAAAGCCATCAAGTGCAGTATTACTAACAACAGGAGCAGACGCAAGAAATAGCAAAATGAATATATATGACCTTGCTGGTAACGTATGGGAGTGGACCCTAGAATATACTTCCCGTTCTAGCCTTCCTTGCACTCGACGTGGTGGCAATTACCTCGGCGATGGCTCGCTCTGTCCAGCCTCTAACCGCAACGTCTACTTTACGACCACCAGCGACAACTACCATGGAGCCCGTGTCTCACTTTATTAAGGGTAGACCTGAGTCCTGGATGCGAGATACCAGAGATTACCAGGTGCCAGACCCCATAGTATAAGAGTAAAAAAAAGTTAACATAACTACGCGATATAACAATATGTAGGAAAATGACAAACGAAAATGCCGTTTTTTCCTACATATTTTTTTGCCAAAGACCTACAAAAACTATTGGCATTTTCATTGACTTTTGAGCCTTTTATTGATATACTTTCGCGTAGAAGAGGTGCATACAAAATTGAAGATAGAAAATATAAAAATACGTGACGATTTAACTGAAAATGAAGTTGTGAAATATGCTTGTAAAAAGAATAAAATTGATTTTGCAAAAGTAAAAGAATATAGAGTTTTGAAGAAATCAATAGATGCTAGAGATAAATCAGATGTACATTACAATTACTCTATTGAAGTTAAGTTTCAATCTGATATAGATAAAGAAAGTAGAGAATTGGCAGAGAGTAAAAAAGAATTAACTAAAGTCTACGAAGAAAATGCTAAAAAAGGAAAAACAGTTGTAATAGTTGGAGCTGGACCAGCTGGTTTGTTTTGTGCTCTTACATTGATAGAAAAAGGATTTAAACCTATTATATTAGAACAAGGTAATAAAGTTGAAAAAAGAAAACAAGATGTTGAAGAATTTAGAAAAAATGGAAAACTAAATACTTTGTCAAATGTTCAATTTGGAGAAGGTGGAGCAGGTACTTTTTCGGATGGAAAGTTAACTACTAATCTTCATAATCCATTTTGTAAAAAGGTTATAGAAAAGTTTATTACATTTGGAGCTCCAAAGGAAATTGAATATGTGAATAAGCCTCATATTGGAACAGATAATTTAATTAATATTATAAAAAATATAAGAGATTATATAATAACTAATGGTGGAGAAGTTCATTTTAATGAAAAAGTTGTAGATATAGAGGTGGAGAAAGAAAAACTAAAAGCTATAATGTGCGCTAGTGGCAAAAAAATAGATATAGATACAGCAGTATTTGCTATTGGTCATAGTGCTAGAGATACATTTGAAAATCTATATAAACATAAATTGAATATGGAAAAGAAGAATTTTTCTGTTGGAGTCAGGATTGAACATAAGCAAGAAATGATAAATAAATCACAATATGGAACTGCAACTAAGCTTAAACTTCCTCCTGCAGAATATAAGCTTGCATATCATGGTGAGAGTCGCTCGTGTTATACTTTTTGCATGTGCCCTGGAGGAGAAGTTATGGCATCTTCTAGTGAGGAAGGAACAGTAGTAACAAATGGAATGAGTACATTTGCAAGAGATGGAGAAAATGCTAATAGTGCAGTATTAGTAGAGGTTACACCAAAAGACTTTCCAGGTAATTCGCCATTGGAAGGAATGTATTTTCAAAAGGAATTAGAAGAGAAAGCTTTTAAATTGGGTGGCTCAAATTATTATGCTCCAATACAAAGAGTTGAAGATTATATAAATAATAAAAAATCTGAAAAAATAGGAAAAGTTAAGCCAACATATAAACCTGGAGTTACATTAACAAATTTACAAGAAATATTACCAGACTATGTTAATGAAACAATGAAAGAAGCATTAATGTATTTTGATAAAAAGATAAAAGGTTTTGCAGACCCAGATAGCATATTAACAGGTGTAGAAACAAGAAGCTCATCACCTGTAACAATAGTTAGAAATAAAGAAACATTAATGTCTAATATTGAAGGAATATATCCATGTGGTGAAGGTGCCGGCTATGCTGGAGGTATTATGTCTGCTGCAATAGACGGAATAAAATGTGCTATAACAATTGCAGAAAATAGTTGACTTAATTAGATTTATGAAATAAAATAATTATACTTAATTTTGATAAAAAGAAGGTGTACTGTATGTATAAGATAATATTTGCAGATATAGATGGAACCCTTAGAAACAGTAAAAGAGAGATTTCTCAGAGAACAAAAGATGATATAGAAAAATTAAAAAAGATGGGAATAGAAGTAATAATGTGCTCTGGCAGACCTCGTTGTGAAGTGGAAAGAGTAAGCAGGGAATGTAATGCGAGTAGATATATTATTTCTTCTAACGGCGCAGAGGTCTATAATTATATAACCAAAAAAGTTGAATACAGGAACATGGTTGGGATTAATGCTATTGTGAAATTGTATGAGATAGCTCAGAGGGAAGACTGCATATTTGTTATGAATACAGGAAATATTCGAATTGTGAATAAGTATAAATATAAGGATCAAACGGAGATTATTCCAAGTGAAGGAATTATAAAGTCAGCTTATGACAACAATATAATGCAATGTATAATAATAGATAAAGATTTTGAAAAGATGAAAAGAGTAAGAGAAGAAATCCTTAAAGTGGAAGGAATTCGAATTATAAATGAATCTAAATGCTTTAATAATAAATCAATAATTCCAACAGATAGTATATACTGTGATATAGTTGACCAGAATACATCAAAAGGTGTAGCTGTTGAGAAAATTTGTGAAATCTTAAATGTAAAAAAAGAGGAAACAATAGGAATTGGAGATAGCTACAATGATTTGGAATTATTAGAACATGTTGGATATAGTGTTGCAATGAAAAATGCAGTTAGAGGATTAAAGTCTAAGGTTGACGAAGTAACAAACTCTAATGATTTAGATGGTGCAGCAGAGTTTTTTGAAAAAATTATAAATGGAAAAATAATGTAATTAGAAAAATATAATAAAAAGGAAATTATTTAAAAATTTAGTTGATTAATACTGCAAAAAGTAGTAATATATTAATAAATTGTGGTAGGCACAAAATAAAATGTAAAATATTGTTAGACATCAAAGTCAACATACAAAATCAGAAAGGATGTAAAAATGAGATATTCGGATCAAGAAATTTATAACAACGATTTAGTAAAAATAAAAGTTATAGGAGTTGGAGGAGCTGGTAACAACGCTGTAAACAGAATGATTGAAGAGAAAATTCAAAATGTACAATTTATAGCAATGAACACTGAAGAACAAGCTCTGCTTCAATCAAAAGCAGATATAAAAATGAATATAGGAAAGAATACTACAAAGGGACTAGGAGCAGGTTCTAATCCATTATTAGGAGAGATGGCTGCAAGAGAAGATGAAGAAAATATAAGAAAAGTTCTAAACGGTGCAGATATGGTATTTGTTACAGCTGGAATGGGAGGAGGAACTGGAACTGGTGCAGCGCCTGTTGTTTGCGAAATTTCTAAGAGTCTAGGAATATTAACTGTAGGAATCGTAACAAAGCCATTTGTTTTCGAAGGAAAAAGAAGACGTGAAAATGCTGAAAATGGAATTGCAAGAATGAGAAAAAATGTTGATGCACTAATAGTTGTAGAAAACAGCAATCTGATAAAATCTGTTGCTAAAGGTACAACCATGGTAGATGCATTTAGAGAAGCTGATGGAGTATTGAAAAAGGGTGTTCAAGGAATTACAGATTTAATAACAATACCTGGTTTTATAAATATAGACTTTGCAGATGTTAAAACAATAATGAAAGATAGCGGAATTGCTCATATGGGTATAGGAATAGCTGATGGAGAACAAAGAGCAATTGATGCAGCAGCAGCAGCTATTGATAGTCCATTGCTATCAACTTCTATAAGAGGCGCTAAAGGATTAATAGTAAATGTAACAGGTGGAATAGACTTAGGATTAAGTGAAGTAAGTACAGCTGTTGGATACATAAAAGAATACTTAGATTCTGAAGCTAATATAATATTTGGAACAATTGTTGATGAAAATATACATGATGCAATAATGGTTACAGTAATAGCTACTGGAATAGACGAAGAAGCAAATCAAAAAATAATAAAATATAATGTGTAAATAGGCTTCTAAAAATTAGGAGAAAAACGTGGAAAAGATTATAGACAAAATAGAAAGTCCTCAAGATTTAAGGAGACTAAAACTCACAATAGAAGAAAAAAAGCAATTAGCACAAGAAATAAGAAGTGAAATAATTGAAAACGTATCAAAAACAGGAGGACATCTGGCTTCAAACCTAGGTGTTGTAGAATTAACAATAGCAATTCATGATATATTTAATACTCCTGAAGATAAAGTAATATGGGACGTAGGTCACCAAGCATATGTTCATAAAATTTTAACAGGTAGAAGAAAAAATTTTTCTACCTTAAGGCAGTTAAATGGCATGTCTGGATTTCCAAAGGTTTCTGAATCAGAATATGATGTTTTTAATACAGGACATAGTAGCACATCAATATCTGCAGCACTTGGAATGGCTAGAGCAAGAGATATAAAAAATGAAAAGTATAGAGTGATAGCAGTTATTGGCGACGGGGCTATGACTGGAGGAATGGCTCTTGAAGCACTTAATGATGCAGGAGCTAGCAATACAGATTTAATTGTTATTTTAAATGATAATGAGATGAGTATAGAAAGAAATACTGGTGGACTTTCTATGGCATTGTCTAGAATGAGAACAAGAAAATTCTATACAAATTCTAATAAAAGAATAAAAAATGCCGTTGGAAAAATACCAAGAGTTGGAAATTCTATAATACGTTTTGTTAGAAAATTGAAATATAGCATAAAACAATTAGTTCTTCCTAATATGATGTTTGAAGATATAGGTTTTAAATATTTAGGACCAGTGGACGGAAATGATATTGAAAAAATGGAAGAAATGCTAAAAAAAGCAAGTGATTTAACAGGTCCAGTTCTGATTCACTGCAAAACAGTGAAAGGTAAAGGATATGAACCAGCCGAGAAAAATCCAGACAAATTTCATAGTGCATCACAGTTTGATATTGAGACTGGTAAAAGCATAAAGGAAAAGAAGAAAGATTATTCTAAGGCTTTTGGAGATAAATTAGTAAGTTTGGCAAAGAAAAATAAGAATATAGTAGCTATAACTGCTGCGATGACCTCGGGAACAGGATTAACAAAATTTAAAGAAGAATATCCAGATAGATTTTTTGATGTAGAAATAGCAGAACAGCATGCTTTAACAATGGCAGCAGGAATGGCAAGTCAGGGACTAGTGCCAGTTGTTGCAATATATTCATCTTTTTTACAAAGGGCATATGACCAGATTATACATGACATATGTATGCAAAATTTACATGTTGTAATGTGTATTGATAGGGCAGGAATAGTTGGAGCAGATGGTGAAACTCACCAAGGACTATTAGATATGGCATTCTTAAGAATTATTCCCAATATTACAATAATGGCACCACAAGACTTTCAAGAACTAGAAAACATGATGGATTTTGCAATAAACAAAATGAATACTCCAGTTGCAATAAGATATCCTAGAGGCGGAGAGAAAAAAATAGAAATAATTGAAAGTAATGAAGAGCAAATACAAAGATTAGAAAATAAAAAAGCAAAAGTTATTAAAACTGGGCAAGATGTAACTATATTAGCAATAGGGAAAATGGTAGAACGAGCTCTAGAAGTTTCAAATATATTAGAAAAAGATAATATAAAATGTGATGTTATAAATGCAAGTTTTATAAAGCCATTAGATGTAAATACAATAAAAGAATCTATAGAAAAAACAAAGAGAATATTTACAATAGAAGATGGAACAATAGAAGGTGGATTGTATACTGAGGTATTAGAAATGATATCAAATGAAAACCTAGAAAATATACAAATACACGGTTTTGCATATAATGACAAATTTGTCCAACACGGAACACCAGACGAGTTAGAAAAAATGAATGGTTTAGATGCAGAAAGCATCACAAAAAAAATAAAAGACTATTTAGAAAAGTCAGTATGACTTTCCTATTATATAAAATATAAAATCTCTACTTTTAATTAGTAGAGATTTTTCGTGGTTGGGATGGTGTGATTCGAACACACGCATATCGGAGTCAGAGTCCGAGGCCTTACCGCTTGGCGACATCCCAATATTTATTTGAATCATATATAATATAGCACAAAAGTAAAAAAAAAACTAGTACTTTTATAAAAAATATGATAATATTGGTATGATTTATTATACACATTAACAATATAGAAGAGAGTCTCAACAAAAAAGGAGAATAGATAATGAATAAACAGGAAGTATTAGAAAAGTACAATAAAGAAGAAGAAAGATTATTGGTTGCTAAGATATTAGACAAAGTCAACTTTTCAAATACAAGAAATTCAATAGAGAATACTGATTTTTTAAATATGTATCAGAAAAAAATATGTGAGAAAGTGATACAGGAAATTAAAGTAAATAATTACACATTCTTTGGGGGCTTTGAAGGAGCAGATAAGAATATGTTAATATTTTATCCAGAAAAATTAGACAATCTGTTTAAAAATAATAAATTTAATTATAATACACTTATAAGAGCAATCAATATAATTCTACCTAGTGAATTATATGATAAATACCAGCATAAAGATTATTTAAGCGGACTTATGAAATTAGGGATAAAACGAGAAAAATGTGGCGATATTTTAACAAGAAGAGATGGAGCATATATTATAGTAACAGCAGAAACGGCAAAATACATTAAAGAAGGATTAGCACAACTTACAAGATTCTCTAAAAGCAATATCGAAATTATAAACATTGAAGATATAGTAATTCCGCAGATAGAGAAAGAACACATAGTTATAATTGTTCCAGCTATGAGATTAGATAGTGTAGTATCTGAACTTATTCATACATCCAGAAACAAAGCAAACGAGATCATAGATGAACAAAGAGTTTGTGTAAATTATGAAAACGAGACAAGAAAATCCAAAGAAATAAAAGAAGAAGATATTATTGTTATACGAGGCAAGGGAAAATTTAAAATATTATCTAAACAAGGAACAACTAAAATGGGAAAGATATTATTAAAAATAGAAAAGTATAAATAATGCAACAAAATGGTGATATTTTATCAAATCCCATTGACTAGGTAGGAATTATATGATATAATTCCTACTGTTTTAGTATGGAAAGGAAAATGTATTTATGGAAAATTTATTAAACATAAAAGATTTGTATGTAAATGCAAATGACAAAGAGATTTTAAAAGGATTAAATTTAACTATTAATAAAGGTGAAACACATGTAATAATGGGGCCTAATGGAGCAGGAAAATCTACTCTTGCAAATGTAATATTAAATAATCCTGAATATAAAAAGATATCTGGAAGCGTAGAATTTGAAGGAGAAGACATAAGCAATTTATCAACAGATAAAATAGCACAAAAAGGAATTTTTATGTCATTCCAATCACCAGAAGAAATACCTGGAATATCTACAATGAATTTTTTGAAATATGCAAAAAATAAAGTTACAGGAAAGCCTGTAAAAATGATGGAATTTAAGGAAAATGTAAAAAACTATGTAGAAGAATTAAGAATGAATCCTAAATTGGTTGAAAGAAATCTAAATGTAGGATTTTCTGGTGGAGAGAAAAAGAAAAATGAAATTCTACAAATGCTTACATTAAATCCTAAATTAGCAATTTTGGACGAAACAGATTCAGGATTAGATGTAGATGCAATAAAAACAGTATCTAAAGGTATTGAAATGTATAAAAATTCAGAAAATGCAATACTAATAATAACTCATAACACACACATTTTAGACAAGCTTAAAATTGATTATGTTCATATTTTAGTAAATGGAAGAATTGTAGAAACTGGAACAGCAGAGCTTGCACAAAAAATAGAAGAAGAAGGATTTGCAAAATATTAAAGGAGAATTGAATTTTAATGAAAACTCAAGTAGATGATATAAATAGAAATATCTATGATATAAAAAATAAAGATGATTATGCTTTTAAGATTCAAAAGGGATTAAATAAAGAAATTGTAGAAGAAATATCAAGACAAAAAAATGAACCTAATTGGATGTTAGAAATAAGATTAAAAGCATTAGAAATGTATAATAAACTTGAACTACCAACATGGGGACCAGACTTATCAGAATTAAAAATGGAGAATATTGCAACATATGTAAAACCAAAATCAAAGTTAAATTATAGTTGGGATGATGTACCAGAAGAAATAAAACAAACATTTGATAATTTAGGAATACCAGAAGCTGAAAAGAAATCATTAGCAGGTGTTGGTGCACAATATGATTCAGAAGTAGTATATCATAGTATTAAAGAAGAATTATTAAAACAAGGTGTTATCTATACAGATATGGAAACAGCAGTTAGAGAATACCCAGAAATAGTAAAAGAACACTTTATGAAATGTGTTCCAATTAGTGACCATAAATTTGTTGCATTACATGCTGCTGTATGGTCTGGAGGTTCATTTGTATATGTTCCTAAAAATGTAAAGGTAGACATTCCGCTTCAATCATACTTTAGATTAAATTCACCAGAATCAGGTCAATTTGAACACACAATGATAATAGTAGATGAAGGAGCAAGCCTACACTTTATAGAAGGATGTTCAGCGCCAAAATACAACAAAGTAAATTTACATGCAGGATGTGTTGAATTATATGTAAAAGATAACAGTTATCTAAGATATTCAACAATAGAAAACTGGTCTAAAAATATGATGAACTTAAATACAAAAAAAGCACTTGTTGGAAAAAATGCACAAATCGACTGGGTAACAGGTTCATTTGGATCTAAAGTTTCAATGCTATATCCTATGAGCATATTAAATGGAGAAGGAGCAAAAACAGAATATACAGGAATAACATTTGCAGGAGGTTCACAAAATTTAGATACAGGATTTAAAGTAGTACACAATGCACCAAATACTTCTTCGGTAGTAAACTCTAAATCTATTTCAAAAGACGGAGGAGCCTGCACATATAGAGCGTTAGTAAGAATTAATCCTAATGCCAAAAATTCAAAATGTAGTGTATCTTGTGAATCGTTAATGCTAGACAATATATCAAGGTCAGATACAATACCAGTAAACGATATAAGAACAGATGAAGTAGAATTTTCACATGAAGCAAAAATAGGAAAAATAAGTGATAAAGAAATATTCTATTTAATGAGTAGAGGTCTATCAGAAGAAGATGCAAAAGCAATGATAGTTAGAGGATTTGCATATCCAATATCAAAAGAATTACCAGTTGAATATGCAGTTGAAATGAATAGACTTATAAACTTGGAGCTAGAAGGAGCAATAGGATAAACGATAAAATAAGGAAGGAGTGTATGATAGTTATCATACAAAAATAAAATGTCGGAATTAATATTAAATGATACGCCAGTTAGAACATCTAATAATTTTTTAATAAACAATATAAAATTAGACAATATAGAAATACCAACTCAAATTAAAAAATTTGAAAATGTTGAAATAAATAAACAAAAATCAGCAATAGACGAAAAAGTTTCAACAGACAAATTAGTGTATGGACTAGGCGAAGATTTAGAAAAACAAGTACTAGAAAATGCTAATAGCAAAATAAATATAGAAGTATTGGAAAAAGATGACATACAAATAGTTTATGATTTTGATGATAATAATACAGATTTAGTAAATAAAATTGATATATTAGCAAAAGCAGACTGCAATATTACAATTAAATATACATCAAAAACTCAAAAAAGATGTTTTCACAATGGAATAATAAAAGTAATAGCAGACGAAAACGCAGTTGTAAATATAGCAATAATCAATTTATTAAATGAACAATCTGATAATTTTGAAGCAATAGAAAACATCAGTAACAGCAATAGCAATATAAAATATACAATAATTGATATTGGTGGAAAAAATAGCATTTCAAATTATTACTCAAATATAATAGGAGACAATGCAAACAATGCATTAAACACTATATATATGGGAGCAAAAGATGAATTGAAAGATATTAATTATATAGCTGATGTAAGAGGGAAAAAATCCAACATAGATATTGATGTACAAGGAGCATTGGATGAAAACTGTAAAAAGAATTTTAAAGGAACAATAGACTTCAAAAAAGGATGTACAAAATCTAAGGGAAATGAAAATGAATATTGTATATTATTATCAGAAAAAGCAAAATCGATAGCATTACCAATGTTACTATGTACTGAAGATGATGTAGAGGGAAATCATTCTACAGCATCAGGAAAAGTTGATAATAAAGAATTGTTCTATATTATGACAAGAGGAATAAGTCGCAGAGAAGCTATAAAATTAATGGTAAAAGCTAAATTCAACAATATACTAAAAAATATAAAAAACGAAGAACTTAAAGCAGAGATAATTGAAGTAATAGATGAAAGATTAACGTAAAAAGGAGAAATAGTAATGGAAGAGAAATTAGATATAAAAAATGACTTTCCTATTTTTAAGAATAGAAATATATCTTATTTAGACAGTGGAGCAACAACACAAAAACCAGAATGTGTAATAAAAGCTGTTCAAAACTTTTACGAAAAATATAATGCCAATCCACATAGAGGAGCATACACATTAAGTATAGAAGCTACAGAACTATATGAAAATACCAGAGAAAAGATAGCCAAATTTATAAATGCAAAAAGTGAAAAAGAAATATTATTCACAAAAAATGCCAGTGAAAGTTTAAATTTAATTGCATACTCATATGGACTAGATAATCTAAAGACTAATGATGAGGTTGTTTTATCTATAATGGAACATCATTCAGATTTAGTTCCATGGCAGTATGTAACTAAAAAAACAGGCAGTACATTAAAATACATGTATATAAACGAAAATTATGAATTATCTAGAGAAGAAATAGAAAGTAAAATAACAAATAACACAAAGATAGTAGGAATAACACATGTATCTAATGTATTAGGAACAATAAACAATGTAAAAGAAATTATAGAATATGCACACAAAAAAGGAGCCGTAGTTGTATTAGACGCATCTCAAAGTATTCCACATATGAGAATTGACGTACAAGAACTTGATGCAGACTTTGTAGTATTTTCAGGTCATAAAATGCTAGCACCTTTAGGAATAGGTATATTATATGGTAAAAAGGAAATATTAAGTAAAATGAATCCGTTTTTAATGGGTGGAGACATGATAGACTATGTTTATGAACAAGAAACAAGATTTGCTCCGCTTCCAAACAAATTTGAAGCAGGAACACAAAATATAGGAGCTGTAGTTGGATTAGGAGCAGCAATTGACTATATAGAAAATATAGGTTATGACAGAATAGCGAAAATAGAACATGAGTTAGTAAGTTATGCAAGACAGGAGCTATCTAAATTAAAATATGTAAAATTATATATTACTCCAAACGAAGAAAATCATTCATCAGTAATTTCTTTTAACATAAAAGGAGTTCATCCACATGATGTGGCAAGCATATTAGACCAAGAAGGTGTGTGTGTAAGATCAGGAAATCATTGTGCACAACCATTAATGAGGTATTTAAAAACAGATTCAACATGTAGAGCAAGCTTCTACTTGTACAATACAAAAGAAGATGTAGATAGACTTGTACAAGGAATAAAAAAAGTATATAGTGTTTTTGAAAAATATATTAATAAATAAGAGGAAGAAAATGGATAATATTGACGATATATATAATGATATAATAATGGAACATAGTATGAATTCATATAACAAGAAAGAGCTAGAATCACCAGATTATTGCGAAATGGGCCATAACCCTAATTGCGGAGATGAGATAAAATTAGAAGTAAAAATGGATGGTGATGTTATAGAAGACCTTGCTTTTTCAGGCTATGGATGTGCTATTTCTCAAAGCTCTACTTCTATAATGATAGATGTTTTAAGAGGAAAAACTGTAAAAGAAGCTAAGAAAATTATAGAAACTTTTATAGAAATGATTAAAAGAGAAATAACAGATGAAAACGATTTAAAAATATTAGAAGATGCAATAGCTTTTAAAAACATAGCAAACATGCCAGCAAGAGTTAAATGTGCACTACTTGCATGGCATACTATGGAAGATATATTAGGACAATTAGAAGATTAAATATATTAAAACAAGAAGGAAAAATAAATGGTAGAAAATTTTTATTCAAGAACAAAATTATTACTTGGAGAAGATGGAATTAATAAATTAAAAGAGTCAAAAGTAGCCATATTCGGTATAGGCGGAGTTGGCTCTTTTGTGGCAGAAGGACTAGTAAGAGCTGGAGTACAAAATTTTATATTAATAGACCATGATACTATCTCAGAGAGTAATATAAATAGACAAATACATTCAACTACAAAGACTGTAGGATTGTATAAAGTAGATGTAATGAAAGAAAGGATGTTAGAGATAAATCCAAATGTAAATATACAAATATCTAAAGAATTTTATATGCCAAATAGCAAAAATGATATATTAGATAAAAGTATTGATTATATTATAGATTGCATAGATACAGTTACTGCAAAAATAGAATTAGTACTTCAAGCTAATAAATTAAACATACCAATAATATCTGCTATGGGAACAGGTAATAAATTAGATCCAACTAAATTTGAAATAAGTGACATATACAAAACAAGTGTGTGCCCTTTAGCTAAAGTTATGAGAAAAGAACTTAGAGCAAGAGGAGTAAAAAGATTAAAGGTTGTATATTCTAAGGAAGAACCAATTAAACCTCATACACAAGATGGTAAACCTTTAATAGGTGATAACGGAAAGCCAGTTCCAGGAAGTATATCTTTTGGGCCATCTGTTGCTGGAATGATTATAGCAAGTGAGGTTGTGAAAAATTTAATATCAAATAATACATAAAATATATTTTGAAAGGAAGAGTGTATAATATGAAAGAAGTAGTTATAAAAGTTGAGGGAATGGTCTGTGGCGGATGCGAAAATAGAGTAAAAAATGCATTAAAAACTTTAGACGGAGTGAATAGTGTAGAAGCTAGTCATGAAAATGGAATTGTTAAAGTAAATCTTGATGATAGTGTTGATGTTAACAAGATAAAAGAAAAGATTGAAGATATAGGTTTTGAAGTAAAGGAATAAAATATGAAGAAAGTTATTTTATCTATAGATGGAATGACATGCAGTGCATGTTCAAATGGATTAGAGAAATATTTAAATAAACAAAAAGGAATAACAAGTGCTTCAGTTAATTTAGTAATGTCTAATGCTTTGATAGAGTATGATGATAGTGTTTTAAATTTACAGGATATAGAAAAGTTTGTACAAGAAGCGGGATTTAAAAGTTTAGGATTATATGATGAGACTACACAAAAAGACGATAGTAAAACAGAAAAGATAAAGTTTGTTATTTTTTCTGTTTTGGCAATAATTATGATGTATATATCTATGGGACATATGATTGGTTTACCGAACTTAAGCATTTTTGATATGCATATGCATCCATTAATATATACGTCAACATTATTAATATTAACTATAGCATTTTTAGGATATGGTTTTGATATTATAAAAAATGGATATAAAAATTTAGTGCATAGAACTCCTAATATGGATACGTTAGTTGCAATAGGTGTTTTAAGTAGTTTTTTATATAGTGTATATGGAATGTTTATGGTTTTATCTGGAAAACATCATTATGTTGATAATCTATATTTTGAATCTGCTGCTATTGTTGTTTATTTTATAAAGCTGGGTAGATATATAGATGGATTAAGTAAGGATAAAACCAAGGAGGCTATTAAGAAGTTAGTTCAAATTACTCCTAAAGATGCTACTATAAAGGTCGATGGTAAAGAAAAACATGTTACAATTGATGAAATAAAGAAAGGCGATATTGTAATAAGTAAGCCAGGTGAAAAGATTTCAGTAGATGGGGAGATTGTAGTAGGAACAGCTCATTTAGACGAGTCTTTTATAACAGGAGAAAGCAAACCTGCAATAAAAAAGCAAGGTCAAAAAGTTATAGCCGGAAGTATTAATTATGATGGCTATATAGAATATAAAGCAGAAAAAATTGGCAAAGAATCTACCATTTCTGAGATTGTAAGATTAGTAATTGAGGCAATAAATACAAAGGCTCCAATTGCCAAATTAGCCGACAAGGTGAGTGGATATTTTGTGCCAGCTGTTATTATTATTGCTATACTTTCTTTTATTGGCTATCTATTGTTTGGATATAACTTTTCAGAAGCAATAAATGTATTTGTTACTATTTTGGTAGTTGCATGTCCATGTAGTTTAGGATTAGCAACTCCTTTAGCTATTGTAATAAGTGAAGGTACTTGTGCTAATAATGGAATATTAGTTAAGAAAAGTGAAACATTAGAGAATGCGTCTAAAGTAGATACTATAGTGTTTGATAAAACAGGTACATTAACATATGGTACATTAAAAATATCTGATGTAATTAATTATTCAGATATGGAAGAAAAAGATGTTATAAGTTTGGTTGGAAGTTTAGAATTAAAATCATCTCATCCTATAAGCAATGCTTTTAAAGATTATCTTAAGGAAAATAATATACAGCCTTATGATGTAGAAGATTTTAAAGATATTAGCGGATTTGGTATTACAGGTAGTGTAAATGGTAAAGAAGTTATACTAGGAAATTCTAAAATCTTAGAGAAAATGAACATAGAGAATATTCACAAGGAAGATGAAGAGAGGATTGCAAAAAAAGGTTGCAGTATTATTTATACTGTGATTGATAAGAAGATAACAGCGATTATTGGTGTTAATGATATTGTGAGAGATAATGTAAAAGATGTTGTAAGCAGATTGAATAGAAGCGGAATACAAACTATAATGCTTACAGGAGACAATAATAAAACTGCCCAAAAGATTGCTGAAGATATTGGAATCACAAAAGTAATATCTGATGTTACACCAAATGAAAAGGCAAATGTAATAAAAGAATTAAAACAAGAACAAAAATTCGTAATGATGTGTGGAGATGGAATTAATGATAGCCCAGCCCTTGCTAATAGCCATATAGGTGTTAGTGTAAATAGTGGAACAGATATTGCAATGGATTCCTCTGATGTAATATTAACAAGAAATGATTTAGAAAGCATAGTTAAATTAATAGACATTAGTAAAAGAACTGTAAGAAATATAAAACAAAATTTATTCTGGGCGTTTTTCTATAATAGCTTAATGATACCAATTGCTATGGGATTACTACAACCATTAGGAATAAAGATTAATCCAATGATTGCAAGTATGGCTATGGTATTTAGCAGTTTTACAGTAATTTTAAATGCTTTAAGGCTAAAAAGAAAATATTAATAGTTAAAAAATATATTATTTAAAACAAGTTTTCTCGTTCTTAGAGAAACCTTGTTTTAAATTTCAATCTTAGGATTATATTTCTCGAGCCACATATTAATTTGACACAAATAAGCCATTAGTTGTGGACCGGTCATAAGTTGCCCAAACCATGGATGAGTAAAATTGCGCCCATCTGTATCTAAAATTTCTTGAACGTAATTTTTATCTATCAGATAGTTTATAGGAGACTGGCTATTGTTTATTATATTTGATAACATATTTTTTACACAATTTAAATATGTAGGATTACATGTTTTAGGATAAGGGCTTTTCTTTCTATCAATTATTTCGGAAGGAAGTAATCCTTTCATTGCATATCTAAGCAAGCCTTTTTCACGGCCTTTTAATGTTTTTAATTCCCATGGAATGTTCCATACATACTGTGCTAAACGATAATCACAAAATGGAACGTGGATTTCCACATTAGAACAAAATGCCATTTTATCTGCTCTATCTATAAGTGTTTGCATAAACCAATTTAAAGTTAGATATGTTATCTCTCGCATTTTAGCTGTTGCAGGTGAATCATCATCTAATCTTGGAACATTCTTTAAAGTTTCAGTGTATCTATAATCTATATAGTCTTGTAAGTCAATTTTGGATGATACATCTAAAGAAAGTAGATTTTGTCTTTCTTTAATAGCCATAGACCATGGAAAGGTTTTACTACTTAAACAATCCTCTCTAAAGAACCAAGGGTAACCGCAGAAAAACTCATCTGCACATTCACCAGTTAACGCAATATTTGAATGAGGCTGAACTTTTTTACAAAAAAGAAGTAGGGAAGAGTCTATATCTGCCATTCCTGGAAAGCCGCGTGCCATCATTGAATCTTTTAAGCTATTTGCAAGGTCGGGAGTATCTAATAATATTGTTTTATGATTTACACCGAACCTTTTAATTGCTAATTTTATGAAGTATGAATCTGAATTAGGCTGAAAATCTGTTTTTACAAAGTTTTTATCATTGTCTATATAATCAACAGAGTATGTGTTTAAAGGCCCTAAATCATGCTCTTTATAGAAATTAGCAGTATAAAAGGTAACAATGCTTGAGTCTAATCCACCAGATAAAAAAGTACATAAAGACGAAGGAGTATTTTGGACATTATTAACATTTATATGATTCTGGATACTGTCTTTTAAAAGGTCTCTTATAATTTCACATGTCTTGCCAATGCTATGTTTGTGTGGCATACTTTTTAATTGCCAATATTTTTTTGTCTTTAATCCTGAGTGATTATATATCGTAAAATGGGCTGGTTTTAATTCGAATATATTTTTGAATGGTGTAAAACCAGAGGTATGGGCTGGCCCAAGACCGAAAAGTTCACACATGCCTTGCTTATCTAAGATAGGTTCAACTCTAGAATCTTTAAACAAATCCTTCACATTAGCTGAGAAGAGCATAGTATTATCTATAAGTGTATAATATAAAGGTTTTATTCCAAAATGATCCCTAACAAGAAATAATTCATTCTTGTTTTCATTCCATATTGCAAAAGAATAAGCTCCATTTAATTTTTCTACCATGTCATATCCATATTTTATAAAACAGGCTATTAATACTAATGAATCGTCAATATTATTAACTCTGCTAGGAACATCAAAATAAAAACCAGATGAAATTAGGTTAGATTTTAGTTCTGGCAAATTATAAAGTGTGCCATTATAAAATATTGTGTAAGTGATTCCTTGGAATATATATTTAGTCTGCTTAAAAAAGTCTAAAGATTTATTGGAAAAATTGATTAATTCAGTCATATATAGCTCATCCCTCTTCTGTAAAAAAATATTACGTTACGGTTTAATCTAACGTAATACTAGTATATGCGTGAAAAGCAGAAAAATAACAAAACTAAAAAAGAAGAGGACTACTTTGATAAAATAGCCCTCGTTTATATATGAAATATTGTGTGCAAATAGCTTTATAATTTAAACTTTAAATATAATACTAACGTTATAGAATTAAAAATGATACTGATAGTTAAAATCATTTACTAAAATTTTTCCCATAGTAGGAGAGGTAGCAGTACTCTTTCTTGACCTCTTTGGTTTTAGAGTTATTTCTTTATTAATAAGCTTGTTATAACATTCTCTACAAACAGGGATGAACTCTTTAGATTTTGTGCCTTTACGACAATAAGAAAAGCTTGCTTCATCACTTTTACAAACTTCACAAATTGATGTCATTATTTCTACATGGTCGGCAATACACATTAAGTCTCCCATTTTACCAAAGATCTTTTTGTCTGCAGTAAGATTAAGACCTGCAATGTAGAATTTTTTTCCTTGTGTTGCCATTTCGTCAATAGTAGAAACGTCACCTTCTAAAAAATGAAACATATCTATAAAATACACGTCAGCATTATATTTTTTTAATTCTGCAATGTTATTGATTTTTAGAGCATTTATACAATTGCCTGACATGGTTGAAATTACATTATTATTATCTGTATCAATATCTGGTAAAAAAACTTTTATATTTTTGCCTGCAATTAATTGTCTTTTTAATTCGTTAAAAATTTTTTGACTTTTGCCACATTTGATTGGCCCTGTGAAAACGTTTATATATCCCATTTTGATACTCCTTTGTTATAATAATAGTTTATCTTTTGTGCGCAATGATTATCTTAATCGAAAATAGAAAAAATTTCAATACCTTTTTTAAATATGTAATAATTTGTAATATTTCGTCGAGAAATTATGGCTTGTTTGCCTTATATGTGATATAATTTATCAAGTTGGAAATGATAATTATGTGAGAGGTAAATGATAATGAATGATAATATTGTAATTAAGGGAGCAAAAGAACATAATTTGAAAAATATTGATTTAACTATTCCACGCAATAAACTTGTTGTAATAACAGGTTTGTCTGGTTCTGGTAAATCGTCTTTGGCTTTTGATACATTATATGCAGAGGGACAACGTAGATATGTTGAAAGCTTGTCTTCGTATGCAAGACAGTTTTTAGGTATGATGGAGAAACCAGATGTGGAGTCTATAGATGGATTGTCTCCAGCTATTTCTATTGATCAAAAAACTACATCTAAAAATCCTCGTTCTACAGTTGGAACTGTAACAGAAATTTATGATTATATTCGTTTGTTATATGCCAGAATTGGAACTCCTTATTGTCCTAATTGTGGTAAAAAAATAGAAAAGCAAACAATAGACCAAATTGTAGATTCTATATTAGAATTAGAAGAAGGTACTAGAATTCAAGTTTTAGCTCCTGTTGTTCGTGGTAGAAAAGGTGAGTTTGTAAAACAATTGGAAGAATATCAAAAGAATGGTTTCATAAGAGCAAGAATAGATGGAACTATGTACGAATTAGGAGAAGATGAGATTTCCATAGATAAGAAGAAAAAACATAATGTTGATTTAGTTGTTGATAGATTAGTAATAAAGGACGGAATACGTTCAAGGTTAACCGAATCTGTAGAAACTGCAATGAAGAATGCAAATAATTTGGTAACAATAGATATTCCAGGAAAAGGAGAAAAGATATACAGCCAGAATTATGCTTGTGTGGATTGTGGAATTAGTTTTGAAGAGTTGACACCCAGAATGTTTTCGTTTAACAATCCATTTGGTGCTTGCCCAGAATGTACAGGAATTGGCTATTTAATGAGAATTGACGAAGATTTAATAATTCCTGATAAGACCAAAACTTTATATGACGGAGTAAAAGCTTTTGGAGCTAGTACTATGAAAAAAGGCGATACCATGGCAAGAATGTACTTTGAGAGTATTGCAAAACATTATAATGTAAAAATTAAGGATGTTCCAATAAAGAAGTTACCTAAAGATTTTTTAAATAAGATATTATATGGTACTGGAGATGAGGTTATTGATTTTGAATATACTTCGGCTTCAGGAACAAGAAGGTTTTCGTCTCCATTTGAAGGTGTTATACCGACATTAGAAAGACGCCATAATGAGACAAAATCAAATGGAATGAGAGCTTTTTACGAGATGTATATGAGCGAATCTCCATGTCTAGCGTGTCATGGTGCAAGGCTTAGAAAAGAGAGTTTGGCTGTAAAAGTTGGAGAAAAGAATATAAATGAATTAACATATATGTCAATTGACAAAATAAAGGATTATTTGGATTCTTTAAAGCTAACCAATGTACAAGCTATGATTTCAGATCAAATTTTAAAAGAGATAAATAAAAGACTTCAATTTTTAATAGATGTAGGACTAGATTATTTAACATTATCTAGACCTGCTGGAAGCTTATCCGGAGGAGAGGCACAACGTATTAGGTTAGCCACTCAAATTGGAGCGGGCTTAACTGGTGTGTTGTATATATTAGATGAACCAAGTATTGGACTGCATCAGAGAGATAATGACAAGCTTATAGAAACATTAAAAAAACTAAGAGATTTAGGAAATTCTGTTATAGTAGTTGAACATGACGAAGACACAATGTATGCTGCAGATCAAATTATAGATATTGGACCTGGTCCTGGTGTTCATGGTGGAAGGGTTATGGCTCAAGGAACAGCAGAAGAAGTAAAACAGGTTTCTGGTTCAGCAACAGGTGACTATTTAAGTGGACGTAAGCAAATTACAGTTCCAAAACATAGAAGAAAATCGAATGGGAAATCAATACAAGTAATAGGTGCGACAGAACATAATTTAAAAAACATAAGCGTAAAATTTCCTTTAGGACAGTTTATATGTGTAACAGGTGTTTCAGGTTCTGGAAAATCCACTCTTGTTAATGAAATTTTATACAAAACAATTGCAAGAGATTTAAATGGTTCAAATGAAAAGCCTGGCAAGTGCAAAGAAATAAAAGGACTTCATAACATAGATAAAATAGTAAACATTGACCAATCTCCAATAGGAAGAACGCCTCGCTCTAATCCAGCAACTTACACAGGAGTATTTGACTATATAAGAGATATTTTTGCAGAAATGAATGAATCAAAAATGAAGGGATATGACAAAGGAAGATTTAGCTTTAATGTTGCAGGTGGAAGATGTGAAGCTTGTAATGGAGACGGAGTTTTGAAAATAGAAATGCACTTTTTACCAGATATATATGTTCCTTGTGAAGTCTGCCATGGAAAAAGATATAACAAAGAAACATTAGAAGTAAAATATAAAGGAAAGTCTATATATGATGTTTTAGATATGACAGTTGAAGAGGCTTTGAAATTTTTTGATAAGATTCCTCGTATAAAAACAAAGATTCAAACTCTATATGATGTTGGATTGGGATATATAAAACTAGGACAACCTTCAACTACTCTTTCAGGAGGAGAAGCACAACGTGTTAAATTAGCCACAGAATTATCTAAAAAGGCAACAGGAAAAACTTTGTATATATTAGATGAACCTACCACGGGACTTCATATTGCAGATGTTCATAAATTAGTAAATATTTTACAAAGACTTGTAGATACAGGCAATACAATAATTGTTATAGAGCATAATTTGGATTTGATAAAAACTTGTGACCACATAATAGACCTTGGACCAGAAGGTGGAGAAAAGGGAGGAGAAGTGTTATGTGTTGGCACTCCAGAGCAGATTGTAAAAAATGAACAAAGCTATACTGGAAAATTCTTGAAAAAATATTTATAATAAATATTTGCATTCTGAATAAAATTGTAGTATAATAAAAGATGCACTTTAATAAAAAAAGAGCAATGAAAAGGAGAGAAATACAATGGGACCCTATCGTGAGCGGGAGGATGCAATAGATGTTCTCCACAATATGATGCTGAGATGCAAGAAAAATACACTATATCCTCAACTGGCCAAGGCTATTGATGAACTCAAAAATGGCAAAGAAAAATGGGTTTGGTTTAAGAATGTTGAGATTACCGATGGATTTCCTGATATTAATTGGGATGATTATGAAGGCATTAGTGTAGTTATCTTCAGCAACAATAAGGAAGCAGTTGTATGTTTCCAATAGCTCTTAAAAGTCGATTGATTATTATCAGTCGACTTTTTTATATATTTAGTTCTTACTGTTGCATTTGATTTTTCGCGGGAAGTGTGATAAAATATATATATTCAAGTCTTTTGAATATTTCACATAAGACAATAAAAGGAGAGGTTTGATTAATCATGGATGGAAAAAGTTTGAAGACACGAATCTTTAACGACAGAAAAGAAGCCCAGGATTTTTTAGAAAACTTACCAAATGAGTATGAAATTATTCAGCGGGAGACCTTGAAAAAGGCAATTGAAGAACTTGAAACATCAGACTGTGTGAATGAAATTATGGTCATTTACATGAGATGCAATAAGAAAAATGAGAAAAATTTTTTCTATGAAATCGAAAAGACGGACTACAAACTTGTTTGTGTGATTATGTGAGAGAAGTAAGACGGTGGGTTATTACCCACCGTCTTGACATTAGTATAAGTTATGAATATAATATTAATGATATTTGACAAAATATATGGGAAGGTGATTGTATGCAAGAAAACAATACAAACATAACAATTGGAATAGAAGGACTTGTAGGAGCAGGAAAAACATCTTTATGTAGAGAGCTATTGGATATGATTCCTAATAGCATAATATTACATGGTGGAAACTTGTACAGAGGAATTGTTGTAGCATTAATAAATTCTGGAATTGACATCAAACAGAAAATGTCAGAATCTGAACATGTTGATATAAAACAAGTTATGGATGCACTAAAAGTCAAGATTAAATTAGAAAACAGAGAAAGTGTCGTATATGTTAACGATAAAAAAATAGATGAAACAGATTTGCAGTCTGATATGGCTTCTATGGCTGTTTCGAATGTTGCGTTAAAAGCTGACAATACAAAATTATATGATTTTGCTAGAGATTTAATAAATAATCTAAAAAATGAATATAATGTAATTATATCAGGAAGAGATTTGATGAAAATATATCCTGACTTAGATTATCATTTTTTTATTACTGCATCATTAGATGAAAGAGTTAAAAGGAAAGCAAAACAATACAAAGAAGGTAATATTGAACAGTTAAAAAAGCATATAGAAAAAAGAGATGAACTCCAAGAGATGGCAGGATACTACAAAAGGTATTCAAATACAATTGATATAGATGTAACAAATTGCAAATCAGCTAAGGAATCAGCTGAAAAGGTTTTTACATGTATTAAAGAGAAAGGAAACTTTTAATATGAGTTATAAAAATGAAAAATTAGAGGAATTTAATAAATTTTTAGATGGCAAAAAAGTTGCTATAATAGGAATGGGAGTTAGCAATTTTCCACTTTTAGATTATTTTTATGATAAAAACGCAAAAGTAACAGTTTTTGATAGAAACAATTTAAGTGATGAAATAATGGAGAAAATCAACAGGTATAGATATGAAGTTGAAACTGGTTCAGATAATTTGTCTAGGTTACATGGATTTGATATAATTTTTAGGTCTCCTAGTGCTTTACCAACAACTCCAGAGTTTGTTAAAGAAGTTGAACAAGGTGCAATTCTTACTACTGAAATTGAAATGGTGATTAAATTAGCACCATGTAAAGTAATTGGAGTAACAGGAACAGAAGGAAAAACAACAACAACTTCAATAATTGCAGAAATTATAAAGAAAACTGGACGTAGGTGCTTTTTAGGCGGAAATATAGGCAAACCAATATTTACTGAGTTAGACAAAATCACTCCAGAAGATATAATTGCACTAGAAATGAGTAGTTTTCAATTAATGGATATGAAGGTTAGTCCTGAGATTGCAGTTGTAACAAATATGTATCCAGATCATTTAAATGTACATAAATCTTATGAAGAGTATCAAGAAGCAAAGAAATGTATATTCAAAAACCAAGACGAAAGTGGAATAGTAATATTAAATAAAGACAACGAAATTACAAGAAGATTTGCCGATGATATTAGTAATAAAATTATATACTTTAGTAGTAAAGAAAAACTTGATAATGGATATTTTTATGATGAAGATTCAAAATCTATAAAATATGCAGTTAATGGTAAGCAAACAGAAATAATAAAAAAATCTGATATAAAGCTTAGAGGAATACATAATTATGAAAACATTTGTGCAGCACTTGCAGCAACAGAAACAATTGCAAGTAGAGAAAATCAAATTGAGGCAATAAGCGAATTTACAGGTGTAGAACATAGATTGGAATTTGTGAAAGAAATAGATGGTGTAAAATATTATAATGATTCAATAGGCACAAGCCCAGCAAGCACTATTGCAGGATTAAATGCCTTTGATGAAAATATAATATTGCTAGCAGGTGGTTCAGATAAAGGATTAGATTATACAGAGATAGGTGAGAAAATAGCTGAAAAAGTTGGAACACTTATCTTAACAGGACCTACTGCCGAAAAAATTCAGCAAGCCACACAAAATGCTTTAGAAAAGCTAAATAAACATGTTGAAATAATACATTGTAAAGATTTACAAGAAGCAGTAAAAACAGCTAAAGAGGTAGCTAAAGCTGGAGATATTGTGTTATTGTCACCAGCAAGTGCAAGTTTTGATGCGTTCAAAAACTTCGCAGAAAGAGGAAATAAGTTTAAAGAATATGTATTTGAATTAAAATAATAATTGTGGCAAAAAAGCCTTCTTTTCATATAGTATTAGAAAGGGAGGTTTTTTATATGTATAGAAATTATGAAGAATATATGAGAATAGTATTAGGTTACAAGCCAATGATTCAAGCTCCAACTGGAAATCCATACATAAACTTATATGAAGATGCTAAGTTTAATAATATGCAATTTGCTGACGAACAAGTACGAAATCAACAATCTGGAAATAATACTGTCATTGAAAAGAAAAAGGTGGAAGAAAAAACAGTAAATAATGATATGAGAAATGATAATATAACAAATGATAAAAACTGTTTTGAAAATATGTTGAATTATAAAAACTCAAACACCAGAAGTTCCTATCAACCTTTAAACAGAAGCTCATATCAAAATTTAAGGCAAAATCAATATCAAAAATCAAAAGAAGATAAATCTAAGCCAGCAATGTCTTATAAAAATTTTTTAAAATTCTAAAATTTGGCCTTTTTTCAATTATTTGCATATACATTTAAGAAAAAAATACCTTTGCTTAAAATTTGAATATCAACTTTTTTTGTGCACATAATAATAATGTTAATCAAAAAAGAAAGGATGATAAAAAATGAAAGTAAAAGATTGTATGTGTAATAATGTTAATTTTGTAAAGCCAAATACTTCTGTAAAAGATTGTGCTAAAATGATGTGTGAACATCATATTGGATGCATTCCAGTTTGCGATTGTGATGATAAGTTAGTAGGAATTGTTACAGACAGAGATATTTTGTTAAGAAATGTTGCTTGTGACAAGGATCCACAAAACACAAAGATTAGTGATATAATGACAACTGATGTTCAATGCTGTCATTGTGATGATGACATAACAACTGCTGAAAAAATAATGGCAAATGAGCAAGTAAGAAGAGTGCCAGTTGTTGATAATGGAAAATTAATAGGAATATTAACTTTAGGTGACTTAGCTGCAAACGAAAAAGTATTCACGGAAGATTTATGTAATACAATAGAAGGCATTTGTGGATGCAATAAGAAGAATGCAGAATAATATAAGAAACCAAGGAAATCATATTGATTTAAAATAGATTAAAAGAAAATGTTTAAAGTTACAATTCATAGTTGTAAATTCAAATTTTGAAAATACTATGGATTGTAACTTTAAATGTTGCTAATGAATATTTTAACAAGTTTTTCAGTATAATAAATAAGGGGTACATATATGGTAATTGATATTAATTATTGGACAAAGGTCGTTCGTAAATTGATAATAACAGCACTTACAATTATCCTAGTTTACCTTGGATTTAAACTTGCTGTTTTTTATTTACCATTTTTAATAGCATTTATTATTTCATTAATACTAGAACCTCTGATTCGATTTTTTATGAGAAATTTTAAATTTAAAAGGAAGCAAAGTGCAATTATAATAATTATTTTCATAATGGGAATTATTGTTGGACTTCTTACATGGGCAATTAGTTCGCTAATTTCAGAAGGTTCTAATTTACTTAGTAACCTGAATAATTATATGGAAATAACTACTAAACAAATTCAAAATATAATTAATAATATAAATTTTAAGAAACTCAATATTCCTCAAAGTGTTATATCAGCAGCCGAAAATTCCTCAAAAGAAATGGTTAACACAATAGTTAATTGGCTACAAGGTATATTGAAAACAGGATTAAATTTTGTAACCTCCATTCCTACAATAGGGGTATATTTTGTAATAACATTTTTATCTCTTTATTTCATCTGCACAGATAAAGTTTACATTCTTGACCAAGTGGAACATCATCTTCCAGAGGTATGGGTGAAAAAACTATACAAGCATATAAAAGATTTAGTAAAAGTTTTGGGTGGGTATTTAAAAGCTGAAGTGATTTTAATATTAATATCATTTATAATTTCATTAATTGGATTATACTGTTTTCATTTTGCAGGATTAAATGTAAAATATCCATTATTATACGCATTGGGGATAGGGTTCGTAGATGCACTTCCTATATTTGGCTCTGGAACAATAATGGTGCCATGGGCTATCATTTCAGCATGCTATGGAGATATGAAGCTAGGTATTTCAATTTTAATATTATGGGCAATAATGTCGATAGTAAGACAATTTATAGAACCTAGAATTGTTGGCGTCCACATAGGAATTCATCCTATATTCACACTCATTGCTATGTATACAGGTTTCAAATTATCTGGAGTAATTGGTATGTTTATAGGTCCTATAATATTAATAATATTAAAAAATATATTTGGAACCATGCTAGACAAAGGAGTAATAAAAACAATATTCTCAAGAGAAATATAAACGTATTTTTTCGCATAAAAACTAACAATTAACATATTATTAAATAACAGATTATTGTGAGTAAAATTACAATGAAAGGAATGAGATAATATGTTAATATGCAATATGAAAATAAATTCTAAAGTATTGTTTAAAATTGTGTTTGTTATTTTATTTATTTTAGTAATAATTATGTCTGGAATTGGTATTTATAAAATATTTACCCCAAAAGGAGAATGTGTTAGTAATAGTTTAACTACTAATAATGTGAATATTATTTCGAGTAGTAATTATACAAATGTATTAAAAAATGTGCACGAAAATTTAAATTCTTATGTGGGAATGAGAATAAGAGTTACAGGTTTTGTTTATAGACTATATGATTTTAACGAATCCCAATTTGTTATAGCAAGAGAAATGATTGTTTCTGCTGATTATCAAGGTGTAGTGGTAGGTTTCTTATGTAATTTAAATGAATCTACCAAGTACAAAGATGGTACATGGATAGAAATCGAAGGGGAGATAACAAAGGGAAATTATCACGGGGAGATTCCTGTTATAGAAGTTGATAAAATAAAAGAAACAAATGTACCTAGTGAGGAATATGTATATCCTCCTGACGAGAGTTATGTTGCAACATCAAATTCATTGTGATAAATATACTTTTGAGTAAATAAGTTTGATATCGAGAATTTAAAAGAGAAACTAGCGGGATAACCGCTAGTTTTTTTGAAAATTTTAAGATTTGTTATCTAATAGACTTGCTAAATATAAAAATTCGTAATATAATTACATTGCTTAGGAAAATTGCTATAATTTTCTTAAATTAATAACAGTTAAATCGAAAGGATGAAATTTAATGGGACTATTTAAAACATATAGCGAAAAAGAAGTAAAAAGAGTTATGCCACTTGTAAACAAAATTAATAGTTTAGAGCCAGAAATGGAAAAACTTTCAGACAGTGAACTAGTAGCAAAAACACCATATTTAAAACAGGAGTTAGCTAATGGCAAAACATTAGATGATATATTACCAGAAGCTTTTGCAGTAGTAAGAGAGGCATCAAAAAGAGTTTTAGGAATGAGACATTTTGATGTACAATTAATTGGTGGAATTATATTACATCAAGGAAGAATTGCAGAGATGAAAACTGGTGAAGGAAAAACATTAGTTGCAACATTGCCAGTGTACTTAAATGCCCTTACAGGAGAAGGCGTTCATGTTGTAACAGTAAATGATTACTTAGCAAAAAGAGATAGCGAATGGATGGGAAATTTATACAGATTTTTAGGATTATCTGTAGGATTAGTCATTAGCGGTATGAAACCAGCAGAAAAACAAATCGCATATAATTGTGACGTAACTTATGGTACAAACAATGAATTTGGATTTGATTACCTAAGAGACAATATGGTTATATATAAAAATCAGTTAGTACAAAGAAAATTAAAATATGCAATCGTAGACGAGATTGATAGTATTTTAATTGATGAAGCACGTACACCTCTTATAATTTCTGGTAGAGGAGCACAATCATCTAATTTATACAAGAAAGCTGATAGCTTTGTTAGAAAGTTAGAGAAGAAAGTCTTAATTGAAGAAAACGATAAAGACTTTGAGCAGGCTGAGGATAACGAGAAATATGATTACATTGTAGATTTAAAAGCAAAATCTGCAACCTTAACACAAAAAGGAATAAAAAAAGCTGAAAGAGAATTTAATTTGGAGAACTTCAATGACTTGGAAAACTCTGAATTAGTTCATGCTGTTAATCAGTCATTACATGCTCATGGAATAATGCAAAACGAAAAAGATTACATTGTTAAAGATGGGGAAGTCTTAATTGTAGATGAATTTACAGGAAGAATTATGTATGGAAGAAGATACAACAACGAATTACATCAAGCTATAGAAGCTAAAGAACATGTAAAAGTAAATGATGAATCTAAAACTTTAGCAACAATCACATTCCAGAATTATTTCAAGATGTATGAGAAATTATCTGGTATGACAGGAACAGCCATGACTGAAGAGGATGAATTCCACGATATTTACAAATTAGATGTTGTAGAAATTCCAACAAATAAGCCAATGATTAGAGTAGATAATCATGACGTTATATATAAAAATGAAGATGCAAAATATAGAGCTGTAATCAAAGAAGTTGAAGAGAGCCATGCAAAAGGCCAACCAATTCTAATTGGTACTGTTTCTATTGACAAATCAGAAAAGTTAAGCAAATTATTAGATAAAGCTAGAATACCTCATGAAGTATTAAACGCTAAATATCATGAAAAAGAAGCACAAATTGTTGCCCAAGCTGGTAAGTTTGGAGCAGTTACAATTGCCACAAATATGGCTGGACGTGGTACCGATATTATGCTTGGAGGAAACAGCGAATATCTAGCTAGAGAAGAAATGAAGAAACTTAAATATTCAGATGAAGAAATAGAAGATGCAGTAGCTCATAACGAAACACAAGACAAAAAGGTATTGGATGCAAGAAAGAAATTCCAAGAACTAGAAAATAAATATAAAGAAAAAATAAAAGAAGAAAAACAAAAAGTTATAGATGCCGGTGGATTAAAAATAATTGGTACATCTAGACACGAATCAAGAAGAATTGACAACCAGTTGCGTGGACGTAGTGGACGTCAAGGAGATCCAGGAGAATCAAGATTCTACATTGGTTTAGACGATGACCTTATGAAGATTTTTGGTGGAGACATTATAACAAAAGTGTTTAATACATTAGGTGCAGATGAAGATATGCCAATAGAATCTAGAGCGATAACTCATGCAGTTGAAAACGCTCAAAAGAAAGTTGAAGGAAGAAACTTCAGTATAAGAAAAAATGTTCTTCAATATGATGACGTTATGAATGTTCAAAGAAAAGTAATTTACGAACAAAGAAGAGAAGTTTTAGAAGGAAAAGATTTAAAAGACAACATATCTAAGATGATAGACTCTGTTATAGAAAACATAGTAGAAAGCTATATTGTTGAGGGACAAACAACTAATAGAGAAGCTTTATTACAAGACATTCAAACAACATTAGGAATATCTGAAGTAAAAGCTTTAAAAGAAAAAGATTTAAACAAACATAAAATAATTGAAGAAGTACAAAAAACAGCACATGAAATATATGAATCAAAAGAAACAGAATTTGGTAGCGATAATTTAAGAGAACTTGAAAGAGTCGTAATGCTTAAAATAGTTGACCAAAAATGGATGGATCATATAGATAACATGGATGAGTTGAAGAAAGGAATAGGTCTTCGTGGATACGGACAAAAAGATCCAGTTGCTCAATATAGACTAGAAGGTTCAGAAATGTTTGACGACATGATAGAAGACATTAGAACAGATGTAGTAAAAATAATGTTAAATGTGCGTAAAAAAGAAGGACAAACACAAAGAACACAAACAACTCAAATAACAGGTGCTAGACTTGAAGATACAGCAATCAACCTAGTTGACGGCAAATTATCAGAAAAAGAAGGCGGAATGAATAAAACAGTAGTTAATGAAGAACCAAAAGTAGGAAGAAACGATCCATGCCCTTGTGGAAGTGGGAAGAAATACAAGAACTGTTGTGGTAAAAACGCATAATATCAAGGGTTACAGAGATTAGATAAATTAACATAAAAAAGTATTGACATATATTAAAATATATGCTACAATAAAAAACATATTTAAGAGTATATCTAAAAATTAAAATTTGAGCGATATAGGATAACCTGTAATAGATGGTTGTTTACACGATGTATAGATTTTTATAGTCTTGCAAAGGAGTCTTAAGGATTTCTTTTGCAAGACTTTTTATTTTTAAAAATTAATTTTAGGAGAGGATAAGAATGATGATAGAAAGAAAAAATTGATATTAAGAAATTGGAAGTTTCAGATATTCAGGATTTAGTTGAAGGATTAAACAATATAAATGTATCAAAATTGAAAATGGCTACTTTAAAGGTAATGAAAAATCACATAAAATGCAATTAAAGCTAGAATATAAAGATGAGTGAATAAGAAGAAAGAAATTTATATGTATGGCAACAAATGAATATGTAGATGAATGTGTAACTAGATTATTAAAAGAAGAATTTATAGATATTTATAAATAAAAGAGGAAGTGGTAAAATGAGTAAAATTATAATTAGAAATGTAGAATTAAAAGATTTAAGGTCTGTATCAGAGATTGCTATTAGAGGTTGGCAAACTGCATATAGAGGTATTGTAGATGATGAGTATTTAGATAATTTAAGTATTGAAGATAATTATCGAAAAAGATTAAAAAATTATAAGGAAAATGGTTTTATTGTTGCAGAACAAGATGGAGAAGTAGTAGGATTCTGTAGATACAGAAAGGGAAATAATTATCAAGATGAATATCCAGAAGTGAATTGTGAATTATGTGCTTTATATGTAAAACCAGAAAAAAAAGGAAATGGAATAGGTAAAGCTCTTGTAAATTATGTTAAAGATGAATTTAAAAAAGCTAAATTAAATAAAATGATTATTTGGTGCTTTAAAGAGAATTATCCATCTAGGATATTTTATGAAAAAACAGGTGGAATATATTGTGGAGAAACAACTTGTATAAGAGGAGATAAAGAATATGTTGAAGTCGGATATATATACGATCTAGAGAGTGAATTGGAATTAGTATTTCCAACAAAAGAATACAAAAAGCAAGTAGAAGAATATTTGCAAGAATTTTTTGATAATGGGGAGCTTGAGATTGCAGGAGATGGTGGACTAGATAGAATTAAAGATTTTGATAAATGGTTACAAAAAGTACAAAATGATTTATTAGAAGATAATATTGAGGATAATAGAATTCCTGCTACCTTATATTTGACAATAAGAAAATTAGATAAAAAAATAGTAGGAAATGTTCAAATAAGACATAAACTTAATGAAAAACTATTACTTTATGGTGGACATATAGGAGATAGTATTAGACCATCTGAAAGAAGAAAAGGATATGCTACTGAACAAATAAGATTAGCATTATTAAAATGTAAAGAATTAGGTATAGATAGAGTTTTAATGGATTGCGATAAAAATAATATAGGATCAGCAAGAAGCATTATAAAAAATGGAGGGATCCTTGAAAATGAAGTTTTAATGGGTAATGAATTAGTACAAAGGTATTGGATTAGTTTAAAGAAAAGATATGCTAATAGATACGAATTTCAAGATAGTACTATTTATAAGAAAAAATCAATTCAAAGTGATGAATTTACAGGAGATATTTGTTATTATAAGTTTAAATTAGTAAATAGAAAAATTTATATACCTAATGGTACCTGTATAATGGATAATGATTATGAATTGTTAGAATTTTATGATTATAATTCTAAGATTAAATTGTCTGTTTTATATAACAATAATAAAGAAATAATAGAATGGTATTTCGACATAGCAAAGAAAATAGGCAAAGAAAACGAAGTACCTTATGAAGATGATTTGTATTTAGATGTCGTTGTAAATCCTGATGGAGAAATAACTTTATTAGATGAAGACGAATTAAAAGAAGCATTAGATAGATTAGAAATTTCGAAAGAAGATTATGATATGGCATATAACGAAGCTAATATGCTAATGAATAAATTAAAAGGAAACAAATGTAAATTAGAAGATTTTACAAATAAATATTTAAATGAAATGAGGTGAGAACAATATACAATAGGAGATGACTTCAATGGAAAAATTAAAAATAATACAACCTATCATAGATGAATGCTCCAAAATAAATGAATTAGCAAAACAAGTTCATAAATTACATGTGAATTGGAACCCAGATTTATTTTTAGATGTGGAAAAAGTTATTACTATGGAAAGATTAAATAAATTATTAGAAACTGATAGTATATATGTTGCTAAAATCAATATGTATTGATGAAGAGTTTCGTGGACAGGGTATAGGAACAAAAATACTGGAATTTACTAAAAATATAGCCAAAGAACAGAACTGTACAGATATGCACTTAACAGTAAATCCAAATAACGAAAATGTGATCAAAGTATATAAAAGGTTTGGTATGAAAGTTCATAATTTATCATATATGATGAAATTATAGAATTTGTAGAAATATATTTATTTTCGCCAAAAGATGTGGTAAAATATGCACCAAGGAGTGATAACAACATGAGAATATATGTATATCTAGATGAAAGTCGGATCAATTCATAAAAATAGTAAAACAAGATATTTTGCAGTAGGTGGATATTTTTGCCTTGAAGAAGATAAAATAAAAATAAAATCAAAATATAAAAAAGAAAATTTTAAATTAAAAAAAGCCAAAAAATTAGATTTAGATGCTGAAATAAAGTCATATGATATGACAGAAGAAGAGAAAATACAAATATTTAGTAAAATACAAGATATTGAAACATTTCATGGTTGTGTAAAGGTATTTGATAAAAAATATATGAGAAAAGAAATAGTTGATTCAAATATATTCTTTAATTATGCTGTAAAAGTTTTAATACAAGATTGCATTTTACCAGTGCTAAATTTACAAGAAAATGATGAACCGATTGAATTTATTATAAATATTGATAATAGAAATATAAGAGTCGGAGAATTAAATAACTTAGAAACATATTTAAAAACTGAATTTTGTATATATGATGATGATTTTGAAATAACATATTATGATTCTAAAACAAATTATGGAATACAACTTGCTGATTTAACAGTAAATACATTTTATAATTCGTATAAGGATATTAGTATTGTTGAAAATTTGATAAAAGAATTGAAACCTAAAAATTTTAGAGTAAGCTTATTTCCAAGAAATAGTAGTAATAAAAAATAAATTTTTGCATAAAATATTAGTAAAATATTTGACATACTATTTTGTGTATGGTAAAATATTTATAGTAAGACCTAGGTAAGGTAGCTAAATGCTAAGCGTATGTTAAGTACGCTGCCACCTAGGCATTTTTATTATAATATATAAAATGAATGTGAACGTTTTTTGCATTTTGCTTGCAAAAAATAGAAGAAATTACTGATAATACAATAAATATAAATGGCAATAATTCGCAATATTATTAGTACAATAAGTATTTTATAATACTATCAAAAAACGAACTGTGGAATTAGGAAATATTTAAAACCCAAAAATTATTAAATTGGTTCAAGTTTTATAACTTGTCCATGTAATATTAAGAAGCCTTAGGATTTAGGCAACATTTTAAATGCCGACATCCTTTTGGGCTTGTAGCGATTTTTGACATATTAATATTAATTTGTTATAATTTAAATGTAGTAAATCAATTAGTCATTCGCGTTTTACTACCAGATAAACAAGTGTTTAAAGGAATAATGAAGAGCCTTAAGAATCTCCTCATGAATGACAAAAAATATACACATTAATTTTGTGATTGTTTTTTGTGGCATATTCATGAAAGGAGGTTCTTTTTTATATTCAATCACATTTTATTTTTATATTAAGAAAGGATGGTAGAAAATGAAAACAAATAAACATGATTTCTATAGTGAAACAGCTAATTGGTCTTTTGAGGATATTGACTATACTAGTGAAGTATTTACAAATTGGATTTATGAGGACGAAATAAAAAAACGTGTAAAAGAAAATACAAAAATTCTAGATTTGGGAACAGCAGCAGGAGAAAAAGTACTTAAAAATTTTCCGAATTGTGCTGAAATATTGGGAACAGATTTCTCTGATAAAATGATAGAAACAGCTAATAAAAATTTATTACAAAGTAGAAGAAAGAATATCTCCTTTAGAGTTATGGACAATCTAAAAATGGATACTCCAGATAATTACTTTGATTTAGTAACAGCACGTCATACAATAATTGATCCATTGCAAATATATAAAACATTAAAAGAAGGTGGGCAACTTATTATAAGAGGTGTTGATAAATTAGATTGTTGGTCTTTAAAAAGAATGTTTGAAAGAGGACAAGCATATCACGATGTTAAGCCTATAAGTTTAATAGATTATGAAGCAATAATGGATGCAGGATTTAAAGAAGTAGAATTAATTCCACTTCATGTAATAGAGTACTATAAAACAAAAAAAGATTTATATGCTTTACTAGTTAAAACTCCAATATTAGATGACTTCTCAGAAGAATCATTTAATGAATATGAAAGAAAACCAATAGAGAAGGAAACATTTGAAAAATATGTTAAACAAAACATTACTGAAAAAGGCATCAAATTAATCAGAAGATATTATGGAATAATTGGAAAAAAATAATGATTAGTAGTATAAATGTTAACAGGTTTTAGAGTTAATTCTAAAAAAGCAATTAAATAATAAAAACACCTCACTTATCCTTAACAAAATAAGTAAGGATTTTAAATAAAAAAGTTATCTAATAATAATATGTAAAAATTATAACATAAAACATTAATTTCCTCAATAAAACTTTTTAAATGACTGATATTTTGTTGCAAAAAGACATTTCTTTTTGATATAATAGCTAGCAAGAGAAAATTAAACATTTATAAGAGGTAGATACTATGAAATATAAAACTATTATAAATAGAAACGGTAAAGAAATTGATTTGCATATATGTCAAACTCAGGATGGTTCTTATATTATAGGGATTCCAGATGGGTTGAAAGATAATGCTGAAATGTTTGTAGAAACGTATAATTCAGGTGGAAGACGAGCTGATGCATATTCTCAAAATGTCCAACACGCAATAAAAGACAAGTATAATCCTATAGAAATGAATTATGCAGACTTTATGACAGATTTCCCTTTGGTTGTTCCGATTGTACCAGACTTAAAAGGAATGCCAGATTCTCAGCAAATGTCAGTTGATGCAGTAAAGGAATTTCAAATACATGAAAAAGTTAAAGAGTGTATCGATAATGCTCGAAAATATATTGAACAAATAACAGGAAAAAAAGTACAAGATAAAATATTTTTAAGTGGATATTCTGCATCTGGTGTATTTGCACAAAGATTTGCGTTAGCATACCCAGAACTAATAAATAGAGCTTTAATAGGTGGAGCAGCTGGAGCTATACCTATACCTACAAAAAAATTAAAATATCCAATTGGAATACAAGATTATGAAACATTATTTGGTAAAAAATTTGATTCAGAGGCATATAAGAAGATTCAATTTGCATATTATGTTGGAGAAAAAGAAGGTGCTAAGCCCGGAAATTTTGATATAAATGGGGATAGAATCACATCTAGTACTCAAATTCCCGCACCAATGCATGATATGTCATTTAGAAATGTAACTACCCCAAAGGATGTTGGAATAGAGCAAAGAAAAATATTGGGACAAAAACTTAATGAAAGATATAAAAACTCAATTGAAGCAAATAAAAGATATGGAATTGATATTGAAGGAATTATTGTTAAAGGTTCTACACATAGCCGTATTTTTGATGTTAACGAAACTCCAGCATCGAGACACCTAATAGAACAAATAATAAAATATTATAACTTTCATAAGCAATTTGACCCTAAAGATATAGGATGCTGTGAAAACATTGATGAAAGTTATTAAGAAAGTAGAGAAAAAAGAATTGCAACATTTAATAGATCAAATAAATTAACTGATGCTTTAGATATTGATTCAACAGAATTTGAAAAATGAAGTATAAATAAAAGAACTTTGAATTTGAAATTGTTTATTAGTAATTATATAATTACTAATAATAATATTAATAATAAGAGAGTGGAATAGATGAAGATAATCGAATATGAAGATAAATATTTAGAAGATGTTAAGGAACTATTAGTAGAACTTGAGAAATATTTAGTATCGATTGATAAAGATTGCTTGGATCAAGTTCATCCTGAATATAAAGAAAAAATGGCAATTCTAGATTTACAAAAAGTTAATAGTAATAATGGAAAATGCTATTTAGCAGTAGAAAATGATAAAGCAGTAGGATTAATTATGGGATGTATACCACCATATGATAAATTTGATTATTTAGATTATAAATGTCCTAAAAGAGGTGAAATAACGGAATTAATAGTTACAAACAAAACTAGGAACAAAGGAATAGGACAATTACTTATTAATAAGATAGAAGAATATTTTAAAAGTGTAGGTTGTGAATATACTCTTGTAGATGTATTTGCATATAATGAAAATGCCATTAAATTTTATAATAAAAATGGATATCATCCTAGAATGTTTACAGATATCAAAAAAATAAGATAAAATTATAGGGAGGTGATAGTATGCCTGAGAAGAGTACGACTTCAAGGCTATCTTATAACTATGCTCTTTTAATATAATAAAACAAAAAGGAGTATAAATATAATGGACAATTTAGAAATAATAAAAAGAAAAGCAACGCAAATATTTTCTGTTCAAGATTTAGAAGAAAAGATTAAAAATGGGAAAAAATTGAAAATAAAATTCGGAGCAGACCCTTCAAGACCAGACTTGCATATAGGTCATTCAGTTCCTTTACGAATATTGAAGATGTTTCAAGATATGGGACATGAAATAATATTTGTTGTTGGAGATTTTACAGCAATGATAGGGGATCCATCTGGAAAAAGCAAAACAAGGCCAGCATTAACCTTTGAAGAGACAAGAAAATCTGCTGAAAGCTATTTAGCACAAGCAACAAAAATTTTAGATAAGGATAAAACCAGGATAGTATTTAATTCAGAATGGCTATCCAAAATGAATTTTGAAGATATTATAAAGCTAACAAGTAAATACACAGTTGCAAGAATAATGGAAAGAGATGATTTTAAAAATAGATATGAAAATAAATTGCCTTTATCAATGCATGAATTATTATATCCTTTGATGCAGGGCTATGATTCGGTTGCATTAAATTCTGATATTGAAATAGGTGGAACAGATCAAACCTTTAATTTACTTGTGGGAAGGGAGCTTCAAAAAGATTATGGACAAGACTCCCAAGTTGTTATAACATTTCCATTACTACTTGGATTAGATGGCAAGGAGAAAATGAGTAAGTCTTTAGATAACTATATAGGATTAACTGATGATCCGTTTGTTAAGCTTGAAAAAAGTATGAAAATCCCAGATGTAATATTAAGACAATATTTTGATTTAACAACAGACCTACAAACTGAAGAAATAAATAAAATTATGGAAGGAGATATTAGAGAAGCTCATTTTAGGTATGCAGAAGAATTATTAAAAATGTATAATAATAATGTTAATTTTAAAGAATTAAAGGAAAGATATGTACAAATTGCAAATGGTAAAATTCCAGATAATATAGAAAAATTTATTATTAGCGAAGAAAATATAAATATTTGTGATTTAATAATTAAAGTCGGATTTACTAATTCAAGGAGAGAAGCCAAAAGGATGGTACAAGGGAAAGGCATAAAAATTGATTCAAAAACAATAGAAAGAATAGATGAAAAAATTGAAATAAAATCTGGTATAGTTATTCAATTCGGAAAAAATAAATTCAAAAAAATATTAACAAAATAGCATCATGAATATAAAATAATTTATTATAGTAATTTCATATTTGGTGTGTTATAATTATTGAAAATATTATAAATGGAGGTTATATATATGAGAGACGGCTTGTTTTTGAGAATGGTTTTAGCATTTTTGAGAGTGGCATTTACTGGTCGGAATATTTGCATATATGTATTTAATGATTTTTATTATCTTAACTATTGGACTTGCCAAAATCATATTAAAATTTTTCATGAAGCAACCTTTTAAATATACTAAACTATTAATATTTTGTGTTATTGGACTGGGAATATCAATTCCTCTTAGCATCTTTAAAATTAGTCTGCCTCAAAAGTATTTAGAATCAGCTATATGTATAATTTTAAATATTATAATTTATAAATATATAATGTGGAGAAAAAATATAAAATGCAAAAAGAACTTACTATAGTTGGAACTAACATTCCATATATTTTAGATATAAATAAAAGAAAAAACACTTATATTCAAATAAAAGATGGAAAGGTTATAGTAAAAGTTCCAAAAAACACTACACAAAAATATATAGATACATTACTGTTAGAAAAATTAGATTGGATAGAGAAAAAAGTAAAACAATCTAAAGAATCCATACATAGCTTAACATATGAATATAATTCAATAATTCCTTTATTAGGAAAAAATCTAGTATTAAACATTAAATTTGCAGATACAATAAAGAAAGTAAAAATCGAAAACACTGGGAAATTATTAATAATAAATTTTCCTGCTTCTTTCCAAATGTTGTCTAACGAGGAATTAAAGATAAAAGTAAAAAAAATAATTGATAATTATTATAAGTCAATTGCAAAAGAAGAAGTTTTACCAGCAATGGAGTATATTACTAATTTAGTAGGACTATATCCTACAGAAGTTCATATTAAAAATTTGAAAGCAACATGGGGGATTTGTTCCTCAAAAAAGCATATAACTATAAACCAAAACTTAATGATGTTTAGTAGACATGCCATTGGATATGTATGTTTACATGAAGTATGTCATTTAAAGTACATGAATCATTCAAAAGAATTTTGGGATATGGTAGCATACTATATGCCAGATTACCAAAAAGCCAAAAAAGAGCTTAAAGAATAATAATTATAACAAAATAATGCAAAGGGGTGATAAATTTGATAAATCTCGAAGAAAATACTAAAAAAATTGAAGATTTAAAAAATAAGTTAAATGAAATTGGTGATTCACTTTGACATTCATACACTAGAAAATAACTTAAAAGATTTAGAAAGTAAAACATTAGAAGAAAATTTTTGGAATGATGCTAAAGAATCTGGAATAATATTAAAGAAAATAAACTCTATTAAAGCCAAAATAGATGATTTTAAAAAAGTAGAATCAGAATTAAATGACTTAGCAGAATTTAACAGTTTACTTGTGGATGAAGAAGAATATCCTGATAATGAAGCTTTAGAGGTTTTAAAAACAACATCTAAATTAGAAAAAGAAATAGAAAAAATAGAAATAAATACACTTCTTTCTGGAAAATATGATATGAATAATGCAATTATAACTTTACATCCAGGAGCAGGGGGAACCGAGGCTCAGGACTGGGTTCAAATGCTATATAGAATGTATACGCGTTGGGCTGATAGCAACGGATATATTGTTAAAGAGTTGGATTATTTAGATGGGGAAGAGGCTGGAATAAAAAGTGTTACAGCTCTAATATCTGGAGAGTATGCTTATGGACACTTAAAAGGGGAAATGGGTGTTCATAGACTAGTAAGAATCTCTCCTTTTGATAGTGGAGGAAGAAGGCATACATCATTTGCATCAGTTGAGGTTCTTCCTGAAATCACAGAAGACATTGATATAGACATAAATCCAGATGATTTAAGAGTGGATACCTATAGAGCTTCTGGTGCTGGTGGGCAACACATCAATAAAACATCATCAGCTGTTAGAATAACACACATTCCAACAAATATAGTAGTATCATGTCAATCTGAACGTTCACAAATTCAAAACAGAGAAACTGCAATGAAAATGTTGAAATCAAAGTTATTAGATTTAAAAGAAAAAGAACATAAAGATAAAATTGAGGATTTGAAAGGAAATCAAATGGATATAGCATGGGGAAGTCAAATACGTTCATATGTTTTTTGCCCATATACACTAGTAAAAGATCACAGAACAGGATACGAAACAGGAAATGTTCAAGCAGTTATGGATGGAGATTTAAATGATTTTATAGACAGTTATTTGAAAAAAGAAGCAGAAAATCGAATTTAAATCTATAAACTTATTTAGAGTAGAAATTATTTCTCTACACAAGGAAAAAAATCAGGTCTAATCTTAAAATCAGACCTGATTTTTTTAGTCTTTTCTTTTTCCAAATATTGAAAGAAGTCTAATAAAAATATTAATAAAATCCAAGTATAATTCCATAGCTCCATATATATATACTTTATCATTTTCAACAATTCCGGAATTTGCTAACTCCTTAATCTTATTCATATCATACATTGTTATTCCAAAGAATAAGATTAAAACAAACCAATCCAATATTATATCAATCATTGAATTATTCACAAATAGATTAATTAAACTAACTATCAATCCAACTATTAACAAAGGTAGTATATAGCTAGACCAACTACTTAAGTCTTTTTTCGAGTTATAGCCCATAAAAGCAAAAATTCCAAAAAGTACTGCAGCTGCAAAAAATAAATATATTATAGAATTAAGCTCAAAAACAGCAAAGAAAACAGAGAATGTGACTCCATTAACAAAAGCATATATAAAATATAAAATTGCAACACCAATTGGTGGAAGTTTTTTAAATAGCAAATTAAATACAATTACTACTAAAAGTTCTATTACTAACATAACTCTAAATGTTCCACCCAAAATCAAATTGTTTATGTATCCAGAAGCATAAATATACCAAGATACTAGGGCTGTTGCTAATAATCCTAAAAACATGTAAAAAAATGTTTTACCTAATACTTTGTTTTCAGTTTCAATTACTGGATCTTCCATTTTTACACCTCCTTTTTTTAATTAATTATAAATAAGTTTGCATAAAAAAGCAATAGTTAAACAAGATATAACTAAGTATAAATCTGACAAATTTTGACATTAATAAACTCCTTTTTATATCAGGAAAATATTTTATAAATAACAAGGAGTTCTAAAAAAGACAAGACCTGCATATAATTAAATATATGATTTATATTACAAACAATATTCAATAACTAATGTTCAGAAAGGAATGAAATTGGTATGGATGAAAGAAATATGATGAATCAAAACAATATTATTCAAAATATAATATTAGAAAGCAGGGAAAAACTAACTATAACTGGTGTATTAGACGTCTTAAGTTTTGATGACCAAATTGTAATTGTAGAAACTCAACTTGGATTATTAACAATCAAAGGGGAAGATTTAAGGATTAACAAACTAAGCATAGACAGTTCTGAAGTTATTATAGAAGGAGAAATTTACAATCTAGGATACAGTGAAAGTTCTAATGAAAAGAAGGGCTCTTCAGGAATTTTAGGAAAAATCTTTAAATAATAGAAGGATAAAAATATGGGATTAGTAGTTTCAAATGAAATAAAAATTTTCTTAATATTTTGTATATCTGGAATAATAATTGGAATATTGTTTGATATTTTTAGAGTTATAAGAAGAACATTTAAAATTTCCGACATTCATACATTGATAGAAGATATAATATTTGGCATTATTTCAGCATTTTTTTTAATATTTGTAATCTTTATTTATAACAATGGTGAAGTTAGATGGTATATGTTTGCAGGAATGTTTACCGGATGTGGAATTTATTTAGCAACCATAAGCAAATATTTTATAAGAATAAATGTTTTCATTCTTTCAACATTAAAGAAAGCATTATACAACACTATAAAAATTGTGTTCTGGCCAATAAAACATATATTAATTTTCTTAAGAAAACATTTAAACAAGCCTTTTATGCTACTTGTTTTTAACATAAAGAAAATGAATAATATATCAATCTACAAAAAATGCAAAAAAAAGAAAAATTTTTCATCTCCCAAGAAGGATTTTTCATTATAATGTAGAATTATAAAATATAGTAGAAAATAAAAAACTACAATAAAACAATTTGTAAGATGGAGACAAACTTATGAAAAAAATATATAAAAAAATAATAATAATAGCAATAATGATATATTTTGTCGGAGTATTAATTTCACAACAAACAACACTTAATACATATAAAAGTGCTGAAACAGATTATAAACAACAATTAGAAGATGCAACAGAAACTAAAGAAGCACTTATAAAAACAAAACAAAGCGTCTCTTCTTTAGACTATATAGAGGAAGTCGCTAGAGAAAAGTTAGATATGTATTTACCTAATGAAAGAGTATATGTAGATATAGAAAAGTAAATAAAATATACACAAATATAGAGATTAATCGACATTATTAGTCTCTATATTTTTAATTTGTAGGAAAAAAGCTTATTTTATCTTTAAATATATCATACATTTTTCTTGATTATTTTAAAAAAATGTAATATAATATCTAATGTAATAAGAATATATGTACTTTTAATCAAATAATTAATTCTAATAAAAAATCCAATAAAGATTTAAAATAATATATAATAAATAATTAATTGTAATATGGAGGAAATATGAATTTATCAGACTGTACTTTAGTTGAGTTACGTCAGCTAGCAAAAGAAAAAAATGTAAAAAATGTTTCAAAATTAAAAAAGGAAGAATTAATAAATTTATTATCGGAAGATGCAAAAAATGATAATGAATTAACAGGAGCTTTAATACAAGCAGATACAGTGAAATCAGATACAAATACTCCTGATTATGAAAATGATGAAAACAACACACAAGAAGGCGGATACAGAGTGACTAATGCTGACGACAAGATTGTAGAAGGAATTTTAGAAGTCTTACCAGATGGTTATGGCTTTTTAAGAGGAGAAAATTACTTATCTACAACTAAAGATGTATATGTGTCTCCTGTTCAAATTAGAAGATTCAGGTTAGATATTGGAGATAAAATAAAAGGAATTGCAAGACAACCTAAAGAAGGTGAAAAATTTCCAGCTTTAATATATGTAGGAGAAGTAAATGGTGAAGCTCCAGAAAAGGCATATAGAAGAGTGAAATTCGATGAACTAACACCTATATATCCAGATGAAAGAATTAAATTAGAAACTTCACCAACTGAATATGCAATGAGATTAATAGATCTAATTTCTCCAATAGGAAAAGGACAAAGAGGAATGATTGTAGCACCTCCTAAAGTGGGAAAAACTACATTATTAAAGAAAATTGCAAATAGTATTTCAATAAATAATCCAGAAGTAGAATTGATTGTTTTATTAATAGATGAGCGTCCAGAAGAAGTAACAGACATGAAACGTTCTATAAAAGGAGAAGTAATATATTCTACATTTGATGAATTGCCAGAACATCATGTAAAAGTTGCTGAAATGGTACTAGAAAGAGCTAAAAGATTGGTAGAACATAATAAAGATGTTGTAATTTTGTTAGACAGTATAACAAGATTAGCAAGAGCATATAACTTGGTAGTTCCATCATCTGGAAAAACATTATCAGGAGGATTTGATCCTACAGCATTACATAAACCCAAAAAATTCTTTGGAGCAGCAAGAAACATAGAGCATGGGGGAAGCCTTACAATTTTAGCTACAGCATTAGTTGAAACAGGAAGCAGAATGGATGAAGTGATTTTTGAAGAGTTTAAGGGTACAGGAAACATGGAAGTACACCTTGACAGAGCTTTATCAGAAAAGAGAATTTTCCCTGCAATTAATATAAATAAATCTGGAACAAGAAAAGAAGAAAAGCTATTATCTAAAGACGAATTAGATACTATATTTGCATTAAGAAAAGCAATGGCAAATATGTCTACTGCAGATCTTATAGAACAACTAATAAATGAAATGGTAAGAACAAAAAACAATCAAGAATTTATAGAAAAAATGAAAATATTCTTAGCAGGAATGAAATAGCATTATAAAAAATAGTAGTGAAGATATTGGAGAAATTTCACTACTATTTTTATTTTTGTAATATAAATAAGTTATTACTTCTTCATTATATTATCAATTAAATTATTTATATCGTAACTTTCACAAACGTCTATAATAAATATTCATTCTTTACTTCAACAAATTGATTAAATAAAAGAGAGTTATAAACTCTCTTTTATTCTTTCTTCTAATTCTTGCAAATTATAAAAATTCTGTTCTGGTATTCTTAATAATTTAATATCTAATTGCTTAAATAACTCGTTTATAAATTTATCTCGCTCTTGTCTTTTTTTTTGTATGTGTGTACTATCATCTAATTCTATACACATTTTAATTTGACAATTATTATCTGCAACTATAAAATCTATTGTTTTACTTTTAATTCTATTAAAATCTTTAATATCTTTACTTTTCACTATTTCATATAACGCAACTTGAGTAAATAAATTTAAATTATATTTATTAGTTATACTCTTTAATAATTTATAAAATTTAAGTTCTTTTTGTGTTAGTAAGTAATTTTTCTTTTCGTATATTTCTTTATAATTTAAATTTTCTTTAAACTCTGTTCTATTTATATTAGTTTTGTTTATTATTATATCTAGTAATAAAATTATTATTACAAATACAAGTGCATACATCATAATAATTCCCCCTTTTGTTTATTATAACATACTTTCTTCAATTTTACAAAAATTGGCAGATTTACATAATTCTATTATAATGTATTTTACATTAATAAATAGGGGGGATTATTATAAAGAAACCAATAAAATTTAAAATTTATGACACTAAATTAAATTACATTTTAACTGGTCTACAATTATTATGTTTAAATCTAAACAGTATATGGACAATAAAAAAAGATAGTGAAGCTCAAGACTTAAATTATGCAAATATTTTTTATTTATATCAATATTTATTATCTAAGTCAAATTATGACAATAGAATAGTTATGGAGAAGCTTAAAAAAATATTTTACATTTTAGAAAATAAGTATAGTGATTTTACTTTTGTATATATTGAATCTAAGAATGGGGTATATGTGTATATAGCTCTTTTATAATCGAGAAACAACATTGCACAAAATCAAAGTTTTGCGTAAAATAAGATAGGAGCAAAATAATAGAACCCCTTTTAGAGTCCTACCCACAAGTTCTTGTAACCACTAGACTTATAACAGCTTTACTAGCTATTTATTAGCTATCGTTTGACTAACATTATTGCTTTATCATTTATTACTTGTAATAATGTTAGTCTAGTCCCAGATATTTATTTCTAAAATCAATTTTAAATCAGTTTTATAATTTATCCTTATAATTTTACATCTAAATAATTTTTCTATTTAAAATTTAATTTCATTACTCAATAATTTTTATTTCATATTATATTTTATATAAATTTTCCAAAAATCTTCAAAATGCCTATTTCTCTATATTTGCCGTATTTTACCAACAACAAACTATAAGCCTTAAAAATAAAAACGGCTTAAAATCGATTCTCATGCGTCGTTTTTTTTAGGTATTTTTTCAGTTTTTTATATATTTATATAAGTATAAAAAATTTGGTTATTTTTTATCTAAAATCTCTCAACCCCAGAATTATCAATATTTTGCTAAAATACTAAACAACAAAGTTATATGGCTTAAGTATAAAAATGGCTTAAAATCGATTCTCGTAAGCCGTTATTTTAGATTTTTTAGAGATTACTTTAGCATCTGCAGATAATTATAAAAATTGCATATATATAATTAAAATTTTCATAAACAACTCAAATAAATCTAAATTTAATGTTTAGATGAATAATTTAATATTGCAATATTGTAAATGGCTTAAAATTGATTTTCACAAGTTTAAATTATAATAATTAAAATACATATAAATTAAAAACCAAACATTAAAATTTGCAATTAACAAATGTTCGTTTAAAAAAAATTCTATAAATTTAAAATCTTTAATTTATGATTTTATAAATTTTAAAATTTTAAATATAATATTTTTTATTTTATTTTTAAATTTTAAAATTGTTAATTATAAATCTGAAGAAAATTCTATTTTGTAAAAACTTTGCACAAAATTTTTCTATATCTTTTTTTATTTTTTTATATATAAAATATTTATATTAAATATAAATCTACAACATTAAAAATATGTCTATCTCCCCTACTCTACTCATTTTTATTCAAATTAGAAAAAATTAGCATACTTTAAATTTCTTATCAATCGGAATAATATCTTCTAATAGATTATTTTCTGGCATTGCTTTTGTAAATTGTGATGTTGCTATTTCTATATCTGCATTTTTACCATTTACTTGCTCTGCTTGAATTGATAATACTTGTTCAAAAGTAAATTGTACCATTGCTAATTTTTCTTGTCTTTCGGTATCACTACATTGTTATAAAAATTATTCCTCTTTAATGATATTTCTACTACCTAAGTATGTAGCTAAGAAATATGCTCCATAAACTATACCTATAATAATTACAGTTGCAATAGCTGATGGTAATAAATCTTTTTTACTTGCTAATCCAGACATTATTGTAATTGCAAATTGTATTCCAAATACAGAATGTATAATTGCAAAAACAAGTGGAACTCCAAAGAATATCCCAATTTGTCTAAATAATGCTTTGTTAATCATCTTTTCATCACAACCAATTTTTCTTAAAATTGTATATCTTTGTTTATTATCTGAACTATCTGTTAATTGTTTTAAAGCTAAAATAGCTGAACATGCAATTAAAAATATAATTCCTAAATAAATTGCTATAAATGTTACAATAGTTGCTAGACCTACACTTGCTTCCATAAGAGCTATTTTCGTTTTTCCGTCAATATTCAAACCATTTTTATCTAAATTTTGTAAAAGTTCAGAATTATCATCAACAAATATTTTTTCTATTTCTTCCTTTCCCTCTTTAGTATCTGCATTATAATTTGCAACAAATAGATATTGCTTTTTCATGCTTTCTGTCAATTCACAATTATCTGGAACTAATATAATTCCTGTATTTGTATGATTAGTAGACATTTGAATATATCCTGTTTTACATTCATTATATTTTGATTTATATTGTTTTCCAACTATATTTAAAACATTATTCCCATCTTTTAATGCTTCATCTCGTAATTCTTTTTGTAAATCAAAATCACAAAGTACAATATATTCATCATTATTTAATTCATATTGATTAATTCCATATAGTTTTGCGATTTTATTATAGTCTGATATTTTTACTATCTGTTCTGCTGTATTATATAAAAGATTTGGATATTTAGTTTTTATATCTATATATTTATCTCCAAAAAAATCTTTCCAAGTCAAATTATCAGTGGAATATACTGTTATTTCCACAATGTCTTTTAGGACATTCATATCTAAACCATTATTTTTTAAAGTTTCAGTAATAGGTATTTTTGAATCCGACATTGCTTCTGGTGTTGATGTTATCTCTTTTCCATACGTTCCATATTGTAAATATTTTTCTGGTAAATTTGCTGTTTTATACAAATTCAAATCTACAGGTGTCATCTCAATTAATTCTCTTTGCATTGTATTTCTTAATGCTAAACTTGAAGAAAGTATTGAAATCGTCATAAATAGCATTAAACATATTACACTCATGCTTATAACCATTGTATTGATTTTGTTATTTATTTGTCTTAATACAAACATATTGGTATTTTTAAAATAAATATTCTTCATTTTTTGAACTATTTGTATTATAAATCCTGATAAAGACCAGAAAACTGCTACTGTTCCAACAATTCCCATTAAAATAGGTTGTAAAATTTTATCTGCTGTTGTTAAACTACTAACATCTCCTGTTACTTTCCAATAAGCATATCCAAGTATAACTACAGCTCCTAAAAATACTAAAATACATATAATAGGATTTTTTATTTTTACATTCTCATTTTTCTTACTCGCATTTAATAAATTAATTAATTTATATCTTGAAACTGTAAATGTATTGAAAAACATTACTGCTACATACATTACTGCAAAATAAATACCAGTTTTTATACAGGCATCTTTTGAAAATACAAATTGAAATTTGCTCATATCTGCTTCAAACATTTTAGCAACTAATATAGACATGAATTGCGATGCAAATACACCTATAATTAAGCCTACAATTAATGACATAATTCCTACTAATATTGTTTCCATAAGTATTATTTTTGATATTTGCCTTTTCCCCATTCCTAATGTCATATATATTCCAAATTCTTTTTTCCTTCTATTAATTAAAAAATTGTTTGCATATACAATCAATAAACCTAATACTACTGCAACAAATACTG
>USNR01000007.1 GCA_900556135.1 uncultured Clostridium sp. | reverse complement strand
CTTTGTAGATGCTGATCCTTATACAGATGAAGAAATCGTAGAAATGGCTGGATACAGCTTTGATGATCTGAACAAAGCAGCTACATCACTTTCTATTGAAGATGTTATTTCCCGTCACAGCAACTAATATGATGAACTTATGCTCCACTGCCTTTTCTCCAAAGGGCAGTGGAGAAACTTTTAAGAGGTAATTGTCAGTGCCCGCTCGAAGCAAAAGGCCAAACCCTGAGGAAGCGTCTGACCTCCTGCTTTTGGCGGGCGGAGAAATGGATAAGGAGAAATGGTTATGAAAAAACTCAAACAAAGCCAGTATTATGGAATCGGCCTTCTGGTTCTTATGCTTGTAGTTTTCTGGGCAGTATTTAAAGTACTTGCACCGACTACTTTCGGTTCCCCGGAGAAACTGGCCACTTACATGAAATCAGCATTAATTTACGCAGTTGGCGGATGCGGCCTCTACTTTATCTGCGTAATGGGACCTTTCGATATGAGTGTTGGTGCCAATATCGTACTTTCATCCATTATCGCCTGCAATGCAAGTGAGAAATTCGGTTATGCCGGTCTTATCATTGCACCGCTGATCTGTGGTACGATCATTGGTCTCATCAATGGTGTGGTTTATATTAAATTACATATTTCTTTATCAAAGCAACTCCGCTTGCTAATATTATTAATACAGTTCCTGTAATTAATACATATTTTTTAACTTCTCCTGTTGCTACTGATAACATTACTGGTGCATCGTCAATATCATCTTCTCCGTCTTTTTTGTTATCTGGTGTTGAATCTATATCTGGTGCATCAAATTCATTATAGTCCTTGCTTATTTCTGCAACGTTTACTTTTAATCCCATATTGTTTGAATCATTTATCCAAGTTAATAAAACTTCAACTTCTGTACTTTCTCCTGGTTGTAATAGTACGTCTTTTGCTTGGTCTGTTGTGATTATTCCATCTTCAATTTGTGTCCATTGAGGATTATCTTCTGCTACAAATTTTAGTCCATCTGGTATATAATCTTTAATTTCTTTTACATATCCTGCTATTTGGCCTTCATTTGTAACGCGTATGCTATATCTGAATTTTACTGTTACCGAATTGATATTTTTCTTCTTTAAATCTACTTTTACAATTCCTTCTGGATCATCTTCTGCTTTGTGACCTGTTTCTGTTACAGTTTCTTTTCCATTTTCAATCACGATTGCTTGTGTTACCCATTTTCTTAATGCTAAATCAAAATATTGAACTTTTATTTTCTCTATATCTTGATCATCTTCACCATCAATCCATTTGTCTGGTGTTGAATCTTTATCTGTTACTTCATTGCCATCTTCATCTTTATCGTCTGTAATTTGTGCTTGATTAATTATTATTCTGTCTGATTTATTTGATTCAACCACTTTAAATGCAACTTTTACTTCTTTATAATCTGGTTCTTTCATTGTTTCCTTATTAAATGCTAATAGTAGATTTTCTTTTTCAGTTTTTTCTTGTTCCTTTGATAAGTAATCTGTTACTATAGATTCTGCATTTTCAACATCATCTGTTTCATTGCCATCTTCATCTAACATCTTCCATCTATATTCTGTGTTAGTTTCATTATCTGGTAAAAACTCTAAACCATCTGGAATATCATCCTTTATTAGATTTGCATATCCATTGATTTCGCCTTCGTTATATACTCTTATTGTATATGTTACAATATTGCTGTTTGTTACTAGCACTGGTTCTTTTGTATGTGTATATATGTAATTTCCATTTTCATCTATACTAAACACTGGATATCTTGTTGTAACCTCTGTTTCATTTACAGCTGTAATGAATTTTCTTAATGCTAAATCAAATTCTTTTAATGCAACTTTTTCAAAGTCATCATCATCTTCTTGTCCTGGAACATAATCTTTATTAATTTCATCATCTTTATATCCTGGTAAGTCTGATGGAATTTCTACATTATCTTTGCTAGAGTCTCTATCTTTTACACTTTCTCCATTTCCGTTAGTAAAGTCTGTTATATCTGCTATGTTTGTTATTTTCTTTACCATTGGATTTGTTTCTACTACTTTACATGCAATTTTTACATCTTTATATGATAATTTCTCACCATCAAATGCTGCTATTTTGTTTTCTCCATCTGTTGTTTCATTATCTTTTGACAAGTAAGCTGTTTTTACAATTTTTGAATTTGTTTCATCAACTTTCCATCCATATTCTTTGTTTATCTCATTGTCTGGTAAAAATTCTAATTGGTCTGGTAAATAATCTGTTATTTCATTTGCATAACCATCTACTTCGCCTTCATTATATACTCTTATTGTATATACAACTATATTTCCTATTGATACATTTACAGGTTCTTTTGAATGGTTGTATGTAGCTGTTGTTGCTGTTCCTGCTTTTAATGCTGTTGTATCTACGATTGGAATCCTACTTGTTATTTCTTTTCCATTAACATTTGTAATGAATTTTCTTAATGCTAGGTCAAATTCCTTTAACATTACTTTTTCAAAGTCATCATCATCTTGTTGTCCTGGTACATAATCCTTAGCTATTTCATTGTCTTTGTAACCTGGTAAGTCAGCTGGAATTTCAACATTGTTTTTCTCTGAATCTCTATCCTTTACTTCTTCACCATTTGAATTTACAAAATCTGTTATATCTGCAATATTTGTTATCTTTTCTACCATTGGATTTGTTTCTACTACTTTACATGCAATTTTTACATCTTTATATGATAGTGTTGTTCCATCAAATGCTTTTATCAAATTGCTTGTTCCATTATTTTTAGATAGGTATGTTGTTTTTACAACTTTATTATTGTTTGCATCAACAGTCCATTTATATTCCTTATTAATTTCATTGTCTGGTAAAAATTCCAATTGTTCTGGTAAGTGGTCTGTTATTTCATTTGCATAACCATCTACTTCACCTTCATTATATATTCTTATTGTATAAATAACTGTGTCTCCAACTTCAACTTTTATTGGATTTTTAGTATGATTATATGTAGCCGTTGTTGCTGTTCCATTTTTTAATGCTGTTACATCTGGATTTGGTATTCTACTTGTTATTTCTGTTTCATTAACTCCTGTGATAAACTTTCTTAATGCTAAGTCAAATTCTTTTAACATTACTTTTTCAAAGTCATCATCATCTTGTTGTCCTGGTATATATTCTTCGCCTCTTGCAATTTCTTTATCTTTATAATTTTCTAATTCTTCACCTGTTGGCAAAGTAACATTTCCAGCCTGTGAATCTCTGTCTACTACTGTGTTGCCTTCTCCATCTGTAAATCCTGTTATGTCTGCTATATTTGTAATCTTGCTTGCCATAGGATTTGTTGACACTACCTTACATTTTATCTGTACATCTTTATATGATAATGTTGTTCCATCAAATGCTTTAATTTTGTTTTCTCCACTAGTTGTTTCATTATCTGCTGATAGGTATGATGTTTTTATTGTTCTTAAGTCCGTGCTACTTGCTAATTTCCATCCATATTTGATGTTTAACTCATCATCTACAATATATTCTAATTGTTCTGGCAAATGGTCTGTTATTTCTGTTACATAACCATCTACTTCACCTTCATTGTATACTCTTATTGTATAGATTACTGTATCTCCTATAGATACTTTTAATGGTTCTTTTGTATGATTGTATGTAGCTGTTGTTGCTGTTCCTGCTGCTAATGCTGTTATATCTGGATTTGGTATTCTATTTGTTATTTCTGTTCCATTTATATTCGTAATAAATTTTCTTAATGCTAAGTCAAATGGTTTTTCAACAACAACAACAATTGATGCTGTATCAGAGAAATTATATGGTGTATCTTTTACAATTACAACTGGTTGTTCTGTTGATGGTGCATTTTCCACTGACCAATAAGTTGCTGTTCTGCTTGTGTATGATGTATTAATTGATATATCTATACCTTTTATTCCAGAACTTACTGGCATCATTAAATAAAATTCTGTTCCAACTAATTCTTTTAATGTTTTACTTGTTGACACTATATTTCCCGAACTATCTTTTACTCCTATTGTTGGTGTTATTGCATCTTGCGTTCCATAATTTTTATAAGTTGCTGTTATTGTGTAATCTACATTTAATAGTTGAGTTATTTTGTATGGACCCGCAACATAATCACTTCCAACTACTTGCATTGTTGCATTAGATTTTTCAAATGAGATTGGAGTTGTTGTATTATTTGTACTTGTGTAGTTTCCGTCTGCTTCTGTTATAAAATAATTATACAATGCCTTTGCAGCATCTTGTCTAGCCCATCCGTTATCTCCAAACAAATCTTCAAATGTTTTATAATCTGCATCTGTTCCTGCAATAGAGTTTATATATAATTCGATATTATCATAATGATAATCCCCTGTTGGATTTGTAAAGTACCATATTGCCAATTGTTGAATAACATCTATATCATCATCAGTTAATAATTCATAACTTTCTGTTGGTATTACATTTTTTAAATATTCATTTCTAGCTGTTTCATTATTTTGACCTATACCTGTATATATATGATCCATCATCCATATTAACTTATTGTAATTCTCCCCTGTAGGTAATACGTCAATATATGGACTTGATATTGTACTTGTATCTTTTAAATTGAATCTTTGGTTATATGCTTTTATAGCTGTTGTTGAATCTTGTGATCCAAAACCAGCACCAGCTTTTATACAGTATATTAAGTCACTTGTATCTGCTGTGGTATCTGATAAGCTATCATATTGTGCAATTTTCCAAACCTTTTTTTCTGATTGCATATAGCCATATCCTGAATTTCTTAAAGCTATTATTCCTAAATAAATTGGTCCTGCCGACTCAGCATTAACCTTGTTCGCAGTTCCTAATAGTCCTAACATGAAGATAGTTACTATTGAAATCAATAAAATGCTTTTTAATCTTTTCATAACTTTACATCCTTTATCTTATTTTATTCTTTAAGAATAAGTTTTAGTGTTGTTTTTTATTTTCAACTATAAAACCATTCTATTTTATTATATTACATTATTATTTTTTTTTCAACATTTTATAGTGATTTTTCTTGATTTTTTAACATATTTAATATAGAATATTCTTGTATTTTATGCAGTTTTTAAAATTTATTTTTTTATATCATTTTAATTACAAGATTTTTTAATCTGCATAGAGACTTTTACCCGAAAGGAATGTGAAAAATCAAATGAAAACAAAAAATAATAGAATAGTAAAAATTGAAAATAAATCTAAGCACTTAAAATGGTTTGCTGTTGTTTTTCTTTTATTTGTTTTTGCTTTAATTGGAAGGTTATTTTATCTTCAATTTGTAAAAGGAAATTATTTAAAAGAAATGGCTTATAAGCAAATAACTTCAAGCACAATAATAAGTGCCAAAAGAGGAACTGTTTACGATCAAACTGGGAAAACATTAGCTGTAAGTGTTCAAGTTGATACTATCAGTATTAATCCTTCTTTGATTGCAGTAAAAAACGATGCAGAAAAAACTAATGCTTTAAAAGAAAAAGTTGCTAGAGCTTTATCTGATATTTTAGAATTAGATTATGATGAAACATTAGTTAAAGTTACAAGCGTTAATTCTGTTGAAGTTATAGCAAAAAAAGTTGAAACCGATAAGGTAGAAAAATTGCAAAAATGGATGGAAGATAATAAAATATCTTCTGGAATAAATATAGATGAGGATACTAAAAGATATTATCCTTACTCAACTTTAGCTTCAAATTTACTTGGCTTTTGTGGCAGCGATAATAATGGTTTAGCAGGTGTCGAATATTATTGGGATAGCACATTAACTGGTACTCCTGGTAGAGTTATAACATCTATAGATGCAACTCAAGATTCAATACCGGATGATAACGAAACATATGTTGCTCCAGAAAATGGAAGTAATATAACTTTGTCGATAGATGCAAACATTCAAACTATTGTTGAAAAATATTTAAAGCAAGCTGTTGATGAGAATAATTGTAAAAATGGTGGATGTATGATTTTAATGGATCCTTCAACTGGTGACATTTTAGCGATGGCTACATATCCAGATTACAACTTAAATACACCTTTTGAGCCTAATACTGCATTATCTGCAACTTGGGATACTCTTTCTAGTGAAGAGAAAACCAATAGCTTATACAAAATGTACAGAAACAAAGCTGTTTCAGATACTTACGAACCTGGTTCTGTATTTAAAATCATAACAGCATCAACAGGTTTAGAGGAAAACGTTGTAAAAAGTGATACTGCTGGGGATTTCAATTGTACAGGCTATCAGGATGTTTATGGAGTAAAAATTCACTGTACTAGAACCGTTGGACATGGAAGTCAATCTTTAAGAAATGCCCTTGAAAATTCTTGTAACCCTGCTCTTATTCAATTAGTTCAACGTATTGGCGCAGAAACATTTTACAAGTATATAGAAGCATTTGGATTTTTTAATAAAACTGGAATTGCAACATCTGGCGAATCTTCTAGCAATTTCCATAAGTTAGAAGATGTTGGTCCCGTAGAGTTGGCAACAACAAGCTTTGGTCAAAGATTTAATATCACTCCTTTGCAAATGATAACAGCTGCTTGCGCAATTGCAAATGACGGTGTTTTAGTTCAACCTAGACTTGTAACAAAAATAGAAAATCCTGATACAGGAGCTGTAACAAATATTGGAACAACTGAAGTACGACAAGTAGTATCTTCTGAAACAGCAAATTTAGTTTGCAATATGATGCAATCTGTTGTAACTGATGGTGGTGGCCAATCTGGTGCAGTAGCTGGATACACAATAGGTGGAAAAACAGGAACTTCTGAACCAGCTGTAAACCATGAAGAAGATGGATATACTGCATCTTTCTTAGCAATAGCACCTGTTGAAAACACAAAAGTTGTTGCTCTTTTAACATTATTCGGACCTCAAGGAGGCGATTATTACGGAGGAAAAATCGCAGCTCCTGTTGTATCTCAGGTTCTAAGTGAAGTACTTCCATACCTTGGAATTCCTTCAAATGACGCAACAGAGTCAAACGCTGATGATAATTCAATAACAATACCAGACTTAAAAAGCAAAACAGTATCAGAAGCTAAGTCTCTTTTAGAGAACCTAGGCTTAACTTGCATAACAAAGGCCGATTCATCTGAACTTGTAACATCACAAATGCCAAAAGCTGGTGTATCTTTGCAAAAAAATGGAATTGTAAAAATCTATTCAGAAACAACGGATTCTGTATCAACCTCTGTTCCAGACTTAAAAGGCAAAACATTATCAGAAGCTAGAGCAGCTTTAAAGGCAAGAAACCTAAACATTCAAGCTATCGGAACTGGTACAGTTGTAAGTCAAGATGTATCTTCTGGTACAGCTATTGAAGAAGGTTCTGTAATAAAAGTTACCCTTCAGGAAGTAACAAGCGATTTGCATTAATATAAATTATTACTTTATCATTTTTTATATAATTATTTTGTCAAATAAAGGTATATAAATTTTTATTTGTATTACCTTTTTTTACAAAAAATTCGGTTCAAAAAGATTATAATGGAACCAGATACAAAACATTAATTATACATTTTTAGATTGGAGATATAAATGAATCAAGAAAACGAAAAAAATAATAACTTTAAATCAGGTTTTATAGCAATGCTTGGTAGAACAAATGTTGGAAAATCTAGCATTATAAATAGTTTGGTTGGTGAAAAGGTTGCCGCAATAGCAAATAAGCCACAAACTACTAGAACTGCAATTCGAGCAATTGTAAATAGACCAAATTCTCAAATTATATTTTTAGACACCCCAGGTATTCATAAACCAAAATCAAAACTTGGAAATACCATGGTAGAAACTGCTTTTGGATGTTCTCAAGATGTGGATATTGTTTTATTTGTAATTGAAGCAACTTCTCCTGATATTGGTAGGGGTGATAAACTTATTCTTGAAAAGATAAAAGAAGCAAAGAAAAAAACTATTTTAGTAATAAACAAAATAGATTTGGTTTCAAAAGAACATATTGCAGAATTAATAAAATTATATTCTGCTGAATATAATTTTACCGCTGTTGTGCCTGTTTCGGTTACAAAAAATAAAAATTTAGATGTTTTACTTGAAGAAATCGAACAGAACTTAAAGCCTGGAGTAGCATATTATGATATTGAGGAGTATACAGATCAAACATTAAGACAACTAGCAGAAGAAACCATCCGTGAAAAAGCTTTAAGATTATTGGATGATGAAGTTCCTCATGGCATATATGTTGAAACAGAAAAAATGAAATTACGTAAGACGATAGATAAAGAACCTATCTATGACATAGACGCTACTATTTATTGCCTGCGTGATTCACACAAAGGAATTATTATAGGCAAAAATGGACAAATGTTGAAACGTATAGGTATGTATTCTAGAGAAGATTTAGAGAAAATGCTTCGGTACAAAGATAAATTTGAAACTTTGGGTTAAAGTTAGAAAAGACTGGATTAATGATGATTCATTAGTTAAAAAATTTAAATTGCAATAATTGGAAGTATAAAAACTTCGTATTCGCAAATGATAAAATTAAAGCAAATATTTTATTATTTTTAAAGTACTTGCTTACAAAGGAGTTGATTATTTATGCTAAAGCAAATGGCATGGAATACTTTTAAAAATACTGGTAATATAGATACTTTTATGGAATTGATGGAAGTACAAAATGTAGAAAAAAATATCGAAAAAAATGTAGGACTAAATTTGAAAAATGGTTCACATGAAAATTTACTAAAAGATATAGAAAGCGATTCAGAATATGGGAACAATCAAAACAAAGGGAATAGTAATTTTAGAAAGTAATATGGGAGACTACGACAAGATGGTTACTGTTTTAACTCCTAATATCGGCAAAATAGGTTGTGCTGCTAGAGGTTCCAGACGTCCTAAAAGCACTTTAATGGCTGGAACACAGTTTTTGAGTTTTAGTAATTTTATAATATATAGCAGTCCATCTTCATATAGTATAAATTCTTGTGATACAATAGAGGTTTTTTACAACATTAGAAAAGACTTAACAAAATTAACATATGCCTCTTTTATTACAAAAATTATATATGATGTTACTGATGAAAATCAATACACATATAATATTTTACAACTTTTATTAAACACATTGTACATGATATCAGAAAGTGATAAAAATTTAGATTTTATTTTAGCAATATTTGAGCTTAGATTAATGGCATATTTAGGATTTGCACCTCAGCTTGGGCATTGCATCAATTGTTCATCTACAGAAAATATAGCATATTTTAGTATTCGTAATAGTGGTTACGAATGTAGCTCTTGCGGAAGAACCGATAAATCAGCTATTCAAATTAATATGGATACATTTAATGCTATAAAATATATTTTTTCTGCTCCAGCAAAAAAAATATTTTCTTTCACAATATCTGAAGAATCCTTAAAGGAATTAAAGCTGATAGCTACATTGTATATGAATGACAAATTAGATAAAGATTATCAACTTATGAAATTATAATTTTTTATAAAAGAAGGACACGACTTAAAGTTATGTCCTTCTTTATCTTAATATAAATTATTCAATCGTTACATTTGCGTTTATTGGGCATATTTGAACATATGTGTTGCCATCATTTACATTTATTTCTTTTCCTGAAGTATCTTTATACACAGTCTTTCCACTTCTTGAAGTTTTTTCACACGTTATTCCTATTGCCTTTCCATTTGTTATGTAATATCCTTTTAAAGTATCAATATTGTACAAGTTTTGTCTATCTTTATTTTCGCCATCATTTAATACAGTATTTCTTGCAAATGTAATTATTATATTTTTTGTAGTAACAGCTTCGTCTGTTGTCCAATCTTTTTCTTCTACACCTTTTGAATATCTTTGATATCTTTTTGTTGTTTCGTCATATGTATATTTTACATTATTCGACTCTGAATAAGGTATATTTATTGTATTTGCTGTAACTCCTTCTTCTAAATCAACTTCATCTGTTGTATATTTCAATACACTAGTTTCTGTTGATGTTGTTCTATAACCTTTTTTCTCCGCTAATGCTTTTATTTTTTCTGTACTTGTTACCGCATTATGTGGGGCTCTTTTATCTTTAACTCTCCAGAACGAAGTTGAGCTTTCATATATTCCATTTATGTTATTTACTTTCAAGCTTGAAATATCTGATTGAGCTTGTGGGCTCCATCCATAATGTACATATATCGCATCATTCTCTAACGCATAATCTAAGAAATAATGTCTAGAGCTTCTAATTGGGCCAATCTTTTCTAGATTTGCTCCCTTGAATAGTGCCATTAATCTACTCTCTCCACCTTCAACAATTATCTCATAAACCATATATGCATCATTTAAGCCTGCTTGTGGTAATGCACCTTTGTGGTTATCTATCATTACTGCTATTGGTCTGTCTGTTCCTTGGTATATTTGAACTTTCTTTTCTTCTACTTTTGGTTCTTCTTCTTCACCTATTACTTCTGTGCCTAAGTCTGTAGGTTTTTGTTTATCCATATAAATTTTATAGCCTAAAACTCCTCCCGCTACTAAAATAATTATAATTAAAATTACTACTAAAACTATTGTACTTTTTCTCATCGTTCCCCCTATTTTTCCATTATTATTTATATTGTTTACATTTTAAAAATCGTTAATCCGTAAACCAATACCACAATTAAAACTCCCATACATGAACCAAATATAACTTCGGCTCTAGTTCTTGAATTATTTTGAACTCTATTTCCTACTACCAAAAGTGATAGCACTAATGCTAACGTAAACACTATCACGTCTTGACTATTTAGCCATATTGCTGTTAAAGCTGCAAATGCTATAGCACTTTGTCCACTTGGTACAAATCCTTCTGTTACTAATTGTCCTCTTTCCTTTGTTTTAGAGCACGCTGCCTTCATTGCAGCCACTGCTATAACAACTAATATCATTGCCACAAAGGCAAGATGAAATGGTGATTTTACCATATTCGTAAATATCGAATCACTTATGAACTTCAAGTTTGCTTCTTTAAAGAATATAAAATATGATACAATTAACGCATTTATTGCAGATAGTACAACTGCCCCTGCTGCAACATCTTTAGCAATTTTAGCTTTAGGATGATATACATCCACAAATAAGTCAACAACCGTTTCTATCGCTGTATTTATCATCTCTGCAAATATTACAAAGAAAACTGCAAATGTTAAACATAAAAACTCTGGAGTTTCTAAGCCATAGAACAAACTCAAAATCATTACTATAACTGCTATAACTAATTGTTTTCTTATATTTGTTTGTGTTGTTGCTGCATATACTATTCCATTTATTGCATTATTACATGCCTCAATAAAATTATCATTAGATAATTTGTGAGATTCCTGTTTTTTCATATAATTTTCAATTCCTTCCTGGTATGTCCCATTTATTAGTCTCTTTTTATATTTAATTTGTTTAGCACAACTTCTTCTTTTTGTCTCATTATTTTTTTGTCCTCTTCTTCCATGTGGTCAAATCCTACTATATGATAGAAACCATGAACTACCATATATGCTAGCTCTCTTTCAAAACTATGCCCATATTCTTCTGCCTGTTGTCTTACCCTTGATATTGAAATAATTATATCTCCAAGTACCTCTTTTATCTTTTCTGGTTTTTCTTTTAATTCAGCTAGTTCGTCTTTTTCGAACATTGGAAAAGATAATACATCAGTTTCTTTGTCTATTTCTCTGTATTTCTTATTTGCTTCTCTTATATTTTCAGGATTTGTTAATATTACATTTAAATACATATTTATATTTTGCATTTCTTCTGTTTCAAAGCACTCTGTAACAACTTTTTTAATGATGTCACACCATGAGTCTTCTTCTTCAATATCAACAAATTCTATTTCCACATATTTTTCCAAATTAAACATCCTTCCATTTTCTAGATAATTTTTCTTCTTAATTATCCAGCAATCTTAACTCTCTTTCTTGTAGCTAAAGAATCCTCTTTTTTCTTTGTATAATTTCCTTTAGAAACAATATTACAATGAATTCTTCTCATCTCTCCAAAGTTTACTAATTTGTTTTTATAAAATCCTATTATTCTCCAATATCTGTTTTCATTACTGTAAACTACTTTTATCTCATTTTTTAAGAATAATATTTCCTTTTCTCTTGAATATTCCATATAATCTTTGTCTTTTAATTTGCTTATTGCCTTATATTTTGCTTCAAACTTTTTGTATTCTTCCTTTTCAGCAGGTTTGTCCCAATAAATTTTTGTTGATAGTAGTTTTAAAATATAATCATCCATAATATTTATTAATAATCCATAAGCTTTTTCTTGTTTTCTTGCTATTTTCGTATCCATTATTAAAGTTCTTGCATCTAATAATAGCTTTTCATAGCATTGTTCTGCAACAACAAGAGGCAAACTATGTGTAAATAATTTTCTGCTTATACTTAATAAAATCATATGTTTTTCTATTACATCATTTAAATCAAGTTTTCCAACTGTAAATCTTTCGAAATTTTTGTAATCATCTAATATTTCTTTATAAATCTTGTTGTCTGGTTCTTTTTCCATCTTCAATGGTAATATTTCTGTTATGTATTCTTCTACAGTGTCAAATATTTTATTATATATTGCATTTCTATCAGCTTCGCTTGAATTTTCTGATAATTTAATTGAATAATTCTTTAATAATCTTTTATACAAGTTTTCCATTCTTGCGCAATAAAAGCTTTGATATTTTTTTATTAGCTTTTCTTTTCCCATTTCTTTTACTGTGTCGTAATCCAACTGTATTAAAAATATTTGTTTTTTATATTTATATTCTAAATATTCAGTCTCTTTTAAATGTGTAACCATGTAATATTTAGACAATGCCATTTTTTCAAATTCTGTTGCTGTGTCATTTTTTACTTTTCTATATACATTATCCATAATATGCTTATCAATTGCCTCTAGATACAGAGCAAATGCGTCTTCATATTTCTTTTCTATTTCTTCTTTTTTATTTAGGTCTCCCTCTTCCTCATTTTGAAGATAATTCTCATATGCTTTTAGCACACTGTTTCTTTTTATAGAAATTAACATTCCATTAATTCCTATCTTCGTTGGTACTAATAGTTTTGTTATGGTATTTGTTATTTTCGCAAAAAACTTTTTATCTGAGTATACTCTTAAACTTTTTTCTTCCATACTTTATCTTCCTTTCAAAATACAATTTTTTCTTTAGTCGCTATATTTTCTAATACTTCATAAATCACTTCTACCTCAATAAAACCCTCACCTGCGTAAGTATTTACATACTTTTGTAATATATTTTCTTTGTTTGCTATATTACTCTCCAATTCTTCTGATAATTTCTTAGTTTCAATCTCTGTTGCTTCCTCTGTTCCGTAGGTAATTTCATTTTCTATCTTTTCGTAATTTGTTCTTTTTATAAGTTCTATCGGCAAATAGAAATTAGAAAATATTCTTATTTTGTTATTCGTATCTATTGTATCATAATTTTCAAATTTTGAAAGAGTTTTGTATAAATTTATTGTAAAATTATTAAATTTTATTTGATATTTATTTTCTATTTTTCCCGTTTTCTCTTCTACCACCTGATTTAGCTCAATTTTTTCTTTTTCTGTATACCATACCTTTGCCTGTACTTCGCCCGCCGCATGAACATATCTAGTTCCAGTATATTTTCCTTCCATCCAGCCTGCGACTAATATTTGGCCTTGTGTTACAATATCACCTTCTTTCACTAGGGCTGTGCCATTTTGAGCACTTACTTTAACAATTTGTGCATACTTATTTGCAACTATATTACAATAGTCTTCTTTATCTACTATCTCTGGTTTTTCTTCAGCTTCAACAACTTTAACTATAGCATTTGTTCCTTCAATTTCTATTCCAATCCACGCAACATCTTTTCTATCTAATCGTATTTTATTTATTATAGCATCTTTATTTATGCTATGCTTAAAGCTTCCAGTCCTTAACCCCTGCTCTTGTAATTCTTCAAGCAGCTCCTGATTATTAATTTTATCCGTTCCTTCTATTTGTATGTTCCATACAAAATTAGATAATGTAAGTAGCATTCCTAAAACAATAATTATTAAAACTGCAAACACTTTTCTTTTTCTATATTTATTTAAAAAAAATGGTAATCCTTTCTTTTCCAGTATTTCAATTTTGCATTTATTTTCTTTTGAAATTTTTACTAACTCTCTAAAATTCTCAACTCCTACGTTAGCATACATAATAGTACTTTTATCTCTTTTTATATTCCATAGAAATATTTTTTTGTTAATTGCTTTATTCATAACTCTTTCAACAAAAAATCCCTCTATCTTGACGTTTACATACCCTAATATGTATTTTAAAAGAACCATTATATACATACTGTTTCTCCTTGTTACTCTTCATTTTTCTCAAAATCCACACTATCAATATCTCCAATAACCATAATGTCATCAGAAGTCATCTCATTTAATTTCAAATTAAATCCATTTATATTTATAATGCCAATATCTATGCTTATTCTTATAAAAAAATCCTGATATTCCAAAATTGCTTTATAATTTTCAATAAGCATTTTTTTAAATCCTAATATGGTCAGCTTAGTTTCTCTATCTGCAACCTCTGCTGGAACTTCTAATATTCTATCTAGTATTTTCTCTTTCTTTCTTTTTCTATTTTTATTTCTCATATTTTTCAATCCTCTCTATGTTGCATTAATTTCAATTAACTTTAGTTCTCAAATTCGTCTATTGTTTTAAATTCATAGCCTTGTGCTTTTATATCTTTTATAACTTCATCTAGTATGTTTGCATTATCTTTAGATGTTGCATGTAAAAGCATAACTTCTCCATTATGAATATTGTCTAGTATCTTCTTTTTTCCATAATCTTCTCTTCCTTGTTTATTTTCATCCCAATCGTCATATGCAAAAGACCACATTACAGTTTGATAATTTAAAGTATTGCTATATGCCAATGTTCTTTCACTATATTCTCCTTTAGGTGGTCTAATATATTTCATTTCATATCCAAATTTATCATATATTGCAGTATGCAAATCCATAACCTCTTTTTTTATTGTTTCTAAACTACAAGAAGGCATACTTTTGTGATTTACAGTGTGATTTCCAACTGTATGCCCTTCATCTATCATCCTTTTAACTAAATCTGGCTGAGTATTTAAATAATGTGCTGTTATAAAAAAAACGCCTTTAACTTCATTTTGCTTCATTACCTCTAATATTTTCTCTGTATATCCTGCTTCATATCCCAAATCAAAAGTTATGTATATATATGGTTTTTCTTTATTTCCCATACATATACCATTATATTTATCCATAAGTTCTTTATTTTTCTTGCCTAAGTCTGGTTGTTCATGGTTATCGTTTCTTTTTATTCCCCAACCTATTTTTGTATTATTTAAGTTTTCTATATTGATCTCTGTTGCACTAGTTCTCATCACGACCTCATTCGATTTTCCAGCTATACTAATTCCAAGCATCATCAACAATATTGCTACTCCAAACAACACTATTGATTTATTTTTTAATATTAATTTATATAGATTCATTATATCCTCCCCCATCTATAATATTGTATTGAATACTGAATAATAATAGAACAAAAACATAGTGTTTTTGTCTTGTTTTTTCACGATATGTAAATTTTTACCAATCAGTTTTCACTTGATATCAGCCAGTTCTGCAACTTTCGACATTTTTATTTCTATTTTTTCAATTTTCTATTGACAACCATTATCTTTTGGAATATATTTAAATAAAAATTGGAAAATTTTGGTTATTTTAAAATTAAAAAACTCTTTATTTTCTAGACGTTTTTCATATTACATAGGGGATGACTATATGATTAATTTTGTATTATGCGACGATAATGCACAATTACTTTCAAAGTTGAAGGACATGCTTGAAAATATTTTTTTAAAGAATGATTTAGATGCATGCGTTAAATTTTCAACAACAAGAGCAGACAAATTAATTGATTATTTTAACAACAATAACAATCACACTGATGTTTTATTTTTAGATATTGATCTCGATTGCAATTACAATGGAATTGAATTGGCCAAGAAAATTAGAAAAAACAATAAATCAATTTATCTAATATTTGTTACTGGACATTTTGAATATATAATTTCTGCATACGAATGTAAAACTTTTGATTTCATTCAAAAACCTTTTAGCCAATCAAAAATAGAAAAAACTATTTTGCGATTATTTGAAGATTTAGAAGGTAATAGTTCTTCTTTTATAAGGCTATCTACCAATGGGAAGGTTTTAAATCAGTCAACTATTAATTACATACAAAAAGACGGAATGAAAACAGTTTATAATATGGATTCTGGCATTGTAGAATCTTACGGCTCATTTATAAATATTGCTGATAATTTGCCCAACAATTTCGTTAGGTGTCACAAATCATATATCGTAAATATCAATAACATTAGTAATGTCGATTTCAAATGTAATACTATTTATTTTAAAGATTCAACTGAAGCAAAGTGCTTTATTGGACCTAAATACAAAAATAATTTTATGGAGGTTTTAAAAAATTATGGAACTATTAAATAATATCTGGACAGCATTAACAACAGAAAATGAAATTTTAATTAATATTTTATCAATACCTTTAACTTTCGTTGAGGCTTATGTATCAACATTACTTTCTATTACTGTATTAAATATTAAAGCTACAACAAAGCAAAAAATAATGTATATATTTTTTATTGCAATCCTAGGAATAATTTGTACTCTTTTAATTCCTAAGCCATATGGTAATATAATCACTCTTGTTGGTATACCTTTTGCCGCTATGTTTATATTTAACTGTTCTTTTTTCAAAGGTATTTTAGCAGAATTTTTGCCTGTCATCTTCATAACAATTTTAGAAATGATATTTGCTAGAATTGTTCTTCTTATTTTCAAATTAGACTATGAAATCTGCGCTAATATTCCAATATTTAGGCTAACTATAACATTATCGATTTATATCTTACTATTTTTATTTTGTAAATTATTTAAAAGATTTAATTTTAATATATATGTTTTTGATAATATCGGTAGAAAGAATAAATTCATTCTGATAGTCAATATTATATTTGCTACTATAGTAATATTTATGCAAATGTATTTAGGTGTCTTCTACACAAGTGATTTTCCTCTACCTATAGTAATTATAAATGCATGCTCTTTAATTGCTTATTTCTTCTTAAGTATTTACAGCATGATAAAAACAATGAAATTAGAAAAGACTTCTGCAGACTTAGAACAAGAGAAATTATATAACAAAACTTTGCAAATCTTACATGATAATATTAGAGCTTTTAAACATGACTTTTCTAATATTATTGCTGGTATTGGTGGATACGTTGAAACAGATGATTTGGAAGGCTTAAGAAAATATTATAAACAGCTATTACAGGATTGTTCACAAGTTAATAATTTAAGCTCTTTAAATCCAGATTCTATTAATAGTCCTGCTGTATATGCTGTTCTTGCCAATAAATATTATAAAGCAGATAATTTAGGAATAAAAATTAATCTAGAAACTTTTATAGATTTTAATAATTTGCATATGGAGATTTACGAATTTACTAGAATTCTTGGAATATTAATGGATAATGCAATAGAAGCTGCATCTGAATGTGATAATAAGTTAATTAATGTTAGTATTAGAAATGATTTAAGACAAAATCGTCAACTTTTAGTTATTGAAAACACATATAAAAACAAAGATGTAAATATAGACAAAATTTATGAAAAAGGCTATTCAACTAAACCTAAAAACACTGGATTAGGATTATGGGAAGTTGATAAAATAATAAAAAGACATAAAAATTTAGCAAGATTCACAACAAAATCTGATGAATTCTTTAAACAACAATTAGAAATATATAATGAGTAATATCACTTCAATACATATCATAAAACAAGATAGCTTTTATAGGCTATCTTGTTTTTGTGTTTTGTTGTTTTGAGAAATTTTAATTTATTAATCTTTTTTTATTAATGATGCAGGCATCTTTGGTTGATGGAATATTCCCCATATAAAACATGCACTGTTTGTACTCTTTCCATATTTTTCTGCTATTTTTGCTACTAATTTTAACATATTTCTTCCTCCCTTTATCTAACAAGAAATTTATATAATAACGCATTGCCGGCTAATGCTTTATTAATCTAATTGATTTTGTTTTAAGTAAGTTTCGTATCCATATTCATTTTTTGTTAGCATATATGCTAATCTTGATATAGAAATTGATTCTATTAAAACATTAAATAATAATATATTTGATAATACTTCATTTTTTATTATAAGCGAACATATTAGTGTTATGCTTGCAAAAATGTATGACAGTATTCTTTTTGCATTTCTTTCTTTTCTTCTTAATATTGGCAAATTAATGGTATCTGCTGGTGCATATAAAGAAATCATTATTATTGATAATATCCATATTAAACCAGCTATAATATATTTTGTATATATTGGTTCAAATGTTATATTTTGACTTAATATTGAATTGCCAAAGTAAACTACAAAAGTTCCAATTGTGCAACCTATGTGTGTTTTTAAATGAAAACCTCCTGCAACTATCTTATATGGCAACATTGTTAAGTATGCAAATATTACTAACCAACCAATTTTTAATACTATTGCTACTGTAAATAGTAAAATCAGTTTCGGCACCTCGCCTATTAGCAATTGCAATCCATACATTATTACCTCAGCTCTCTCGTCATCTATCTCTGGCATTTTCTTGCGGATTGCTCCTGTTAGGTATTCGCAAATTTTATCTATCATTTTGCTCACCTCTTTCGTTGTCACTATATTATTACATTTTTCGACTCTTTTTTCTGTTTTATTACAAATTTTGCTTATGCATATATGTATCTCTATTTTTATTCTACCTTTTTATTTTCATATATAAAATCGACCATTTCATAAAGTCTTTTCGTACTCCTGTTCTCTAATAAGTTTCCAAACATCCTGTAAAGCATTATTTATTGTATCTAAATTTTTTATATACATTTGTTAGTGTTCCTTCTATCAATATTAAAACCACGGATTAATCCGTGGTTTTAATGTATAATTTAATTTGTTCTATTTTTATTCTAATATTTTCCAACTTTTTTCTTTTACTGGCATTGATGTAAATGTCATTTCTTCTTTGGTTATTGGATGAAATAATGTCAACTGATATGCCCATAAACATATCTGCTTTCCATGTCCTCGTCCTCCATATTTTTGATCTCCATATATGCTATGTCCTCTACTTGATAGTTGAACTCTTATTTGATGGTGTCTTCCCGTATGTAAATCAATTTTTAGTACTGATAAATTTAGCTCAGGATCATATTTTATTACTTCATAATCCAGAATTGCTAATTTAGCATTTTTAGTGCCCTCTTTTACAACTTTACTCATGTTATTTTTTTCATTTTTCAGCAAATAGTCTTGTAACGTTCCTTTTCTTTCCTCAAATTTTCCGTTTACAATTACTAAATATCTTTTTCTAAAGTCTTTATTTCGTACTTGCTCGCTTAATCTTGCTGCTGCCTTTGATGTTTTTGCAAATACCATAACCCCTCCAACAGGTCTATCCAACCTATGTACAAGTCCTAAATATACATTTCCTGGCTTGTTGTATTTTTCTTTTAGATATCTTTTTATTATTGTAAGCATATCTATGTCACCTGTTTTATCTCCTTGTGATGGTATATTAACAGGCTTTTCTACAACTATTATATGGTTATCTTCATATAGTATTTTTAGCTTTATATTCTCTTCCATTTTAGCTCTCCCACCTTGCATATATTCCACATGGTAGAATTAGATCTGAATTTGTCATTGGGATTCCTATTTCTCCATTTTCAAAATTGCCTCTCAACTTATTACTTCTCATGTTTATCTTAAGCAAATTTTCTAATACCATACTTGATATCCCTGTTGTATATGAATTTATTAAGAAAAATAATGGCTTATCTGATAAAACTTGCATACATAGATTTATTAATTCTCCTATGTTTTCTTCAAACTTCCATACCTCTCCGTTTGCACCTCTGCCATATGAAGGTGGATCCATTATTATTGCATCATATTTGTTGCCTCGTCTTATCTCTCTATTTACAAATTTAATAACATCATCTACTATATATCTTACTGGTCTTTCTTTCAATCCAGAACTTTCAACGTTTTCTTTTGCCCATGAAACCATTCCTTTTGAACTATCTACATGACAAACTGAAGCTCCTGCTGATAAACACGCAACTGTCGCTCCTCCTGTATATGCAAATAAATTTAAAACCTTTACCTCTCTTTTTTGATTTTTTATGGTTTTTGAAATTTTATCAATCATCCAATCCCAGTTAACTGCTTGTTCTGGAAATAGTCCTGTATGTTTAAATCCCATTGGTTTTATATTAAATGTTAAATTTTTGTATCTTAACTGCCAGCTTTCTGGAAGTTTATTTTTATAGTCCCAATGGCCTCCTCCAGTATTACTTCTATCATATCTGGCATTTGCATTTTTCCATTTATTTGGAAATTGTTTTTCATTCCAAATAATTTGTGGATCTGGTCTTACTAGTATAATGTCTTTCCATCTTTCTAATTTTTCTCCATTTGCCATATCTAAAATCTCATAATCTTTCCAATTATTTGCTAACTTCATCTAATTTCTCCCATCAATATCTATTTATCATATTTTTAATTATAGCAAAAAATGGCTATTTGTACAAGTTCTTAAAATTCCTGTAGTAATTCAATAAAGTTATAAACTAAAAAACAGTCTAGTATTATCAAAATCAAGCAGGTGATAGTTATTGAAGTTATAAATTTATGTTCATTCATAAACCTCATTACTCTACTTTTTTCTTTCGCCTGCTTGTCCTCTCCATTTAAATAATTTAACCCTATTATAATATCTTTAGAATATTCCATAATATCCCCCTTTTTAGGCAAATGCCTTCTATTAATATTCTTGATATTATATTTATATTCCATTTATTACTATATATTACTACTTTCGTACTTCAAATTTTCTTATAATAAGATACTTATCAACCATTTGCTTCAAATTTCGTTTTTTTGCTATTTATTATCTCTATTTACAACTTTAATTTTATTTCTTCAGCTAACTTTTTATTTATTCCTTTTACTTGAGCTATATCTTCCACTGAAGCCTTTTTTATGTTTTCCACACTTCCATATTTCTTTAATAGCGCAACTTTTTTTACCACACCAATCCCATTAATTTCATCTAATGCAGATTTTGTTACTTGTTCATCTCTTAATTTTTTGTGATATCCAATAGCTGTATCATGTACACTGTCTTGAAACATTGTTATAGTATTTAATAAATTTTCTGATATTTTTAATTCTGTCCTATTCTCATCCATTAATGCTCTTGTTTGATGCTTATCATTTTTTACCATTCCAAAAATCGGAATCTCTATTTGTTTTTGTTCTTCTTCTCCTTCTCCTTTTGTAACTTCTTTTAGCTCTTTATTTATATTGGCTATAGCTTGCTTTCCTGCTCTAATTTGTGTAATTCCTCCATCAACAAATATTACATTTGGAAGTTCTCCAAAGCCATTACTCTTATCTTGATTTAGTTCTAGAATGGAATGTCTTAGTCTCCTTGTTATTACTTCTTCCATACATTTAGGATCATCTTGTCCAACGACTTCCTTAATTTTAAATCTTCTTGCCAAATTCTTTTTTATTATTCCATCCTGCATAACACACATTCCAGCTACCACATTTGTTCCAGACAAGTTTGAAATATCATAACATTCTATCTTTCTAGGAATAGATTGTAATTTTAACACGTCTTTTAATTCCATTAAGATATTATACTTATCTTTTTCTTTGTTTTCCAAAGTGATTTTCGCATTTTGTTCAGCCATTTCTACTAGCCTTAACTTTTCTCCTTTTTGTGGAGTTTTTATCTCAACTTTTCTACCTGCTAATGATGTTAATGTTTCTTCTATTAGATTTTTATCTTCAATCTCCTCTCTTATCATTATCTTATTAGGTAATATTTGTTTTCCTAAATAAAATTGTTTTAAAAAACTTGATAAGATTTCTGCATCGTCCTCATCATTTAGTCCATTAAAAAAATAATGTTTTCTTCCAATCATTTTGCTATTTCTAACATAAAACATTTCTATACAAACTTCAAGCTCATTTCTAGCGATTCCAATAACATCTATATCATTTTCTGAAATATTAGATACTTTTTGCTTTTGAGATATAGCTTCTATTGCATATATTTTATCTCGTAAATCTTGAGCTTTTTCATATTTCAGCTCCTCAGCTGCTTGGTTCATTTCTTGCTTTAGCTGTTTTATCAATTCATCTGTTTTACCTTCTAATATAGCTATTATTTGCTTTATTTGCTCCTGATACTCTTCTTTAGATAAGTACCCCATACATGGTGCCATACATTTTTTTATATGGTAGTTTAAACATGGTCTGTCCTTATATTTAAAACTTTTACATTGTCTTATTTTATATCTCGATTTTATAAATTCTATCATTTCTTTTGCACTACCAGAATTTGCATATGGTCCAAAATATTTTGCGCCATCATTCAATATTCTTCTTGTAATATATACGTCTGGATAATCTGCTGTTACATTTATTTTTATATATGGATATGTTTTATCATCTTTTAATAAAACGTTGAATTTAGGCATATTTTTCTTTATTAAATTGCATTCTAAAATAAGTGCCTCTGCTTCATTTTCACATACTATGTATTCAAAATGATCTATCAAAGCCACCATGTTTTGAATTCTTTGCGTTTTTTTATTTTTTCTAAAATATTGCCTTACTCTGTTTCTTAAAACTACTGCTTTTCCAACATATATAATATTGTCATCTTTATCATGCATTATATACACTCCTGGTTTTGCGGGTAGTTTTTTTAACTCTTTTTCTATATCAAACATTTTCTTTCCCTCTAAGTATCATTATACCACATTGCTGTTTCTCTGTTCAAGGTTCTTCTGCTTAAAGCTACTAATCTTCAGTATTTCATTTCTAAAAATATCTTCATGTCGCTTTACTTTTTATGTAAAATATTATATAATATTAATATACTTTTTTAGGAGGGAAATTTATGGACGACTCTTCTCTTTGCATTGCAATGCAACAAGGCAGCCCACTTAACCTTAACATTTATGTTGGCTCTGTGAGTGTAAACAACATTATTATTTCTACCGCTATCTCGTTAATAACAAGGATTCAACGGTCTTATCCTTCAGTGATTCCTTCTACATTAGCGGATAGCAATAATAGTATGTTTTTAAGCCACTTTCCAAAAAAGCTTAATGCCGTTGCATCTTTCACACTCGTCTTTAAAACGTCCCAGGATATGCAGAGCTTTTTAGAAAATTTTTCTATTGGCTTGTAATATTCTCATCCAGAAGTGCTACATTTTGTGGCCTTCTGGATTTTCAATTTTATTAAGCACTATAATATAAAATTTGAAGTTAAGATTGAGAATTAAAAATTTCAGTTTTGTTCTTTTTATGTACTTGCTATTTTTTTATATTCTGTAATATAATATCATAAAGGTATATCCGTACCATATACCTTAAATTAGTTTAGGAGGTATTTTTATGTGTGGTATCGTTGGATACGTTGGAAATAAAAAAGCTAAAGAAGTTTTAATTGATGGATTATTAAGTTTAGAATATAGAGGCTATGACTCTGCTGGTATGGCAACTTTAGAGGATTGTAAAATTGTTATTAATAAAGAAAAGGGTAGAGTTGCTAACTTAGAAAATTTAGATGGAGTAAAAAATTTAAAAGGTACTATTGGAATAGCTCATACTAGATGGGCAACTCATGGTATCCCTTCTAAGGAAAATGCTCATCCTCATATGGATTGCCATAATACATTTGCGGTAGTCCATAATGGAATTATTGAAAATTATGCAGACTTAAAAAAATTTTTGCAGTCTAATGGATATACTTTTAAATCTCAAACTGATACAGAAGTTATTCCTAATTTAATACATTATCACTTTACAAATGATAAGATTTCTAAGGGGATTGATAGATTTCTAAAGGCTGTAAAGTGTACAATAGACGACTTAAAAGGAAGCTATGCATTAGAAGTTATGTCGTCTTTATTTCCTGACAGTATTATAGTTGTTAGAAAAGATAGTCCTTTAGTAATAGGAAAAGGAAATGGAGAAAACTTTGTGGCATCTGACATTCCTGCTGTTTTAAAATATACAAAGGAATTTTATCTTTTAAATGATAATGAATTCGCCCTTATTACAAAGGACAAAGTAAGTTTTTATGATAGCAGTCTAGATGTTCACAATAAAGAAATTAAAAATATTGAGTGGGCCGCTTCTAGTGCTGAAAAAAATGGCTATGAAGATTACATGCTAAAAGAAATATATGAACAACCAACAGCAATAAGAGAAACTGTAGGTTCTAGATTCAAACTTGGAGAGAAATGTAGTTTTAATGATATAGATATTTCCAAAGAATATCTTCAATCTATAAATAAAATATTTATAGTAGCTTGTGGAACCGCTATGCATGCAGGCTTAATTGGGAAAAAAGTTATAGAGAAATTATGCAGGATTCCTGTTGAAGTAGATATTGCATCCGAATTTAGATATATGGACCCAATAATTGATGAAAAAACTTTATGTATTTATGTTAGTCAATCTGGAGAAACTGCAGACACACTGGCTGCACTTCGTCTTGCTAAATCAAAAGGCTCTAAAACTTTAGCCATTTCTAATGTTATAGGTAGTTCTATAACTAGAGAAGCAGATTACACGGTTTACACTCATGCTGGTCCAGAAATTGCTGTTGCTTCTACAAAGGCATATACATCTCAAGTTGTACTTATAGCAATTTTAGGAATCTATTTTGCTGAGATTTTAGGTTCATATCCTGAAAAAGGATTAGAAAATCTAAAATCTGAAATACTTGATTTACCTTCTAAAATTGAAGCTGTTTTAGAAAAGGCTGAAAAAATTAAAGAATTTGCAGATAAAATATATACTCAAAAAGACATGTTCTTTTTAGGAAGAGGTAACGACTATAATGTTGCTCTAGAAGGTTCCTTAAAGCTTAAAGAAATTTCGTACATTCACTCTGAAGCATATGCAGCAGGTGAACTGAAACATGGTCCAATAGCACTTATCGAAAATGGTGTTACAGTAATAGGAATAATTACAGATAAAGAATTAGTTGAAAAATCAATTAGTAACATACAAGAAGTTATTACAAGAGGTGCCAAAACTTTAATTATAACAAATCAAATATTGCCAAATGTTAACTTTGACCATGTTATAGATATACCAGAAACAGATGAATTAATCTCTCCTATATTGTCTGTAATTCCGCTTCAATTGCTATCTTACTACATTTCTAAAGATAAGGGATTAGATGTAGACAAACCAAGGAACCTTGCAAAATCTGTAACAGTTGAATAATTAAATATAGTTATAAAAAACAAAGGTAGAAAAAAAATCTACCTTTGTTTTTTTAGGATAGCATCTGTACATCACGCTATTATAGCTAGTAAAATTGCCCCAGGTATTCCTAATAAACCAACAAATATTGCAGTTATCGCATTTATGCCAATATGTAATCCCCACGCAGTTCCTATTAAATTTATTATGTACAATAATATAATTCCAATTATAGAATTTACTAGCAGTTTTATAATCAATTTTATAGGAACAATAAAAATTTTTCCAACTATTATTATTCCTATAAAACAACATACATATATCAAAATCATTTTTATATCCACTTATATCACCTCATATAACATTTATATTATATTGGCAGGACAAATATAACTATATTAAACAGCATCATATTTTATTTTGTCTACTAAATTTACCATTATTTTTTTATCCTTTGCTTTTTTTATTAAATAATCTAACTTTGATTGATTAGCCTTTATTTGATACAAATAATAATCTATTAATTCTTCCTCGGCAAATTCAAAATTCTTTCTGTTATTATCTAATTCCATTTTCGTTCTTATTATGCTTACAATAATTTCTCTCTTTTCTTCTTCCTCATTTGAATCCTTTATCTTTTTTTCACTCACGTATTCTTCAAATCGCATATTTACCTCCTATATGTGCAAATTTTGTTTATTTTCCAAATAAATTAAATATAATAATTCCTATTGATTGAATTGCAAATAAATTTAACAAATTTGATGTTAATAAATTGTTTGTTGCTTCTACTACTCCCAGCTCTGCTCCTACGTTCTGATTGTCTGCTTTTCTCTGAGCTTCTGTAAATGTTATAAGCTCTGGTATACTTGTAATTACTCCTAAAGCAATTCCTAAAATAATTTCTGGTAGATTAAATCTTGTACTTAAACTTGTTAAATTATCGCTTAATAAATTTCCTATTACATATAACGCTATGGTAATCAATATTATATATATAATATTAATTATTACTTGTATTATTTCTTTAGAACCTTTTTCTAATAATTTTTCTTCCTGTTCATATTTACTATTCTCTTCTTTTTCAATTTGCTCGTCTTGTAATTTTAAGTACAATTTATGTGAATTTAAATTGATATAATAAAACAACCCTAACATTATAATGAAGATTATAACTGCAAACATATTCAATTCTATGTCTGCTACAACAATAATTGCTGGTATTATTATTGTGATAATTACCATTATAATGTCTATTCTTATGGCTTTGTTTCTGATATATTTTTGATTTTTATTTAAGTATATTGCACACAAGTATTGGATTAAATTAATCACATTCGAACTTAAAACATTATAAATTCCCGTATCTATAAATCCCGCATATGCCGCAAAAGATACAGTTAGCAATTCAGGAACTGATGTTGCTATTCCTGCTATATTACCAGATGCTTTTGGTCCTAAATTAAGAAGTGCTGATAATTTTCGTAACGTTGGTACTAATAAATATTTTGATATAACTACTATTGCAAATGAATATAATAAAAACTTTATCAGTTCAATAAGTATTGGCATTATTATCTCCTCGTATAAAAATCTTTTTTACTTGTTATTTTATTATTTCTTTTTTTTCCAGAATTATGCATATTTCTCATAATGCTCACAAATAATATACTATATCAGTTGACTTTTCCTATTTTATGTAATATAATATTGTACATATTAAGGCGTTAGTATAAAAGATTAGTAGCAATCTAAATTTTATAAAGAGAGACTATGGTTGGTGAAAATAGTTTAAAATATTTTGTGAATCTACTTTTAGAGCTGTTAGTAAAGCTAACCCGAGTTGTGCTAGGTTATAAGCACTTATGAGTTCTAATTTTAATTAGTTAATTAAGGTGGTACCGTGATATATATGTCGCCCTTATGTTTTTGCATAAGAGTGATTTTTTTATATATAACAAATACATAATAAATTCTAGGAGGGAAATTATGATAGATATTAAATTTTTGAGAGAAAATCCTGATGTTGTAAAACAAAACATCAAAAACAAATTTCAAGATCAAAAGCTTCCATTAGTTGATGAAGTTATTGATTTAGATCAAAAAAATAGAGCTGCTAAGCTAAAAGGGGACGAGCTTCGTGCTAAACGTAATTCTTTAAGTGATATGATTGGCTCTTTAATGAGAGAAGGAAAAAAAGAAGAAGCTGAACAAACTAAGCTTGAAGTTAAAAAAATAAATGATGAATTGGCCGAAAACGAAAAATTAGAAGCTGAATATTCTGATGAAATAAAATCTAGAATGATGAAAATTCCAAACATTATGGATGCTTCTGTTCCAATTGGAAAAGACGATTCTGAAAATGTTGAGGTTCAAAGATTTGGAGAAGCTACAGTTCCATCTTACGAAATTCCTCACCATGCAGACATAATTGCTAAATTTAATGGAATGGATAAAGAATCTGCAGGACGTACTAGTGGTGTTGGTTTTTATTATTTAATTGGTGATGTTGCAAGACTTCATGAAGCAATGCTTGCATGTGCAAGAGATTACATGATAAATGCTGGTTTCACTTATGCAATTCCTCCATTTATGATTCGCAGTGATGTTGTTACAGGTGTTATGAGTTTTGAAGAAATGGATGCTATGATGTACAAGATTGAAGGAGAAGATCTATATTTAATAGGTACTTCTGAACATTCTATGATTGGTAGATTTAAAGGTCAACTTATCAAAAAATCTGATCTTCCAATTAACATGACTTCTTATTCTCCTTGTTTCAGAAAAGAAATTGGTTCTCATGGTTTGGAAGAAAGAGGATTATATCGTGTTCATCAATTTGAAAAACAAGAAATGATAGTTCTTTGTGAGCCTGAAGACTCTATGAATTGGTACAACAAAATGTGGAAGCTTACAGTCGACTTATTTAGAAGTTGGAATGTTCCTGTAAGACAGTTAGAATGTTGTAGTGGAGACTTAGCAGACTTAAAGGTAAAATCTTGCGACGTAGAAGCTTGGAGTCCAAGACAACAAAAATATTTTGAAGTTGGTAGTTGCTCTACCTTAGGTGATGCACAATCTAGACGTTTAGGAATTCGTGTAAAAGGCGAAAAGGGTAACTATTATCCACATACTTTAAACAACACAGTAGTTGCTACTCCAAGAGGATTAATTGCTGTATTAGAAAACAATTATCAAGAAGATGGAAGTGTTATAATACCTGAAATCTTACGTCCATATATGGGTGGAAAAGAAAAATTAGAACCTATTCGCTAAAAATTTCCTTTGGCCAGTGGGAACCCTCCTGCTGGTTAAAAAGGAATATCTCCGTTAATTAAAAGAAAGGAAATTGTATATGATTATAAAGAATCCTAAATTTGAAATTAGTGCTGTTAGCCCTAAACAATATCCTCAAAATGATTTACCTCAAATAGTTTTAGTTGGTAAATCTAATGTTGGAAAATCAAGCTTTATTAACACAATGCTTAACAGAAAGAAATTAGCTAGAACAAGTAGTGAACCTGGTAAAACCAGACAGATTAATTTTTATAATATTGATGAAAAATTCTATTTTGTTGATTTACCTGGGTATGGTTATAGCAAAATGTCTAAGCAAGAGCAAGCTAGAGTTGGTTCTTTTATTGAGGAGTATTTGTCAACTAGCAAAAACATTGCACTAATTGTATTTTTAATAGACATACGTCACAGTCCTTCGAGTAATGATAGACTTATGTATGATTACATTATTCATTGTAATTTACCTTGTTTAATTATTGCTAATAAGGCTGATAAAATTGCTATTACTAAAGTTGATAATGAAGTTATTAGACTTCAAGAGGAATTGAACCCTCTTAAGGACTTAACTTTTCTTCCATATTCTGCAGAAAGGCGTATTTATGGTGAAAATGTATGGAATTTTTTAGAAAAATATATAGATTTTTCCTTAGATTAGGTGTTTTTTGTCGATTTATGTTGATTTTACTGTAATTCTATGGTATAATTATTAAATCATGGTTCCAATAGGGACTATAAAATATTAAGGAGGAATAGCGCATGAGTTCTTACACTTTTCCCACTGTGAAAATCTACCGGATCGATGACGAAGATCTTATCTTTGCTCTAATCGATGAAATTCCTGAAATGGAAGAAATGGGCTTTTTCTGGAAAACGGCTGAGAACGAAGTCACTTTTGTTCTCCCCTCCGATGAGGCCAAGTATGAGAGACTCGTTCAGACCTTGGCGAGCATTGGTTTTGAACCTGCATATTAATCCTTACCCCCGTCGGTTTTCCGATGGGGGATTCTTTTTGTGTTTTAATATTTTTAACACAGCTTACAATTTTTCTTATTCTTTTATCTCATCATATCATTTCTCTTTGGTTATTTTTCTTTTCCGCTTTATCATTTTTAAAGCCTTTTGTCTTTCCATCATTAATACGTGTCCACATCCTAAACACCTCAATTTAAAATCTACCCCTACTCTTGTTATCTCCCATTTGTTACTACCGCATGGATGTTGCTTTTTTGTTTCAACTATATCTCCTACACTGTATTCCATTTTAACCACCTCTATTTTACCTTAATTTTATTTATAACCACATTATAATACTTTTCAAATTACATATGCTTATTTTATCATTAACAAATAAGACTAGTAAAGTTCATACTAGTCTTATAATTTGTTTTATTTTTCTGTAATCAAATTTATCCTTCTTGCCACTGAGTCACTTCCCAATACTTGCATTATCTCATACAAATCTGGTGTATTTCTTCTTTTTGTTATAGCAACTCTTAATACTGTTGAAATATCCCCAACATGACCTGGCCATTTTTCAGGTTCTTTTTTGTATTCTTTAACTTCTCTTGCATAACCTAATTCTTCAGCTAGGTCTTTAATCTTTCCAAACCATGTTTGTTGATCATCTTCTTTGTTATAATATTTTGACATATATGAACTTAATATTTTTTTGATTTCTTCTTTATCATTTATTTTATCAAAATCATATTCTTCTTTGCTTACAAAGAATTTATCATCATACATATACTCAATGCAATCTTTAACATCAGACCATTTAGCAATATCTCTACGAGGTTTTGCTTTTCCACGTTCAATTCCTAATACTTTAATAGAATACTCTTTATTGTTTAAAAGCTCTAATAATTCATTGTCGTATCTTTTAGCCCACTCGATAGATTCATTATAAATTCTTTCAGCACTGTATTTAGATATTACATTTTTTGAAACATCTAAAAGTTTTACCATGTCGAATAAAGCTCCGCTAACACTCATTTTATTTAATTGAAAATCAAAATCTTCTATTTCTTTATCTGGATTTTGTTTTCTCCATATTTCAAAATTTGAATTTGCAATATTTAATAAGTATTCTTTAACAGCTGATTTTGGAACTCCTAATTCAGAATAGTAAGAGACTGCAGCTTCTGGATCTTTTCTCTTACTCAACTTACGCTTATTTCCGTTATCATTTTTCATAATTGGAGAAATATGAGCATATTTAGGTGCCTTAAATCCCATTTCGTTGAATAATTGTAAATGTAATGGCACTGAAGATAGCCACTCATCACTTCTTATTACATGAGTTGTTCTCATTAAATGATCATCCACTAGATGTGCAAAATGGTATGTTGGAAGTCCATCAGCTTTTATTATTACGATATCCTGATCATTTTCTGGAAAATCAACATTGCCTTTTATAACATCCTTGTGTCTTATCTTTCTATCTTCTCTTCCTGGAGATTTAAATCTAACTATATATTTCTCTCCATTATTTATCCTTTCAATCATTTCATCAACAGATAAATTTCTACATTTTGCCCATACTCCATAATATCCTGTTCTTACACCTGCCGCTTCTTGTTTTTTTCTCATAGCTTCTAGGTCCTCTGCATTGCAAAAACATGCATACGCTTTTCCCATCTCTATAAAACGTTTAGCATAAGCCTGATAAATCTCTTTTCTTAAAGATTGTTTATATGGTCCATAATTTCCAATCTCCTCTTTATCATTTATCATTCCTTCGTCTGGAGACATATCAAAGTCTTTTAAAGAATTAACAATATCTGTAACTCCATTTTCTATTTCTCTTTTTTGATCTGTATCCTCTATCCTAAGGAAAAATACACCTTGCGTTTTTTTAGCTGATAATTTTGCAACTAAGGCTTGGTATAAACCTCCTATATGTACAAATCCAGTAGGACTAGGTGCAAATCTTGTTACTATTGCACCTTCTGGTAAGTTTCTCTCTGGATATTTTTCTTCATAATATTCCACAGGTTTTGCATCTGGAAAAATTAAATTTGCTAAATCTTTATAATCCATATTTTTCTCCTCCTTTCAGCCAGTGGGAATATTCCTCTTTGACTGATTTTTACTTATCTTCTAAAGCTTTGCTTCCTTTATAAGGTGTTATATTTAATTTAGATTTCCATAATAATTGGTAAAATCATAGGATCTCTTTTTGTTTTTTGGAATATATAGTCTCTCAAGTTATCTTTTAATGTTGATTTTATTGTAGACCAATCTGTTATATGTTTTTGTTCAAATTGTTCAACTTCTTCTTTTATAACATTTTTAACATCTTCCATCAAGTTTTCTGATTCTCTTACATAAACAAATCCTCTTGATATTACATCTGGACCTGATACTATTTCTCCTGTACTTGAATCCATTGTTAGTACTATTACTATTAATCCATCCTGTGATAAGTGTTGTCTATCTCTTAAAACTATATTTCCAACATCTCCTACACCTAAACCGTCTACTAAAACTTTTCCTGATGGAACTAGAGTCGTAAACTTAGCTTCTTGCTCATTCATTTCTAATGTTCTACCATTTGTTGTAATAAATATATTTTGAGAAGGCATTCCTAATTTCTTAGCAGTTTCTGCATGTGCTAATAATTGTCTATATTCACCATGGACTGGTATGAAATATTTAGGTCTTGCTAAAGACAATATTAATTTTTGTTCTTCTTGACAAGCATGACCAGATACGTGAACGTCTGCTAAAGAGCTATATACAACATCTGCTCCTATTTTCATCAAATCATCTATAACTTTTGAAACTGATTTTTCGTTTCCTGGTATTGGATTTGCTGAAATTATTACTAAATCATTAGGTGTTATTGTAACTTTCTTATGATTTCCTGCTGCCATTCTTGTTAATGCAGACATGGTTTCACCTTGGCTACCTGTTGTAATTATAACTAACTGTTCATCAGTATAATTTTTTATCATGTCTATATCTATAAATACATCTTTTTCAACTTTTATATAACCAATTTTCATTGCGGCTTCTATCATGTTTTGCATACTTCTACCACAAACTGCGATTTTTCTTTTATATTTTACTGCACAATCCACAATTTGTTGAACTCTGTGTACATTAGATGCAAATGTTGCCACAACTATTCTCTTTGTGCAATTTATAAATAATTTGTCTATAACTTCACCAACTGAACTTTCAGACATTGTAAATCCTTTTCTTTCAGCATTAGTACTATCAGACATCAATGCTAAAATGCCTTTATTTCCAAGTTCTGCAATTCTTCCTAAGTCCATTTTCTTACCATCTATTGGTGTGTAATCAATTTTAAAATCTCCTGTATGAATGACGGTTCCCACTGGTGTATGAATTGCAAGCATTACAGCATCTGGTATACTATGACAACTGCTTATAAATTCAACTGAAAACTTTCCAAGTTTTACAGTTTGTCCTTGCTTTACTTCATGCAACTTTGTGCTTCTTAATAAATTATGTTCTTCAAGTTTGTTTTTTATTAACTCTATAGTTAGCCTTGTTGCATAGATAGGCATATTTACTTGTTTTAACACATATGGAATAGAACCAATGTGATCCTCGTGCCCATGAGTTATAACCATTCCTCTTATTTTATCTTTGTTCTTTACTAAATACGTTACATCAGGAATTACCATGTCAATTCCTAGCATATCGTCAGTTGGAAATTCTATACCACAGTCTACAACTATAATATCATCTCCATACTCAAATACTGTGATATTCTTTCCAATTTCTTCAATACCACCTAATGGAATAATTTTTAAATTAGGTTTTTTAAATCTAAAATCTTCTTTTTTAGCTATACTCTTGCTAGCTGTTCTTGTTAAGTATTTTTCACTTTTAACTTTTACTAAATCTGTAGATACTGTTTCTTCTACATTATCTTTTTTTGGATAACTTTTTCTTCTACTATATCCACTTCTCTTTTTCTGAGTTGTCTCAGAAGTAACTTTTTTATTTTCTTCTGTCATTTTCTGTTTTTCTTTCCTTTCTTTTTCTACTTTAATTTAGCCTGAAATACTATTTTTCAAACTATATCTCCTTATTTGTTGTTACTGTATTATTAACTTTGACTCTCTTAATTATTCTAAAAACTAATATTATAAAGTATAATTAATACAAGTTTATCTATATCTATTTATAAATTATTTCCTCTTTTGCATGCAAAAATACAATATATCCATAATCTCTTAGATACATTATTACAATATTCTTATAAATCCGTCCGTACATTTATTTTTATAAACATATATAAATTAAAATCTCTTCTTTACCTTTACAGGTAACAACTGTTTCCTATTATAACTCAAATTCACAAAATTGTCAAATTTTGCTTGACATCTCGTCTGTAAATGTGTTATTATAATAATGCTTTACTTTTGCGAGAATAGCCTAGTTTATAGAGTATCGCCTTGCCAAGATGAAGCCTTTACTTTGAAAATTCTATAAATGCAGGTATAGTTTAGTGGTAAAACATAACCTTGCCAAGGTTAAGTTACGGGTCCGATTCCCGTTACCTGCTCCAAATAAGTAATGCATTGTTACTCATAAATAGAATAATGAATAATAAATAATTTATTTAGTTTTATAAAGCAAGTTTATTATTTATTTTTCATTATTCATTTTTAAAATTGATAAATATGTTCATAAAAATACACCTTTATCATATAATTAATTAAAGATTATATGGCGACGTAGCCAAGCGGTAAGGCACGAGTCTGCAAAACTCTGATTCATCGGTTCGATTCCGATCGTCGCCTCCATATTTGAAGATATAACTCACTCGATGTTATATCTTTTTATTTTAGAAAAATGCAAAGGAATCGAAAAGGACGTGCCGAATATAATGAGGCAAAACAGTTTAGTAGACTGTTTAATATTAATTTCTTTTTATTCCAGACTATGTGTTCTAACTTGAAATTTAATCATTGATTTTTCTCAAAATTTAGTGTATAGTATATGTTGTTAAAAGTGAATTATCATAGTTTATAATTCACATTGCAAAAAAGGAGTGCAATTATATGATTATTTTGTTAGATGCTATGGGCGGAGATAATGCTCCAGATGCTAATATTAAAGGGGCTGTAAAAGCTATAAATCAAATAGAAGCCGAGGTATGGCTAATTGGACAAGAAGAAGTTATAAAAAGTAAAATAAAAGAGTTTTATGATAAGGATATTTCAGAAATTTCTCCTAGATTAAAAATATACAATGCAACTGAAACTATCGAAATGGAAGATACTCCAACAGTAGCAATTAGACAAAAAAAGGATTCTTCTATGGTTGTTGGTTTTAATCTTTTAAAAGAAGGAAAAGGCGACGTATTTATATCTGCTGGAAACTCTGGTGCATTACTTACTGGTGCAACTTTACTAGTTGGAAGAATTAAAGGTGTTGATAGACCTGCTTTAGCTGGAATATTGCCTTCTTACCATAAGAGATTAGTTCTAATGGATTGTGGTTCAAACACAAATTGCAAACCAATAAATCTATTGCAATTTGCTCAAATGTCTAGTATCTATATAAAAGATGCTTTAGGAATCGAGAATCCTGCAATTGGGCTTTTAAATATTGGAACTGAAGAAACTAAGGGAAATGAGTTAATAAAGGAAAGCTATAAACTTTTAAAAGAAAAATCTTCAGAACTAGGAATTAACTTCATTGGAAATATAGAAGGAAGAGATGCATTCTCTGGCAAAGTAGATGCTGTTATTGCAGATGGCTTTACTGGAAATATATTTCTAAAGACTGTAGAAGGAATGGGAAAATTAATAAAAAAATCTTTATCTGAAAGTTTAAAGAAAAATATTTTTTCAATTATTGGTTCTATTCCAACACTTCCTGCAATTAATAGATTTAAAAAAATGATGGATTATAAAGAATATGGTGGGGCATTATTCTTAGGTGTAAAGCAACCTGTTGTAAAGGCTCATGGTAGCAGTGATGAAAAATTATTTGAATTTACAATAAAGCAAGCTGAACAATTTGTTAATAACAAAACAGTTGAAAAGTTAGAAAAAGAATTAAGCAAATCAAAAGACTTACTATGCAAGTAGTAAGTCCTTTTTGTATATTATTTGCACAGGGCATCATACACAAATTTTTGCGTATACACTTTCCTACCGTCTTTGACGGTAGTTTCTACCCTACTAATGAACGTAGCTTCTTCTTCATATTGCTTCCAGAGTTTTTTCAAATCCCTCTTATTTTCTGCATATATGTCAACTTGCATCCGTCCATTATCACTAACTACGTTCACTCTCACATAGCCAGAATATTTTTTGTTTCTTCCACAAAACGGTGATTGCATTTGCAAATCCTCCTCTTCAACATTTTAATTATGTCTTGCACCATAATCATATTTTTATTATAACATCTTTGCCTTGATTTATCAATCATTTGTAGCCACATAACCACCAGCAGTTACGACTTTCTTTCCTTCTGAAGTTTTTAGCCAATTAACCAATTTTCTAGCATTACTATTCTCTGGTTCATCTTTTCTAAGTACTGCATAAACAACCTTTGTTAGTGGATATGTTTTATTGGCTATGTTCTCATCAGTAGCTTCAATACCATTTATCGCTAAGAATCTTACATTGCTCTTTACATGTTGTTCTTTTGCATATAAGTATATTGAATATCCTATAGAATACTTGCTATCTTTATATGATGATACCGCATCAATAAGTCCTTCCATAACTTCTATTCTTAAATCTTGACTTTCTGGTTTTTTCATTTTTAAACCTTTCATTACCATTTTTTCCATCAAGTTTTGGCTGCCTGAATTTTCTTCTCTTTGATATGCAACTATTTTTGCATCATCTCCACCAACTTCTTTCCAATTGGTGATGTCTCCTGTATATATTTTTTGAATTTGTTCTATTGTTAGTGATTTTACTGAATTTTCTTCATTTACTAAAAATACAAATCCGTCTAGACCTATGCCAATCATTTCAAATTCCACACCCGCTTCTTTTGCTTGGTTTAATATATCATCAGATGGCTCTGATACAAATATTAAATCTTTTTCTTTGTTGATTAAGCTAGCATATACTTTTGCTGTTTTTCCATGAGTATTTTCATCTAAATATTTTTGTGCCTGTTCCTCATTATATCCTAACACTGATTTTGTTATCTCTCCAATCATTGGTAGCATTGCAGTAGCCCCATCAACCTTTGGGAACTCTTCCTCTGTCATAGAAAAGCTTTCTATTTTCTTCTTATCTTCATTGTTTGTTTCAGTATTTTGAACCAAAGCATTATTATAATTTGTTTCTGGTTCTCTTACATATATCATATAATAGGCTATTCCTATAACCACTAATAATATTAAAATTACAACAATTATAGCTGTACTAAAATTTGTTTTTTTCTTTTCCATAATATTTCCCCTTACAAAATTAATTTTATCTATTCTTTTTAGATTTAATAGCTTTTATTATCAATAGCGCAATACATATAAAAATTGCAAATACGATTCCATTCAAAATCCAAAAATCTTTATTCTGATAATCAATTGCATTATTCTTTTCCTCATTTTGTTGACTATCATTATTTGTCTTTTCTATCACAATTCCAGTTTGTTTACTTATTGTTATATCCTCTATCTCTTTTTCTACACTACTCTTGATTTTCTCATTCTGTTCTTTATTACTATTAATAAGTTCCTGTGCTCTACTTGTATTAATTGCACCCTCAATTTCTCCTAGTCCATTTGAATAACATGTTCCTCCGAAGAAATTAATAACATATTTTCCTTCTTCTGTTGTTCTATATCCTATGCTATGAGCAATTGTTGGAACTTTACTATTGTCAGAAATGACATCATTAGAAAATTTATTAATTACCTCAGAATAATACTTATTTGTATATGTTCCGTTATTATAATAATCCTTAAAAGCTATAACATCTTCCGAATAAGAAACATACCCTGTAGCAATTTGTCTATCTTCATTTCTGTAATATGCTGTCATTCCCGTGATCCAACCTTCATGTTCATCATATTGTGCTTTTCCTGTAGCATCAGTAATTCCTTCGAATAAATGTGTTGTTTTTACATTTCCATCATATATAATCATTCTTATATACAAGTCTGCATTAATCATGTTTATATATTCAATCTTTTCTTGTTCAGTAACATTCAGCTTGTTTCCTGAAATATCTTGTCCTACATATATCATTCTAGCTCCCGGCTTACAATAATACCAAAAACGGTGGTTTTTTATTTTTAAAATATCCCACTCTGATGTTTTTACATAATCATATTCATTATCAGTAGAGTCTTCTGCCTCTTTTGTCATCCTATATATATATAATTCCTTATCTCCCTCGGATTCAACGTAGTCTATGCACACTTTTTTACCATATAGTGGATAATCCTCTTTAGGAGATTGAGATTCTATATATTCTTCTGTTAATGGATAATTCCAGTCTGAGCTTATTTCCCTTTGCGTCCTAAATGCTTGATCTCTTAAATCTAGCCTTCCGTCTTTAACAATTTGTTTAAAAATGGCATACTCACATATTGATTCTATGATACTATTTGAACCATACTTTAACCCATTATCGTTTAAATAATGCTCTATCACATTTGCATTATCTATTGCAGTAATTTCTCTACTTCCCGTTCCTGAAGCTATTTGTGATGTTTTTTTCTCTTTTTCATAGTCTATTGTGAGTCCGTTTTTTATAAGAGTTTTAGCATTTTTCAATACTTTAGTTTCTGCATCAGTAAAATTGCTATCTTGTCCATATAACAAATCCTTATATGTCTCTTTTTCAACAATCACATTGTTAGACAATGCATTAACTTTAAAGTTGTAATACTCAACTGAAATGGTATTATCTTTAAACTCATAACATTCTGGATATATCGCTGTTACCAATGGTACATCCTCTTCTGCAAGTTTTATTGTTGCTTTAAATTTTTTTATTGTATATCCATTCCAATCTTCCAATAAGTATTTTATTACTTTTGCATTTTTTAAATCATTATCAGTATTATATTTTAATGTAATTTCTTTGGCTTCATTTGGAGTAAACTTAATATTTAAATTTATCACTCCATTTTCATCCGCCATAGCTTTTACTTTATTATTGTTTATAGTTAACTCAAAGTTCTCTGTTTTTTCTACAAGAACTTTACCAGCTACTGGAATTTGTATTTTTGTTGTTATATCTTTATTTGTAGCATTCCTTACAATGAATGAATTTTCTATTAAAGAATTTTCTTCATCTATATTTATTTCGGTAGTAATCAATTCAAAATTTTCTTGTTGCTCAATAGTTATAGATTTTCCCTCAAAGTAAGTTGAAGAACTAGCTGCATTAACTTTTAAAGAAAGCATTAGTATTCCGAGTAAAATTACACTAAACAATAATCCTTTGTTTCTTTTCAAATTTATCCCCCCTTTGCAAAAATTATATATTAACATTTATAAATTTTCAACATCTTAATAAAAAAAATACTTACTATGCAAGTAGTAAGTATTTTTTTATTAGCCTATGTAGAAGTCCTGTGTATATATCTTCGTACCATTAATACACTCTGTCCTAACCTCACTCATTTTCCGTGCTCTAGCTCTATAATCTTTGCAGAGTACATCAAAACGTTTCTTATCGCTAGCCGAAACTTTGTACTTTATACACGCTTCTCCTGCATTCCAACTGCAATTAATTTCCTCATACTTTTTGGATTCAAATCCAAATGATGGAAGTCGCATTCGCAACACTCCTTTGATATAAAATTAATTATGTCTTGCACCATAATCATATTGCCATTATATCATCTTTTCCCTGATTTTTCAATTGTTTGTAGCCACAACCCCTCAACATTTATGCTTTATTTCCTTCTAAATTTTATCATTTTACACCAAATAACTAACTAAAAAAAGACCCTACTAACAAGTAGTAAGGTCTCTTTATTAACTATTTTAATTCGATTGTAGCTCCAGCTTCAACGAATTTAGCTTTTAATTCTTCAGCTTCTTCTTTAGAAGCACCTTCTTTAACTGTTTTAGGAGCTCCATCAACTAAATCTTTAGCTTCTTTTAATCCTAATCCTGTTGCATCTCTAACAACTTTGATTACTTGGATTTTGTTTGCTCCTACATCTGTTAATACAACATCAAATGAAGATTTCTCTTCAGCTGCTGCTCCTGCAGCAGCTCCTGCAACTGGTGCTGCTACTGCAGCTGCAGATACTCCATATTTTTCTTCTATTCCTTTTACTAATTCAGCTAGCTCAGCTACTGATAAAGCATCAATGCTTTCTAATAATTCATCTATTTTTGCCATTTTTAATTTCCTCCTTATATATTTTTTATTTATTGAACTTTTCGTTCTAATTTCACGGCAATGTGAATTTAATCATAATATTTCTTAAATTAATTAAAAACAAGTTTATAATTAATTTAGCTAATTTTAATCAAAAGCAAGTAATACAAGGCAATCAAGTCAAAAATATATTAGGTGTACTTTTGTACATTGAACATATTTTTAAACGTAGATTAACTAAGTAGTACGAAGCTTTTCATTAAAATTTTATGCTTCTTTTTGTACTTTAACTTGATCAAGCGCAACTGCAAGTTTTGTAATATTTCCAAGCAATGCACCAGCAAGTTTTGCAAGTAATTCTTGTCTTGATGGTAATTTTGCAAGTGTTATTATTTCGTCTGCAGTCATTACTTTACCTTCAATAATTCCACCTTTAATTTTGTAGAAATCATGTGTTTTTGTAAAGTTGTATATTGCTTTAGCTGGTTCTAAATAATCTTCTTGACCTATTACAACTGCTGTTGGACCTTCTAATAATTCATCTAGTCCGCTTTCACCGTTTGTATCTAAAGCTCTTTTTGTTATATTATTCTTTATAACTCTATATTCTGCGTTTGCATTTCTTAAGTCGTTTCTTAATGATGTTACATCAGAAACTGATATTCCTCTGTAATCTGTTAAAAGTATTATTTTAGCTGTTTTAAATTCTTCTGCTAATTTTGATACTTCTTCTTTTTTTGTTTCAATGTTTTTTTCGTTTGCCACTTTAATATTCACCTCCTAATTTTATGTTGGATGTTTATATAAATTATATATACTAAGTTATAATAGTTAAATCTTAATATATTTCTCCACCTTAATACATCCGTAAAAATAAATCCAATCCGTATAGCCTTTTGAGGCTATAAAGATTGGATTCTCCGTTCCTTATGCCTCGGTAGGACTTAGATGCCTACTGTCTTTGGCTATATATCATAAATTATTTTTGGTCAATATACATACTTGGACCCATTGTTGTAGATATTGCAACACTTTTAATGTATTGTCCTTTTGCTGCTGCTGGTTTTGCTTTTATTATTGCATTTATTATTGTATCATAGTTTTCTTCTAGTTTTTTAGCACCGAATGAAACTTTTCCAAATCCTAAGTGAATAATATTATTTTTATCTAATCTATATTCAACTTTACCAGATTTAATTTCATTTATAGCTTTTGTAACATCCATTGTTACTGTTCCAGATTTAGGGTTTGGCATTAATCCTTTTGGTCCCAATACTTTACCTAATCTACCTACAACACCCATCATATCTGGTGTTGCAACTATAACATCATAATCAAACCAGTTTTCTTTTTCTATTTTTGGTATTAATTCTTCTGCTCCAACAAAATCTGCTCCTGCTTTTAATGCTTCGTCAGCTTTTGGTCCTTTAGCAAAAACTAATACTTTTTGTGTTTTACCAGTTCCGTTTGGAAGTACTGTTGTACCTCTAACTTGTTGGTCAGCGTGTTTTGAGTCAACACCTAATTTTACATGTAATTCAACTGTTTCGTCGAATTTAGCCTTTGGCATTTTTTCAATTAATTCTAATGCTTCATGTGCACCATATAATTTAGTTTTATCAACTAATTTTGCACTTTCTGCATATCTTTTTCCTTTTGCCATTTTCTTTCCTCCTTTTGGTACTATCGAGATTATATTCTCTCCCATATTTTACTTTTATTCTGCTACAACTACACCCATTGAGCGAGCAGTTCCTTTTACCATGCTCATAGCAGCTTCTAATGATGCTGCATTTAAATCTGGCATTTTTTGTTTTGCTATTTCTTCAACTTGGGCCATTGTAATTGTTGCAACTTTTTCTTTATTTGGCTTTCCTGAAGCCTTTTCAATTTTAGCAGCTTTTTTTATTAATACTGCTACTGGTGGTACTTTTGTAATGAATTCAAAAGATTTATCTTTGTAAACTGTAATTACAACTGGTATTATCATTCCAGGTTGATTTGCAGTTCTATCATTAAATTCTTTAACAAATTGCATTATATTAACACCACTTGATCCTAATGCTGGTCCTACTGGTGGAGCTGGTGTAGCTTTTCCTGCAGGAATTTGCAATTTTATTACATTAGTGATTTCTTTCTCTGCCATTTCTTTGCACCTCCTTTAGTATTGTATATTAACAAAATAATTTATATTTCATAGAAAAGTAATACTAAATATATTATTCTGCACATATTATATAATTATTTTCTATCCTAGTATGAGCTTTTAATAATATTTTAATATTAGTTTTCTATAATAAACTAATTAACTTTTTGTACTTGTGAAAGTTCTAATTCTACTGGTGTTTCTCTTCCAAACATTGATACTAGTACTTTAACTTTATGTTTGTCTTTGTTTATTTCTTGTACTGTTCCAATATAATCTTTGAAAGGTCCGTCTATAATTTGTATAGAATCATTTACATCATAATCAACTTTCACTTCTGATATTTCAAATCCCATTTTTCTTATTTCATCCTCTGTAAGAGGTATAGGATCTGTTCCAGAACCAACAAAGCCTGTTACTCCTCTAGTATTTCTAACTACATACCAAGTTTCTTCTGTTACTATCATTTTTATTAGCACGTAACCAGGAAATACTTTTTTTAGATTAGCTTTTCTTTTTCCATCTTTTATTTCAATTTGTTCTTCCATTGGAACAACAATATCAAAAAAGAATTCCTCTAGTTCTTGATTTTTTATTTTCTTTTCTAGGTCTGTCTTTACTTTGTTTTCATATCCTGAATATGTATGTACAACATACCACTTAGGTTCTAATTGTTCTTGAGACATCGCTAATAAGCCTCCTTTATTAATTATTCGGCATTTTCTGTAACATCATCAGTTGTTGCACCTTCTGCTGTATCTTCTGATTGTTCTGAAGTAGTTTCGGTTGACTCAGTTTGTCCTTCAACAGTAGCATCTGAGTTTTCTGCTTCACTTGTTTCAGTATCAGTAGATTCGCTTTCTGTATTTTGATTTGTTGTTTCTTCATTATTGCTTTGTGAAGATTGTATTGTTGTTTTTAATTTATCTACTCCAAATTCATTTATTTTTTCGAAACAAACATCTAATACTAAAACGATGATTCCAATTATAAGTACAACTGCAATTACTGCTAAGGTATTGTTTACTAATTGTTTAGAAGTTGGCCAAATTACTTTCTTTAGCTCAGCTTTTGTATCTTTAAAAAAGCTCTTCTTATCCTTAGCCTTTTTTACTTTTTTATTTTCTTTATTTTTTGCTTCTTTAGGCATAACGCTTCCCCCTTAAAGGATTATTTTGTTTCCTTATGTGTAGTACGTTTTTGACAGAATTTGCAATATTTTACTACTTCTAATCTATCTGTATTATTTTTCTTGTTTTTTTCTGTCATGTAATTTCTTCTTTTACATTCTGTACATTCTAATGTTATTGGTTCTCTTGCTCCTTTTGCAGCCATTTTATACACCTCCAGCCATTTTTTAGCTTTATTATAATTCATACAAGCGTATGCTTACCACATACGCTTAGTTATTTTATCATGTATTTCCTTATTTGTCAATCATTTGACGTTATTTTTTGCTAATAAATGAGATTTTTTTGTAAGTTTAAGATTTATACATAGTACTCAAAAACTTACATAAATAAAGTAATTCGAAAACCGTATCCTCCATACTCATCAGCCGACCCATCATTGCGAGCACCAGCTGGGAAATCCGAGTAGTCTAAGCCATACCATCCCCCTCGTACAGTAACCAAATCTCTACCACCTTTACAACGTTCTGTTGTCCATTCCATTAAATTTCCTCCCATATCATATATGTTACACACTGGGGTTGTTTGTCCTGTTGGTACTAACACCTTACTATTTAAAGCCTTAGGTTTTTTCTTCCCTTTTATATCAGTATAGGAAAATTCGGTATCTTCATAATTATCCTCTTTAGAACTATTTCCATAGTTTTTATTTGTTTTTTGGATAAATTCTATTGCGGTATCCCATGCGTAACTACTACATAATTTGGTTGTTGCTATATATCCTTGATTTTCTTTCATATTTTTTGCTAAACTCACTGCATTACTTTTTCTAACGTACTCATAAGGTACTTGTCCTTTTTTTACAGTTACTGTATTTGTTGTCGAGCTTTCGTTTGTTCTCATAGCTGGTTCTTCTGCCTCTGTACTTTCTTTATCTCCAGCTTCATACCTTCCTATATAATATCCATGATATTTTTCAATGCTTTCTTTTTCGTCTTCCGGCATTTTCTCTATATAGTAACAAGAACTTGGAGCTGAACTGTACCATTTTATTTTTTCTGAATTTGTATCTGTATCAATTGTTCCTGTCGCTGTATTGCTTGAATATGCTACTCTTTTATAGTCTACTACCGAATCAACTGGTATCCACACAAATTGATTTCCATCTTTGTCTTCGATTACAACCCCACCAGCAACATTGTTAGCTGAATCATTGGCAATTTTAAACTTCTCAGGAATTATTACTGTTCCATCTGAAAATTTAACTTTTGATTTTTCTATGCTATTTACCATACTATCCTCTTTAGCTTCCGTTAAAGTCTTTGTTTTTATTCCTCCATCAGAATTTTCACCCGTCATTTGCTCTATATAATCCTCTGCAAAATCAATATCAGTTTGATCATTTGCTTTTCCTTGTGTATATTTATCCTTTGCTTCTTCTGGCTTCTTTATTATGCCATTATTATCTAGCACTAATCTTATACTTACTCCTGCCAAAATTAATAGCACAACTACAGTTACAACAAGAGCCACTAAGGTTATGCCTGATTGTTGCTTTCTCCTCTTCCTAATTTCTTTTACATCCGTTACTTTCATCTTCTTCCTCCTTAAAAATTTTACTTCTTTCCTTGTTTATATACTATCTAGCGCAGTACCTAATAAATATGATACACGCAATTAGAAATTGAAATTTTCTCTTAACAATGAGCATGCGTCTGGTACGTAAGACAATAGAGGTAATCTCTATTCCTAATTGAATCATATTATTAGGCATGACGTTCCTCCCATTATATTATAGCTAAACTCTCTAGCTACAACGTTTACAAGCATTTTTCATTTTGTATTAAGTATATTACTTAAGGAATTTGTCCATAATGAAAGTATAGCAATAAATTACTAAAGAATCAACATAAAAAAACAAAATATTTTAAATAATTTTTATAAAAGGTATAAAAAAATATTTAAATAAAATTGCTGAAAATGTGAAGAGATTCTAGTTATATACTATTTTTCAGAGTTGAGGATTTTCCTTAAGTAATATACTTAATTCAAAGTTTATTTTTATGTAACCTTTTTTACTTTTGATTCATTTAGATTTTATAACATATTGTTTTATTTTTCAAATTTATTTTCACTGTTCTAAAAAAGAAAACATTGACTATTTTATTATTTGTTGTTATAATACGCTTATCAACCATGGAGGTGATCTCATGGAAAAATTATTATTTAGAAGACTTGATGAGCTATTGCCTCAGGTCTACACATCATCCGGAGACGTAAAGGTTTGCGGTCGGGACTTATGCACAGATTTAATTCTCGCTGCAGAAAGAGCTTATCCTCGTACAAACTTTGGAAATCCGGATACCGGAATGATGTATGTTTCTGTATTTAGGGAACACTTCTTTACTAACAGATAATTAATTCATCATTAAAAACATCCCTGTATAACTGCAGGGATGTTTTCATCTTATTTATTATTTTTTTTCTTTTTAGCAACAGAAAATCCAAATTTTCCAATTTTCTTTCCTAATTGATAATATCCTCCATTAGCATATGCCATCAAATCACATTTACTAATATCAAATGCTCCTTTTTCATCTATATATTTTTCATCAACATCAATTGAAAGTACTTCTGCCACAAACATATCATGGCTTCCTAGTTGTACTATCTTTTTCACTTTACATTCTATAGATACAGGGCTTTCTGCAATCAATGGTGCTTTAACAAATTCAGCTTTTTCCTTATGCAATTTCATTTCTTTAAATTTATCTACTTTTGCCCCTGTTTTTACTCCACACCAATCTGTTGCATATGCTAAACTCTTAGTTGTTAAATTAATTACAAATTCTTTATTCTTTTTTATGATGTCATGTGAATATCTTTCTGGTCTGACGGATATATAACATGTTGCTGGATTAGTATTCAAGATTCCTGTCCATGCAACAGTAATAATATTTGATTTTTCCATATCTCCACAAGATACCATAACTGCAGGTATTGGATATATAAAAGTTCCTGCTTTCCATATTTTACGTTTAAACATATTATCTGTAAAGGAAATCAAATCCTGATTTTTCTTCTGGTTTTTTATTTGTTTTATTTTCTTTGTTTCTTTCATTTGCATTATCTCCTTCAGTTTTTCTGCTTTTCTGCTCATTATCTTTCTTGGTTTGTTTTTTTCCTCTTTCATTTATTTTTTTCTGTGCAATACGACATGCGCTAATATTTTCATATACCTTTTGCATTTCAGATTTCTTAATTTCTTCGCTTGGTATAACACCTAAATATCCTCCAAGATATTCATGTGAAAACTTTAGAGATGAATCTGATAACAACTCTGAAATTTCTTCTTTAATTGCAATACTCTTTTTTAAAGTTTCTGAAGTAATCCAATCTAAACGAACAGGAGAAAAAGCATAGGTTTCAATTCCATTTGATTTTGTAATTTTATAAATTCCTAAATCATCTTCAGGCAATAAGAAAATATCATAATTCATCTTACCTATTAATTGAATAGAGATATTTTCCCCCTTATTTATTGCAAAAGACGAAGCCTTTTCTCCCTTAACTCTTCTACATCTCGGGCTATTTTCACCAGTTCTAATTTTGATTTTTCTGCTCTTAATGTCATCGGCCAATTCTTTGTAAAATTTACGTTTTGCTTCCATTGATATACTCTTCATATATTGCTGTCTTTTGACCTCAGTATTAATCTTTGAGTAAGCCCAAAATTGTTCTTCCATTCTATAAACAATTTCCAAAACCTTAGACATTGTAAATTTATCCATGGCTCCAGCTATCTGTTCATGTTCAGGAATATCATTTAAAAGTTTTAACACATGTTCTTTAAAATCTCCTCTTATTTCACTGTCTTTAACTCTGGTATTGGAATTTGAGATTTTGTCAATTGGAACAGGCTGCATTTTATTAATCTCAAATGCATTTTTACCTTTTCTAAGTGTACGGCGTTCCATTCCTTCTAGAACACTTCTGGCTTCAACTTCAATATTTGTTATCCCACTGCATTCAAACAATGCTCTTTGTTCATCATCCCTAATTACTAAATAAGATTTTAACATAGTAATTATGCTCAAAATATAGTTGTGTAAAATTTCGTCATCATTTAAAATTTGAGGATCATCTTCTAAGGCTCTTTTTATATCGCTTAATTTTAGTATCAACAATCTTTTGGTTTGTTCTTTAATTTTTTTGTTATATTCCTCTTGCTCTTTTTTTCTCTTTATATTTTCTGACTCAATTTGCTTATAACTTTTATTACTATCACTTTCTTCTTTTTGGCTCATAGCTTTTTTACGTATTCCTAATACAATATATGGACTTTTATTTTGATTTTTCTTTTCAATCATAAATTTATTTCTATATAATTTTCAAAATTATATAGTTCCTCCTTTTATATTTTTAACACAATGTTTATTATACCACAATTTTATGTAAATGTCAAAAAAAGCCACAAATCAATATTCATTTACTGATTTCTAGCTTTTTCTTTTTTATAAAATAAAAAAAATCTGGCGATGACCTATCTTCCAGGCAAGGTAACTCGCGAGTATTGTCGGCACGTAAGAGCTTGACTTCTGTGTTCGGCATGGGAACAGGTATTTCCTCTTAGTAATAGTCACCAGAAAAGTTTATCTTATATTGAAAGAACCTTTATTGGTTATTTCAATATTGATTACATATTATTGATTAATGTAACTATTTGATAATATATCACTTATTGAATTTTTTGTAAATACTTTTTTTAAATATTTTTAAATTTTTTGATATATTATTTTAGCACACTCAAAAATACATAGAAGAAATATCTTGTTCTAGGGTAAACCTTTTGTGGTTAAGCCCTCGATTTATTAGTATTGGTCACCTTAATACATTACTGCACTTACAGCTCCAACCTATCAACCACATAGTCTACGTGGAATCTTACTACCTTACGATATGGGATATCTTATCTTAGGGCTGGCTTCACACTTAGATGCTTTCAGCGTTTATCCAATCCATACTTAGCTACTCAGCCGTGCCTCTGGTGAGACAACTGATACACCATTGGTATGTCCATCCTGGTCCTCTCGTACTAAGGACAGATCCCTTCAAATATCCTGCGCCTGCGACAGATAAGGACCGAACTGTCTCACGACGTTCTGAACCCAGCTCGCGTACCGCTTTAATGGGCGAACAGCCCAACCCTTGGAACGTACTTCCGCTCCAGGATGCGATGAGCCGACATCGAGGTGCCAAACCTCCCCGTCGATGTGAACTCTTGGGGGAGATAAGCCTGTTATCCCCAGGGTAACTTTTGTCCGTTGAGCGATGGCATTTCCATTTACAACCACCGGATCACTAAGCCCTACTTTCGTATCTGCTCGATATGTCTATCTTCCAGTTAAGCTCCCTTCTGCCTTTGCACTCTTTCGCGCGATTTCTGTCCGCGCTGAGGGAACCTTTGGGCGCCTCCGTTACTCTTTAGGAGGCGACCGCCCCAGTCAAACTGCCCGTCTGACATTGTCCTCTGACCAGTTCATGATCACAAGTTAGAATTCCAATAACTTAAGGGTGGTATCCCAAGGTTGACTCCGGAAAAGCTGACGCCTTTCTTTCTTAGTCTCCCACCTATCCTGTACATAAATCATCGAAACCCAGTATCAAACTGCAGTAAAGCTCCATGGGGTCTTTCTGTCTTGTCGCAGGTAACTAGCATCTTCACT